>CBDUCG010000042.1:0-14910 GCA_965365595.1 uncultured bacterium
AAAAAACATAAAATTATTTAATAGTTGAGACAAGTTAAGGGAGGAATTACAATGGCAAACGGGACTACGCAAAGCTCTATAACGTTAAGAACTGATGCTTGGTGGATTGCGCCTCTAATTACAGCAGTAGTGCTTGGCACATTTGGTGTTTATTCAACATGGCGTGCATTTGCGAATGTTGATTTTTTGGTGCAGCCATATCTTTCACCTTTCTATTCACCTTACATTTTGGCGTCATGGTGGCCGTTTTCTCCTGCACTGTTGATCTTGTGGGCCCCACTAGGGTTCAGGGCTACATGCTACTATTACAGAAAAGCATATTACAGATCATTCTTTTTGGCTCCGCCCGCGTGTGCCGTGAAGCCCATGGCTAAAGACGGCTCATATGACGGTGAGACAAAATTCCCTTTTATAATTCAAAACATACATCGTTATTTCTTTTACGCAGCGGCAGTGGTTCTTTTCTTCCTCTGGGTAGACGCTTTCCACGCGCTATGGTTTGAAGACGGGTTCGGTATCGGAGTAGGAACTATAGTTCTATTTGTAAATGTATTTCTACTGTCAATGTATTCGCTTTCCTGCCATTCGTTCCGTCATCTTGTAGGCGGTAGGCTTGACGTATTCTCAAAATGCCCGACACGTTTTAGGCTTTGGGAAAAGGTCAGCGGCTGGAACGAACACCACATGCTTTGGGCATGGCTTAGCTTATTCAGCGTTGCACTTGCCGATCTCTATATCTTCTTATTGGCCAAGGGCGTTATTACAGACTTGAGGATAATATAATGGAAAAATTCGAGACACACACACATGATGTAATTGTAATTGGAGCCGGAGGAGCCGGCCTTAGGGCTGCAATTGAAGCTTCAGCTCAGGGAGCCTCTGTAGGACTTGTTTGTAAATCACTCCTTGGTAAAGCTCACACCGTAATGGCGGAAGGCGGCGTTGCCGCAGCTCTTGCCAATGTAGATTCCAAAGACGATTGGAAAACACATTTCCATGACACAATGCACGGCGGTAAATTGCTCAACAATTGGCGAATGGCTCAACTTCATGCACAGGAAGCTCCAGACCGTGTTAGGGAACTCGAACACTGGGGTGCTCTTTTTGACAGAACAAAAGAAGGGAACATAAACCAGAGAGCATTCGGTGGTCATACATGGAAACGTCTCGCCCATGTTGGCGACCGCACAGGACTCGAGATGATTCGTACACTTCAGGACAGAGGTATTCATACCGGAGTGGACGTATATATGGAATGTACTATTACACATTTACTAAAAGACGGCGACCGCATTTCCGGCGCTTTTGGATACTGGAGAGAAAGCGGACGATTTGTATTGTTTCAAGCAAAAGCAATTGTACTTGCAACAGGCGGTATCGGAAAATCCTACAAAGTTACTTCCAACTCCTGGGAATACACGGGAGACGGACATGCTCTTGCTTATGAAGCTGGGGCAGATTTGATAGACATGGAATTTGTTCAATTTCATCCTACCGGAATGGTCTGGCCACCGAGTGTAAAAGGAATTCTTGTGACCGAAGCCGTAAGAGGCGAGGGCGGAATTCTCACCAACAGGGAAGGCGAAAGGTTTATGGAAAAATACGACCCTGAAAGAATGGAGCTTTCAACAAGAGACGTTGTAGCCAGATCTATTTATACTGAGGTTCAGGAAGGCAGAGGGTCTCCTCATGGGGGAGCTTTCCTCAATATATCACACAGGGGAGCTGAGTATGTTAAGAAGAAACTCCCAAGCATGTATCACCAGTTTAAAGAGTTTGCAGAGATAGATATTACGAAAGAGCCGATGGAGGTTTTTCCAACTACACATTATGTAATGGGCGGCGTGAGAGTTGATCCTGAAACAGAGCAGAGCACTGTAAATGGCTTATTTGCCTGCGGTGAAGTAGCAGGAGGAATGCACGGAGCCAACAGACTCGGCGGAAACTCACTATCCGATTTACTTGTCTTTGGTAAAAGAGCAGGAGCAGGAGCTTCGGATTACGCAAGCAAAATTAATGACAACCAGCTCAAAATTAACGACGAAGACGTTAACAACGCAGTCAAAGAAATGCTTGCCCCATTTGAAAATTCTGAAGGTGAGAATCCTTATACGGTGCATCAAGGACTTCAGGATACAATGGGTGATTATGTAGGTGTATTTAGAACTAAAGAAAAATTACATGAAGGTATCCAAGAAATTAATGTACTGAAAGAGAGAGCGTCACAATTAAAAATTGAAGGATCCAGGATGTATAATCCTGGTTGGCATTTATGTAAAGACCTTAAATCTATGCTTATCGTATCTGAAGCGATAGCCAGATGCGCCCATCAACGCGAAGAGAGCAGAGGAGCCCATAGCCGTGTGGATTTCCCCAAATATAATGATGAAGTATGGGGAACAGTTAACTCAGTGATTTCTAAAGGCAGCGGCGGTGAAATGAACCTTGGCACATCACCTCTCCCTCAAATGCCAGATGAACTAAAGAAGATTGTCGAGGGAGGATATAAATAATGTCAGTTACTAAATTAAGAATATTCAGAGGCGATACGGAAGGTGGGCAGGAAGTTGAATACGAAGTGCCCGTAGAAGAAGGAATGGTTGTTCTCGATGCCATTCACTACGTACAGGCAAACTATGACGGCGATTTGGCCGTGAGATGGAACTGTAAAGCAGCCAAATGCGGATCTTGTAGTGCGGAAATTAATGGCATGCCTAAACTGACTTGCAAAACAAGACTGGATTCCTTGCCACTCGACAAACCTATAAGAGTTTATCCACTAAAAACTTTTCCTATAATGAAAGACCTTGTAACGGATGTATCCTGGAACTATGAAGTTCGCAAGAAAATCCCGCCGTTTAAATACGCAGAAGACACAGACTGGAAAATGCAGCAGGTTGATGTCGAAAGAAGCCAGGAGTTCCGTAAATGCATTGAATGCTACCTGTGTCAGAATGTCTGCCATATATTGAGAAATCACAATAAAAAGAATGAGTTTTTCGGCCCTCGTATGATGATCAAAATCGCTGAGCTTGAAATGCATCCTTTAGACATAGAGGACAGAAAAGAGCTTCTAAGGGAAGCGGCAGGTGTTGGGTACTGTAACATTACAAAATGCTGCACAGACGTATGCCCTGAAGAGATTCATATAACGGATAACGCCATTATTCCACTTAAAGAACGAGTAGCAGATACATACTTCGACCCACTACAGTGGATTATAAATAAAGTAAAAGGGAACTAAAATTTTTAATTGATTTAAGGAGAGTATTAAATTGAACATTCACGAGTATCAGGCTAAAGAATTACTTTCAAATTATGGAGTTGCAACCCCTATGGGTAAAGTGGCTCATAATGAAGACGAAGCAGAGCAAATAGCCAAAGACCTTAATGTAGACAAATTTGTTATTAAAGCTCAGATACACGCAGGTGGAAGAGGGAAAGGCGGAGGAGTCAAGCTTGCCAACACACTTGAGGAAGTAAAACGTATTGCGTCAGAAATAATTGGCATGCACCTTGTCACTCACCAGACAGGGACTGAAGGCAAATTAGTAAGCAAAGTACTCGTAGAAGAAGCGTCAAATATTGCAACTGAACTCTATCTTGGAATGGTAATTGACAGAGCCACAGAGCAGATTGTTATTATGGCCAGCCAGGAAGGCGGCATGGAGATTGAAGAAGTAGCCAGAACCAATCCTGAAAAAATCTTAAAAGTGCACGTCGATCCTACTGTAGGGTTACTTCCTTATCAATGCAGAAAAATATCGTACTTCCTTGGACTAAAAGGTAAGACCGTAAATAAAGCAGTTAAGTTCATTATTGGACTTTATGAAGCATTTATCGATAACGATTGTTCACTTGCGGAGATTAACCCCCTAATTATCACAAATGACGGCGATGTCTATGCGCTTGACGCAAAAATGAATTTTGATGACAACGCTCTTTTCAGACACTCTGATATTGAAAAAATGCACGACCCAAATGAAGAAGATCCAACAGAGCTAGAAGCCAAGAAGTGGGGCATAAGCTATGTAAAACTTGACGGAAATATTGGATGCCTTGTCAACGGAGCCGGACTTGCAATGTCAACAATGGATATTATCAAGCATCACGGCGGAGAACCTGCCAACTTTCTTGATGTAGGTGGAGGCGCGACAGCCGACCAGGTATTGCAAGCTCTTAAAATGATACTAAGTGACCCTAATGTTAAAGCAATTTTCATTAACATCTTCGGCGGCATTATGAAATGTGATACGATAGCTGAAGGTGTAATAAGCGCAGCAAAAGAAGTCGGAATAGAAGTACCGCTAATTGTAAGGCTTGAGGGTACCAACGTTGAACTCGGAAGAAAACTTCTCTCAGAATCGGGTCTCAACATCATAACAGGCTCAGACATGCGCGAAGCAGCCGGGAAAGCTGTAGAAGCCACAAAATAACACTTATTCAGTAAAATAAGACTATCAAATCATATTCTTTATCTAAAATATGACAAGATAACTCTAACCTTTTGAATTTATTGAATATATTCTTGTTAGTAATCCCTAATTGACCCCTTGACAACAAATGGATGATGATTACTTTGTTGTAAGGAGGCATACAATAATATGAATGCTGTAACTTTAAGAGAACCATTAAACATTTTTCTTAAGGAAATTGATAAATATCCTGTTCTAGATAAAGAAGAGGAATACAAACTCGCTGTCAGGTATCACGATGAAATGGACCTAGAAGCAGCAAATACGCTAGTTGTGTCCAATTTAAGATTTGTGGTTAAGGTAGCTAGAGAATATTTATCATACGGCTTCCCGCTTTCAGATCTCATTCAGGAAGGTACTATGGGATTAATGAAGGCAGTGAAAAAATTTGATCCATATAAAGGGTACAGATTAATTTCTTATGCCGTATGGTGGATACGTGCGGGCATACAGAATCATATTATGAAATTCTGGAGTCAGGTTAAAATAGGAACCACTCAGGCACAGAGAAAACTTTTCCACAAAATTGGAAGAGCAAAAAAAGAATTAAATATAGAAAATAGTGAAATGACTGAACAGGAAGTAAGCAAAGTCGCAGAGCTCTTCGGCGTAAAAGATAAAGATGTAATAGATATGGAATTCAGAATGGCATCCAGAGACTATTCACTGGACGCAGCTGCTACAGAAGATAATGCAGTTACATATCTGGATGCTTTATCAGACGGGAGAGCAACACAGGAAGAAGTCCTCCAGTCAATAGAGACAGAAGAATTATCCAGTCAGGGGATAAAAGCCGGTTTTGAAAAACTATCACCAAGAGAGCAAAAAGTGATAGAGAGCCGATATCTAAAGAGCCCCCCTGAAAAACTAAGAGAGCTTGGGGACGAACTTGGTATTTCAAAAGAAAGAGTGAGACAAATAGAAGTTCATGCTCTAAAGAAATTAAAAGGTGCGGTTGAAAACGTAATATCAGAAGGAATCTGAAATCTGACAGAGCAAATTGGAACGGCACCATCATAAACAGAAAATAAAGATTAGGAGGCTGCAAAATGGCTAGCACAGGAAAAATAATTGGAATTGACCTAGGGACCACAAACTCAGTTGTTGCTATTGTTGAAGGCGGTGAGCCTAAGGTAATAATAAACGAAGAGGGAGCAAGGGTTACTCCATCAGTAGTCGCATTCTCAAAAGATGGTGAAATACTTGTTGGCGGCCCTGCAAAGAGACAGGGTGTCGTTAATCCGGAGAACACAATTTTTTCCGTTAAGAGGCTCATGGGTATGCGCTATGATGAGTTTAAAGAAGAAGCTTCACATCTCCCTTATAAAATTGTTAAATCAAAAAATGATGACGCGTGGATCGAGGTAAATGGGAAAGAATATTCACCACCGGAAATTTCCTCACACGTATTAATGAAACTAAAAAAAGCCGCCGAGGATTATGTAGGCGGAGAAGTAAAAGAAGCTGTAATTACAGTGCCAGCTTACTTTAACGATTCACAAAGGCAGGCGACAAAAGACGCTGGAAAAATTGCTGGACTTGAAGTTAAAAGAATAATAAACGAGCCCACGGCTGCCGCTTTATCCTATGGATTTGATAAAAAATCTGAGGGTATTATCGCCGTATACGACTTGGGAGGCGGTACTTTTGATATATCCATTCTTGAAGTTGGAGATAATGTAATTGAGGTTAAATCCACTAATGGTGATACTCACCTTGGCGGTGACGATTTTGACAGAATGGTAATGCAATACATCATCGAAGAGTTCAAGAAAGAATCCGGAATTGATCTAAGCAGCGACAAAATGGCGCTTCAGCGTTTAAGACAGGAAGCGGAGAAAGCAAAGATTGAGCTTTCAAATACACTAGAGACAGAAATCAATCTTCCGTTTATTACTGCAGACGCTTCCGGACCTAAACACCTTGTATTGAAAATAACCCGATCAAAGTTTGAGCAATTGATTGAAGACAGAATTAAGGGAACGCTCGAACCATGTAAACAGGCTCTTAAAGACGCTGGGCTTAAAGCAGGTGACATCAACGAGGTAATCCTGGTAGGAGGTTCTACCAGAATCCCAATGGTGCAAAAAGTTGTAACGGACTTCTTTGGAAAAGAACCCCATAAGGGTATCAATCCTGACGAAGTAGTTGCAATGGGCGCAGCGATACAGGGAGCCGTATTGGGTGGTGAAGTGAGAGATGTTCTACTTCTTGATGTTTCACCTCTTTCCCTTGGAATCGAAACTCTCGGTGGTGTTATGACAAAAATTATAGAGAGAAACACAACAATACCAACCAAAAAAAGCCAGGTATTTACAACGGCGGAAGATAACCAGACATCGGTTGAAATTCATGTTCTCCAAGGAGAACGTCAGATGGCAGGGGACAACAGAACACTGGCAAGGTTCATACTGGACGGAATTCCACCATCAGCACGGGGTATTCCACAGGTCGAGGTAACTTTTGACATAGACGCCGACGGCATACTCCATGTTTCAGCTAAAGACATGGCAACCCAGAAAGAACAAAAAGTAAGGGTTGAAGCCTCGAGCGGTCTTAGCAAGGAAGAAATTGACAGCATGGTCAAAGACGCTGAAGATAAATCGGAAGAAGATAAGAAGCGTCATGATCTAGTTGAGAGCAGAAACAAACTTGACGAACTTATCTACAGAACAGACAAGAGCTTTAAGGAATTTGAAGACAAGCTGTCAGAAGATGAGAAGAAAGAGCTCCAGGAAGCCTTAGAAGAGGGCAGAAATGCTGTTAAGGGAGAAGACGCTCAGGCTCTTCAGGACGCAACTGAAAAAATTACTCAAGCGTCACACAAGCTTGCAGAGCTTATGTACAAACAACAGGCAGAAAGCAGCGGGGCCGGAGACGACACAGCGCCCGCTCAAGGTGAAACGCCGGAAGAACCTCAGTCAGAGGGCACATCTCATGACGATGATAACGACAAGAAAGACGGTGATGATGTCATAGACGCTGAATTCACAGAAAAATAAATAACGAGATAAAAAATACAGTACAAAAAGATACATAGAAGAGAAAAAGTGACCATATGGTCGCTTTTTCTCTTTTTTTTAGTAAATTCAATAGGTTCAAGACAAATACTATTGCTGAGTATTGAAAATAATGTTAATTTATTATAGTTTATTTGGGTAATTCTCATAATATCATATACAAGCAAAAATTTGGAGGCAAGAAAATGAAAGCAGGAATTCATCCTGAATACAAAGACGTAACTGTGAGCTGCTCTTGCGGGGCTTCATATCAGACTAAATCAACCAGGTTTGAAGACTTCACAGTTGAAGTATGCGCCAACTGTCATCCTTTCTACACTGGAAAAGAGAGAGCAGCAGAGGCAAAAGGTAGAGTTGAAAGATTTAGAAAAAAATATCAGAAAAATTAGTTCTAAAACCTATCAAATTGTACTGTTTACAAGTATGAAATTATTCATTGGAGATCATATGTAAGTACTTCAAACTAAACGAACGCGGAGGTGACTTGCTATGCCGGAGTATGATAGAAGTAGAATCAGGAATATAGCTCTTATCGCTCCTCACGGTGCCGGAAAAACATCCCTTGTAGAGGCCATGCTTTATATGCATAGAGCCACAGATAAGCTTGGAAAAGTTGATGACGGTTCTTCTATACTTGATTATGAAAATGAAGAAATTAACCGCCACATGTCCATTAATTCCCACGTCGCATTCTTTGAAACCAAAAACCACTTCATTAATGTTATAGACACCCCTGGGTTTTTAAACTTCCTTTACGAAACAGATAGTGCAATAAAAATAGCTGATGGCGCAGTAATCCTAGTAGAAGCCATACAGGGAGAAGTTCCTGTCCAGGTAAGAAAGTATTGGGAAATGGCTGGTGATATCCCGAGGTTAATCTTTGTAAATAAGCTTGATAGAGAAAACACCTCTCTTGAAGATACATTGACCAGCATATCGAATGAGCTTGATATTAAAGCACTTCTATTCACTCTTCCTATCGGTGAAGATGAAAATTACAATGCTGTAATAGATTTCGTCAAAATGAAAGCATACACCTACGATAGTGATGGCAACACTCAGGGGATGCCTATCCCGGAAGACATGATGGAGAAAGCAAAAGCCGGAAGAGAGAAAATTGTCGAGGCAGTAGCTGAACTTGATGACGAGTTACTTGTAAAATATTTGGACGGCCAAGAAATTGACGAAGATCTGATTATCAAAATGCTCCATCAAGGCATTCTTGATGCAAAGATTTACCCTGTATTTGCTGGTTCAGCTACCGATTTATTAGGGATTAAAGCTCTTGTAGTTGGTGTTTGCAGATATCTACCATCACCAATTGAACGCACTCCTTTAAGTGCAAAAAACAGTGAAGGGGAAGAAATTCAGGTTGAGCCAAAAGAGGACGGCCAGCCGCTGGCATATGTATTTAAAACAATATCTGATCCATATGCCGGTAAAATGAGTATTTTTAGAGTTTTCTCAGGTTCGATAAAAGCCGATTCCACAATATACAACTCAACAAGTGAAACAAAAGAGAAACTAGGGCATCTACACAGATTAATCGGAAAAAAAGAATATCCTGTAGATGTGGCAAGATGCGGAGATATTGTCGCTGTAAACAAGCTCAAAGACGCTCATACAGGGGATACTTTCTGTGAAGAAGCCAACAAAATAAAAATTCCACCTGTTGAACTGCCTTCAGCTGTTTTATCTTTTGCAATAGAGCCTAAAACCCGAAATGACGAAGATAAATTAAATCCTTCTCTAGCAAGAATTCATGAGGAAGATCCAACGTTTCAATACCATATGGACGAAGAAACTAAAGAGTTTCTACTCTCCGGCACAGGCCAATCTCATGTGGAGGTAATTGTAAATAAGCTCAGAGATACATATGGTGTCAATGTAGACCTTCATACGCCCCGGGTGCCTTACAAAGAAACAATTAGAGGCAAAGCCACTACGGAAGCCAAATATGTTAAGCAAACAGGCGGAAAAGGACAATATGGTGTAGTTTCCGTAGAGCTTGAACCACTTAAACGCGGAGAGAATTTTGAATTCGTCAATAAAATTGTAGGCGGAGCAATACCTAAAAACTATATTCCTTCTGTTGAAAAAGGAGTTCTTGACGCTATGAAAAGCGGAGTACTTGCGGGATTTCCTGTAGTTGATGTCAAAGTTACACTTTTTGACGGCAAATTTCATTCAGTAGACTCCTCAGACATGGCTTTTCAGATTGCGGGCTCAATGGGATTTAAACAGGGGATGAAACAGGCAAAACCGCTTCTTCTTGAGCCGGTAATGAAAATGGAAATCACGATTCCAGAAGATTCGATGGGAGATGTAATTGGAGATGTAAACTCAAGGAGGGGGAAAGTATCCGGAGTTGATTCGCTTGCGGGAACGCATGTTATCAATGCGCTCATACCAATGGCAGAAGTCCTGACTTATGCCCCCGAGCTTAGATCAATAACCAGCGGCAGAGGTTCATTTACTATGGATTTTTCACATTACGATGAGGTTCCCCACCAGCAGGCAGAAAAATTAATAGCTGAGTCTTCTTCAGGCACAAATTCTGAAGAATAGGCAAAATCCGGGGCTGAGTGTGAAGGTTTGTTACTAAAAGAGCATTAATATATTAAGCTCTTGGAAGTTAAAGCCGTCAAATTCAACAAAAAGACTACAAAACACTTCAACTATACCTTGTAACCATCATCAATTATTCAATATTAGGACAATAAATGCGTACAGCTTCAATAGATATCGGGACCAATACAATAAGGCTGCTAATTTGCGAAAAAACCTCAGAAGGTAAATTGAGACAACTATGCGTAGACCGGGTTATTACACGTCTTGGAGAGGGATTTTCAGAACAATCTCGGTTATTAACCAAAGATGCAGTTGGGAGATCACTCAAAGCTTTAAAAGCATTTTCACGAATAATAAAAGAATATGCCGTAGATCATTATAAGGCTGTTGCGACAAGTGTTGTCAGGGAGTCTATAAACGGATCAGAATTTGTAAATAAAGTTAAAAACCAAACCGGATTAACAATCGAGGTAATATCCGGAGAACAAGAGGCTAAACTAACAGTTATTGGAGTGCTTAACTCCATAGATGTTAAAACTAAGGACTCAATAATCTTTGACATTGGAGGCGGTAGCACCGAATTTGTATATATCCAAGACAAAGACATTGTTTTAGTTACCAGCACAAATCTCGGAGTAGTTCATCTTACAGAGGATTATTTAATTAAGGAAACCCAGGAAGAGATGGCAGTTCTTTCCGATTTTGTTCAAGCAACTTTAAACCGCGAACTCAAAGATTTTAAATTAGAGAGCAAGTATGAACTGTCCCTGGTAGGCACAGCCGGAACGCCTACAACGCTTGCAGCAATTGATCTGGGATTAAGTGAGTATTGCTCAGAGTTAGTAAACAACTTTGTACTTACAAAAAGGAAAATTTCTTCAATTTTGGAAGAGCTAATCAATATCCCCAGAATAGATAGAGTAAACTTACCCGGCCTTGAGAAAGGAAGAGAAGATATAATAATCACTGGTATCATCATTCTCCTTGAAACACTTAATTATTTTTCTTCAGATCAAGTTATTGTAAGTGATGGCGGGGTACTAGAAGGAATAGCCCGTAGCATTACCAACTGATCTTTATAACATTTATTTTATTTGTTGAATGTTCACGTTGACAATCCCAGCTTAATTATTATATTTTGGATGGAAGTTTTCCATATAATATTAGTGTATATAATGATATGAGCATTTAAAAGATACAACTAGCCATAATTAAAAGATATTTCGAAAAATTTGTGAAGTAGGAGAATAAAATGAACATTGAAGACAAAGAAGAAGAAACAACAGAAACGACAGATTTAAATGCTAATGAAGCAGAAGAAATTGCTCACGAAATTGAAGAAACAGAAGAGCAAATCGAAAACGAAATAGATGAGCTTAACCAGCAGTATTTAAGACTCGCAGCTGATTTTGAAAATTATAAGCGCCGAGTAACCAAAGAAAGAGAAGACAGCATTGCATACGGCAATGAAGAGCTCATCAAAGAAATGTTGAATGTTCTTGATAATTTTCAGAGGGCACTTGAGCATTCGGAAGAACAGGAAGATGTAAAACCTGTTATTGAAGGAGTAAAGCTGGTTCAAAAACAGTTTATAAGTACTCTTGAGAAATTTGGAGTCAAGCCCATTGACGCTTCCAAAGGCAGTGAATTTGACCCGAACCTACACCAGGCAATTGAGCATGCGGAATCCTCAGAAATAAAGGAGGGACTTGTATTGTCTGAAATGCTTCCGGGATACAAGCTTAAGGACCGTCTATTAAGACCCGCTTTGGTTGTTGTTGCAAAAAACAAGGAATAAAAATGATCTGAATGCTGCAGCAGATTTTACTATAAAAGCAAAGCAGTCAAAACTTAAAAGTGAAGCAACTTATTAATATGATTAGGTATTGAGAATGACATCAGTTGATTACTACGAACTATTGGAAATAGAAAGGAATGCGGGCCATGATGAGATTAAGAGATCATATAAGAGGCTTGCGTTTGAATACCATCCAGATAGAAACCCCGGCAACATTGAAGCTGAGGAAAAATTCAAAGAAATTAATGAAGCTTATCAGGTACTGAGTGACCCTGATAAAAGAGCACGTTATGACAGCTTCGGTCATATATCCTCAGATGGACTCTTCTCGGATCAGGGTTTTGACGGCGGTTTTAACGACATATTCGGCAATCTTTTCGAAGAAGTGTTTAATGCCGGCGCCAGAGCCAGAGCGGAGAGGGGCAGGGATCTAAAATACAATCTTGAAATCACATTTGAAGAATCAATTGAAGGTGTAGAAAAAGAATTAAAGATACCCAAGCACTCACCATGCCCTGATTGCGGCGGGAGTGGTGCCGCCCCTGGAGGAGAAGTAACTTGTGAAGACTGCGGTGGCAGAGGTGAGCTCCGGTTCACACAGGGGTTTCTGGCAATAAAGCGGGCTTGTCCCGCTTGTTCGGGAACGGGCAAAAGAATTACCAAGCACTGCTCAAACTGCAGGGGACAGAAGCTAATTATTACCGAACATAACGTAAAAGTGAAAATTCCCGCAGGGATAAACGATGAATCGAGATTAAGAATCAGAGGGGAGGGTGAAATCGGTTTTAACGGTGGACCTGAGGGTGATCTTTATATCGAGATATATGTACAGGAGCATCCGTTATTCAAACGTATTGGAGAAGATTTGCATTGTGAGGTGCCGATAAGTTTTGTCAAAGCCGCGCTTGGAGCGGAAATAGAGATACCGACTCCCAAAGGAAAAAGCACAATAAAAATCCCGCCCGGCACACAGTCCGGTCAGACATTCAGACTTAAAGGAAAGGGTGCCCCGAGACTAAACGCAAGGGGATCCGGCGATCTTTATATAGAAACAAACGTAGAAATACCAGTCAAACTGAGCAAAAAGCAAAAACAAATCTTAGAAGAATTTTCACAAGCTTGCGAAGAAGAAAATGACCCACTGTCAAAAAGGTTTTTTGACAAGCTTAATCAAGTCTTCGGCAACAAATCCGCCGACTAGCAAATTTCCTGAATTTACAAGTAGCTATATCCCGCCTGCAATGGCCGGAATTATAGAAACCACATCTTCATCTTTTAGTGCAGTATCTTTTCCGTCCAGGAATCTAATATCCTCATTATTTACATAAAGGTTTATAAACCTTCTCACTTCGCCGGACTCATCACAAAGCCTGTCTTTAAGTCCAGGATACTGATTTTCCAGTTCATCTATTAAAGCGGAGACATTTCCAGCGCTGATGGTTACTTCATCCTGATCAGCGGTTAATTTTCTAAGCGGTGTTGGAATGCGCACTGATGGCATGTTCAGACCCTCCTTGATTTTCACTATTTAATCTATCGTAAAGCTCTTCAAACTCCTCAAGATTGGCGTCTATTATATGTGGACGTGATACATCATTAGTAATAGCTTCCTGAGTCTTAAGACCATTACCTGTTATAGCAACCACTATAGACTCATCTTTTGGCAGTACTCCTTTCTCAACTAATTTTTTCGTAACTGCTATTGTAACTCCACCAGCTGTTTCGGTAAATACACCCTCTGTTTCTGCCAGAAGTTTTATACCGTCTATAATTTCCTGATCCGTTACATCTTCGCCCCATCCGCCGCTGTTTTTCATCACCTGCATAGCGTAAAATCCGTCGGCCGGGGTTCCAATTGCAAGAGATTTTGCAATTGTGTTGGGTTTGACCGGTTTAAAAATCTCCCATTTATTTTTTAACGCTGTTGTAATGGGTGAACATCCTTTAGCCTGTGCGCCGTAGATCTTTGTACCGTTTTCCTCAACCAAGCCCATCTTTTCAAATTCTTTTACAGCTTTCCAGACTTTAGTAAGCAAAGAACCGCTGGCCATAGGCACAACAAAATTCTTGGGAGCGCGCCACCCTAGCTGCTCCATTACCTCAAAAGCAAGCGACTTGGAGCCTTCTGCATAATATGGCCTCATATTTATATTTACAAATGCCCAACCAAACTTGCCGGCAACTTCGCTGCAAAGCCTGTTAACATCATCATAAGTGCCTTTTATTCCTATTAGATTTGCCCCATATACAGTCGTTCCAACTATCTTCGCCTCTTCAAGGTTGTATGGGATGAAAATATAGTTTTTCATGTTTCCGGCAGTAGTCAGCGCGGCCACAGCGTTGGCTAAATTACCCGTTGATGCGCATGCCGCGGTATCGTAACCAAACTCTTTAGCCTTTGAGAGCGCAACAGAAACTACCCGGTCTTTAAATGACAAAGTTGGAAAACACACGCCGTCGTTCTTTACATATATCTCGCTAACTCCTAGTGCTTTTCCCAGATTGTGCGCTTTAATAAGAGGTGTATAACCAACTTTTAATCCAACAGTAGGTTCTTCGTCAACTGGAAGCAATTCTTTATATCGCCATATGTTACGGTCTCTGCCCTCTATTAAATCCCTGGAAATAGACCTTTTAATCTCATCGTAGTTATAATCAGCTTCAAGCGGTCCGAAGCACATATCGCAAACATGAAGCGCTTCTTTTGGATATTCCTGACCACATTCCTTACATTTCAGTCCTTTTACAAAACTCATAAAACTCCTCTTAAAATTATTAAATAAACCCTAGAAAATACCCTTAATCCGGTTGCTTGTCAAAGACTTAAGCCCTTATTTTTAGGTATTTACGGGGTGGTTACCATTCGTCGCGTTTTTCAACTTCTTTATCTATACCTTTCTCGTCTTTATCCTCAAAATCGACTTTCTCAAACTGCTGGGCCTCAAGCTCATTGCCGTTCTTCCTGTATATCCCGCCAACGATCAAATAGTTATTGTTTTCTACTTCCCACTGACCCGGCATTAAAATATTTATATAATTACCGTTT
>CBDUCG010000043.1:0-14883 GCA_965365595.1 uncultured bacterium
AAGAGTTGAAAAGCCTGTCGATCTGGCAGAGTTTGTCCTAGCATCAAACGGAGAATGGGATGAGGGACGAATTAAGTCGAGCATTAATTCAAGAAAAACGAGAACCGTACATCTCAACCAGACTATCCCAGTTTATGTATTGTACTTTACAAGCTGGGTCGATGATCAGGGCAACGTGAACTTCCATAAAGATATTTATGGATTGGACCAAACCCTGCTTAATGCGCTCAGAACTACAAGGCCAAGTATTGATATGGCTACGACCATCCAATAAGCTTAATTCACAACTTTTATATTTTTGTTCAATTATTGAGTGAAGTTCTTGAAATCGGAACCAGTAGGATTTTGATATACCTGCAATTCAAATTCAGGTATTACTGCCAGAATGTGGTCAAAGATGTCGGCCTGTATGGATTCATAATTTGCCCATACCTGATCGTTGCTGAATACATAAATTTCAATTGGAATCCCCGTAGGGCCCGGGTCTAATTGCCTAACTAGGAGGGTTAGTTCTTTATTTATTTTGGGATGATCTTTGAGGTAGGAAAGAAGATAAGCTCTGAATGTACCTAAATTTGTCATCCTTCTCCCGTTTACAAGTACGGAATCGTCTATTTTTTGCTCCCGGTTGAAATCTTGAAGCTCTTTCTTTTTATCTAAAATATAATCTCTGAGACACTGGATTTTACTGAATTTGTCGATCATATCCTGAGTGCAAAACTTTACACTCGTCATGTCTATATATACAGAGCGTTTAATCCTTCTTCCACCCGATTCCGACATTCCACGCCAGTTTCTGACTCCATCGCTTACCAGAGCAAAAGTGGGTATTGTCACGATTGTTTTGTCAAAGTTCTGAACTTTTACGGTTGTAAGGGAGATATCAATTACGTCGCCGTCAGCCTCATACTTAGGCATCTCTATCCAGTCCCCTACCCTTACCATTTTATTTGCGGATAGTTGAATACCCGCTGCAAGTCCTAGAATCGGGTCTTTAAAAATCAACATCAAAACAGCAGCCATCGCACCCAGACCGCCGATGAAGAATGCAGGCGATTTGCCGATTAAAATAGAGAGTATGATTATGCTGATAACCGCAAAGAAGAGAATTTTGGCAACTTGGGCGAAGATTCTCACAGGAAATCTGCCGGTATCATCATAATTGTGATATATATCAACAACTGACGAAAGAAAGGCGTCTATTGTGAAAATGGCGGCAAAAAGCATATAAATTTCCGCAATTGTTTTAGTTACCGATATTGCTGTTTCGTCGTCAAAAAAAACAGATGACATCAGGTAAAGAACTAATGCGGGGGCAAAATGGGAAAGACGTCTGAAAAACTTGCGTTTAACAAGCACATCATCCCAGTCCGTATGGCTCCTGGCTGCAAAGTACTCAACCACCCTTAAAAAGAACCTTTTCGCGATGTAATTTGCTATGAAAGCCAAAACAATAAGTAAAGCCAGAACAAGAAAGTCCACTATAATCGGATTTACCTGTAGCAGACCCAATTTTTCGCTAAACCATGTTTCGAATGTATCTAAGAATTTATCCATTTTGAGAAATTAAAAAGTTAGTCTTTAAGAACTTCTGTCTGGTTATTCATAATAACGTTATGAATTACAGCCGATTTACCGTCTGAAAACTTAACACGGTAGGCTTTTCCAACCATTTTGGTAACAGGCTGGATAATCTCACCCTCAAGCCCCGGTTCAAATTCCTGATCCCCGGAATTGATCTTTAATAAGACTTTAAATCTGGTGCCTGGCACATACATTTATTCAGCTTTTGATAAATCAGACCTTCAGGTTTTTGCAGAAATTAGAAGAAGTCGAGTTCTCAAACTGATTCATGGAGCAATCTACATTTTCATGCTCGAAATATACAAATGATGAAACAGGAAATAATCCCCCAAGAACCAAACCTAATACTACAGACATAGTTATAATAACTTTTTTCATATTGATCTCCTTACTGCACTACGCTTTATGGACAATATAGGGTTCTCATTGGAAAATTCAAGCCTACATTTTCGGAAAACATTAAGAATAGCACTAAATATATTTCCATGAGTTAAAGGAGCGATTTTGTAATCGTTCATAGAGCTTTTGTAATCAAAACATGGTCTTATGAAAGATTTTCCTGGATCCTTTCACACTCCGCATACAGATCTTTGGCTACCTCAAGCATCTCAACCGCAAGCTCTTCTGAGGGTTCCTGATCTACCATGTCCTTTAGGACCCCTGAGATATCGAGCCACTTTTCATCTGATTCGCCTGTTCTTACAAGCAGGTTTTCAAACTCCCATATTGTCTGCTCCGAGGTAAAGGGGTCAACTAATTTGGTATATAGTGGAACATGGGCACTTGCGGCACAGGAGTGAAAAGCCTCCATTATGGAAGTCTCGTATTCTCCGTGTTTAAGCAGCGCTTCTGCCTGCTGTATTCTTTTTTGGGCATCAGCGAAAGTAGGAACTTTCTCCTCTACGGTTGCGCCGGCGCATTCACCTTTGACTCCTTTCTGTAACTCAAACTTCTCCTCTTCATGTCCCCAGTCTTGGTAGTAAGAAGGATCTTCTTCAAAAGTAGGTATCTGTGTAAACTCAGTTATTTCCTCTTTGATTCTATCTCTTCCCAGCCTTTCCATTACAGAATCAAAATGCTCTCCTTCATTTCTTTCATCTTTGAAAACATCAAGCAGTTTCTTAACTACTTTAGGAGCGTTTCTGGTAGGCACTTTAATTATTGAAGTAGCGAGCCTTGTGTCATCTCCGTAAAGCCCACCGCCTACATACACCTGCTCAGCAGGGACATTTCTACCTTCTTTGGCAAGAGATGCGCCCTGAAATCCTATATTGGCAGAAACATGCTGCGCACATGAATTGGGGCACCCGGAGATTTTTATTTTGAGCCCTTTTGCAAGCTCTTCATATTCACCGAGACCGTTTTTCATGCCTTCTGTAAGTGTATCAGCCAATCCTTTCGCTGAAGTTATACCCAAACGGCAGGTATCCGCTCCGGGGCATGCGGTAATATCCTCAAATGATTCGGCTCCCGGCGTAGCCAGGCCGAGATCATATAGAGCCGCATACAAGGCAGGAAGCGCTTCACCAGGCACCCATCTTAATATTAGATTCTGAGATATGCTTATTCTTATATCGCTGGCGGAAAATGTGTCTGTTATATCTGCCAATGCCCTTGCAGTATCTGAAGTAATATCACCGTTATGAACCTTGATATTAACCATGTTAAAACCTTCTCGTCCATGAGGTATAACATTTGTTTCCTTCCATGCTATGTATAAGGGATTGTTTTCTATGCCCTCTGGAGCAGAAGGTATATTGATATTCATCTCGGGCTGAGTCTCATTTATGTTTTTTAAATAATCATTCCATGTTGGATCAACTTTAAGGTTTGCCCTCTCCTCTTCAACCAACTTACGGAATTCTTCCATGCCCAGTTTTCTGATCAAAAATTTCATACGCGCTTTCATGCGTACTTTGCGCTCCCCAAACCGGTCAAATATACGAACAACTGAGGCCGAAAACGGTATCATTTCTTCAACTGGCAGAAATTCGGTCCACAAGTGTCCAAGTGAAGGGGAAGCTCCCAAGCCTCCGCCAACGTATACCTGAAAACCTCTTTTCAGCTCGCCATTTTTTTCTCTGACTCTGGCACGAAAGCCAAGATCGTGAATCATTATTCCAGCGTGGTCTTGGTCATGGCAGCCTTCAAAACAAACTTTGAACTTTCTTCCCATATTCTGACATATGGGGTTTCTTAGCATAAATTCCTTGAACGCTTCAGCATAAGGGGTAACGTCAAAAGATTCTGTGGGAGAAGCCCCGGCCTGGTGACAAGCTGTAACGTTTCTTACCGTATTTCCGCAAGCTTCGCGTGTTGTTATTCCAACATCCGCAAGCTCGCGCATCATGTTAGGTTCGTCTGCTAGTTTTATATAATAGAGCTGTACATCCTGTCTTGTGGTTAAGTGCATGAAATTACTTGCATATTTGTCTGAACAGTCGGCTAGACGCCTTAGCTGGGTGGAATTAAGCCCACCAAACGGAATCTTGATTCTCTGCATCTGGACACCGTCCTGACGCTGGGCGTATACCCCTAATTGAAGGCGAATTTTCTGAAACTTGATCTCACCTGTCATACCCGCCTGATAGTCTTTTATTTGTCGCTCAAAAAGGTCGAGCTCTTCGCGAACTTCCAGAGGCAGGCCGTCAATAATCTCCTGCATATATTTTTCTTTTACCTGTACTTCCATAAATTCTCCCCTTGATGCTTGTTTATAGCCAGTTTGATGCCGTTAAAGTCCTTATTTTATATCCAGATATGCATTATTTCAAATTTCAACCCTAGTTACAAAGCCCGAATCATTTAGTTTTATTAATATATTACCTTGAGATGTATTCAAGAGTAAGGGGATTCTCAAATATAAGGAACTTCTAATAAGACCCTTCTATCTATAGTTTTACTCCGCAATATTTACAATAAACGGCATCTGCGTCATGGCCCTCTGAGCTACACTGAGGACACGCCTGTGTACTGACATGCTTCTTAAATGCCTGAGCCATTTCTACTGTAACTATTCCGGTTGGGACCGCAATGATGCTGTATCCCATAATCATCACAATTACAGAAAGTGCCTGACCCAGATCGGTTTGAGGCGCCACGTCTCCGTAACCAACCGTAGTCAGTGTAACTATAGCCCAATATATGCTCTTGGGAATACTGGTAAAACCATTCTCCGCCCCTTCAATCAGGTACATCATTGAGCCTAATATTACGACCAGAGTAACAACTGAGAACAGGAAAATAGTAATCTTCCGGCTGCTCGCCTTAATGGCATTTACCAGCAAATTAGCCTCGCCAACATACTTGGCAAGTTTTAGCACCCTGAAGATCCTGAGTACTCTGAGAATCCTGATGACCAATAAGAACCTTGTCCCGGGTAATATCAGATCGAGATAGGTAGGGATTACGGTTAACAGATCAACTATACCAAAAAAACTGGTCGCGTATTTGATCGGACGCCCAACGCTAATAAGGCGCAGTATATATTCAATGCTGAATATTATTGTGAAGAACCATTCCAGGACATAAAATAACCTACCGTACCTGCCACCTATAGAGTCTACGCTGTCCAGCATTACGACAATTACGCTTGCTATAATGCTGACTATCAAGAAGACATCAAAATACTTGCCGGAAGGAGTATCCGCCTCAAAAATTATTTCATGTATATTTTCTCTCCAGTTTTTTGTAACATGATTATGAGACATTGAAATCCTCCGGAAAAATAGATACTTCTTTTGTTTGATGGATAAATTATCCTAACATTAACAATTATAGTCTAATATTGATACCAATGAGTCAAGGTGACAGACATAAATATAAGAGAGCTAGGGTAAGCACAATCTCGGCTCTATCCATTGGAATCGGATGCATAGTGGGAGGAGGTATCTTTGCTGTAACTAGGCTTACAGTTGAATTAACCAAAGGGTCGCAGCGGCTAAGCAATATGTTCTTTGAATAACAACCGTCGGGGTCATTCTAATTTTCCGCTTGACTCTGATCCTTATACTTTAGTAAAATTGAATAGTAGTAAAAATAAGGCTTAGGAGGGAATTATGAGAAACTTAGTATGTTCGACATTTTTAGTTTTTGTGCTTGGCTTATGTTTATCAATTATCGGAACTGGTGAGTATAATGCTGCAGCCGGCGACTCATTGGACGGTAAAACCTTTAATATCAAGCTAACAGAGTACGGCAAAGACGGACAACCTACAGATGATGAGCTAATATTTAAAGATGGGACGTTTTTCTCAAGCGAATGCGAACAGTATGGATTCGGCCCAGCGACATATGAATCAGCTTCAAAAAACGGCGCTACTTTATTTGAGGCAACGACATCAAGCGAAAAAGAAGGAAAAATTGAATGGGAAGGCAAAGTTGAAGGTGACAACATTACAGGAAACTTCATGTGGTCAAAACCAGGTCAGGAACCGATTTTGTATACTTATGCAGGCAGTCTAAAGAAATAGTCGAATACTCATCATTATTAATTTATCTTAGAATACAAAAAGCGGCTACGGCTCCCTTTTTTTAATGGTGACGGACTCGGTTATGTATGCGATGGTTACATAGACGGTTATAGAGGAATCATGGGAAATATGTTTCATGCGTTTCTAATACTTCAGAGAATTCCTTGATCTAGGACTTATATTTGAAGAAGAGGAAGACGTGATTGTTTCACCCGTTACTCAATCGGTATGTGGAAAGAAGAAATAAGCATTAAAATAAGAAGATAGATCTAAAGCCGTATGATTTAGAAACTCCCAAAAGAGGGGTCGGGAAAATTTTGTCGGCTCCTTTCTTATGAATTCAATGGCGTTTAATTCGATCAGCAATTTAGGTAGTCATAAGCTGTAAATACGCTCAGCATTCTTGTAAAAGAGATTGTTCTGAAATTCATAACTCCGGTTTTTAACTACTTCATGCAATAAGCTGAGCCATGTTTTATATGATGCCGTGAGAGTGCATACGGGCCAGTTGCTACCGAAAATGACTCTATCAGGGCCAAAGGCGTCAAGACAGTGATTAATTGTGTCAGCGAGAAATTCGGGGGTTGCAGTATCAGGGTTTGTTTTAAACAGCATGTCTGAAATTTTGCATACTACATTCTCTTTTTGAGACAGATTCTCAATATCTTTCATCCATTGGTCTGGGTTGTGTCTAAAAATGTCAATTCCGTATTCACTTTCTTTGAGTGACCCGTTAACAATAGCCGGGACTCCGTTTCCGCAGTGGTCGAGTATGAGAGTAGTTTCAGGGCAAAGCTCTGCAAGCTTTAATGCATCACCCAATTCTGACGGTCGCATGCAAATAGCAAACCTCAAACCGAGCTCACCAAGAAACCTGATGTTATCTACAAATTCAGGCTCTAGACAGTAGCCCGTCTTAATATCCAGGGGATGTAAAACATGGCGGACACCTTTTATGTACTTATTATCCTTGAATAACGGAGCATAATCCCGGAAGCTGTAGGATAAGGGATTGCCTCCAATAAAAGCGGCGCTTATTGGATTATCATCCTGTTTACAGATTTTAGTAATATAATCAGCTTCGGAATATTTTTGCTCCTGAATAAGGTTGACCTCCATATAAACTATTTTCTCTATATTCAGTTTCTCAGTCGCCTTAGCAGCATCCGAGAGTGAGAAATTTCTTTTTAACGGTTCATAAGATTCAACCTCTGGAAGAACGAACTGGGACAAGTCCCAATAATGCAAATGAGTATCAATAATAGGCTGCATTCCACCCTCACAATAGTCAGTTTAAGATTCGAATATTATAACTAACTTTCATAGAGTCTCTCCAGATTTGGTTAGGTTTTATTAGTAGTGTTAGCGGTTTCTTTATATATATTCCGAATTATGCCTATGCTGATGGTGCTCTGGAAGGCAAAACTTTTTCAGTCATGATTAAGTAACAGGGTAAAGACAGAGAGGATACTAAAGACAACTTAATTTTATGGTGCCGAAGGCGGGAGTCGAACCCGCACGCCCGAAGGCACAGCCCCCTCAAGACTGCGTGTCTGCCAATTCCACCACTTCGGCACTGATTAATACTCTTTTGGGAAAGAGCATTGAGGTTTAAAACAAAACCCTAGTCTTGGATGTTAATTCATCTTCCAAGATTGGCAGCAAGGCCTGAATAAATTAGCATAAGAATGCCGAATTTCAATATTTAAGCTCCGTACTTTTGCAGCCTCCCGGCGTGAGCAAGAACAAGAGTCATGAGATCCGTGGCTCTGAACACTCCTAGTTCCCCTTTTAAACAGTCTGACTCACCAAACTGCTTAGCACCTTCTGCCCGCACGTTCTTGGCATTGATCAGTATAGGAACAGGGTGCCAGCTGTGTGACATCATGTTGGCCGGGGTGGAATGGTCGCCCGTGACAACTATTACATCCGGCTCCAATTCGAGAATATCCGGGACAAAACTGTCGAACTCTTCAATTACTCCAACTTTGGCATCGAAATTGCCGTCCTCGCCGTAACTGTCCGTTTTCTTCACGTGAAAATAGAAGAAGTCGTGTTTGTCGAAATCCCTTTTTAGTGTGTCAATCTCCGCTTTGATGGAGTAATCCTCAACCTCAAGAACTTCCATGCCGACAAGCTTTGCCACTCCCCTGTACATTGGATAGGTAGCGATACAGGCTGCGTTCAGGCCGTATGCCTGATAATAAGATGAGAGATTGGGAAGAGTTGCTATACCGCGTAACAAGAGGTAGTTGGCTTTTTCTTCGTCTTTTATTATTTCAGCCACCTGGTCTACCAGTTTATTAATTACCGCAGCTACTTTTTCAGCCTCATGGCTGTGTCCGGCAGAAACAATCGGACTTTTACCCTCGGCCTGAGGGTCGGTATCATGAATATCGTCTGCACCTTTACCCAGAGGTTCTGGAAAAGTGAGAAGTATAGCTGAGCGGTGTTCCATGCCGGAGGTGATATTGACCTTCACACCGTCTATCTCTTTTATTTTTTCTGTAATTTTCGCAACTATTCTTTTATTCTCTTCAGTAGGAATACGCCCTGCTCTTCTGTCCACAACAATCGGGGTATCGCCTTCGTATTTTACAGTAGCGAAATTCCCTCGGATTGCCACGTCATTTGGCGTAATCTGCAAGCCAAGGCCAAGTACTTCCAGCACTCCGCGGCCTATTTCATACTTCAAGGGATCATAGCCAAATAAGCCTAAATGTGCAGCACCGCTACCGGGCGTAATGCCGTATGCTACAGGTAAGTGCTGTCCGCATGCGCTCTTTTGCGCAAGGGCGTCAAGATTGGGAGTCTTCGCGGCTTCAAGCTCCGTCTTCCCGTCTTTAGGAAGACCCCCTACTCCGTCTAAAACTACAAATACGATTTTGGTATCATTTTTTTGTACTAATTTTTTTATAATTTCTTGCATTATATCACCTCTGTGATGTTATGGAGAATATAAATTGTCCCCGTATTTTTCGTATTATCAAGTTTGAGCTAATCCAATTCAAATTCCAGCCCATCATAAGCCGGAACTATGTTGTCCGGAAGCTCATTTAAGAGCGTTTCGTACTCGATCTCATGCCCCATATGAGTAAATACGGCAAGTTTTGGGTCAATTTTCTGCGCCATTTCAACAGCCTGTACAACATTGAAGTGAGCGGGATGCTCCCTATATCTGAGAGCGCTCATTATCAGCAAATCGAGCCCTTTTAATTTATCCATCGATTTCTCTGGGATACCGCTGCAATCTGTCAGATATGCGACACTTCCGATTCTGTACCCCAGTATCATCCACCTCGCATGGTTTATTTCTATAGGGGTTATCCTGATACCGTCGAAATCGAACTCTTTTTCCACCACATTGAGCTCTAGTTTGGGTTTACCTCCGGCAGAATGCACACCATCAAATATATATCCAAAATTGTTTTTGAGATTGTTGATAGTCAATTCATTCCCGTAGCAGGGTATGACCATGTCATTCACGAAATTGAAAGTTCTTAATTCATCTATACCATGTGTATGGTCAGCGTGAGAATGTGTATAGAGGACTGCGTCAAGTCTTATGATATTGTGTCTTAATGCCTGAAATCTGAGATCGGTTGCGCTATCGATTAGAATATTTTTGCCATTCACTTCAATAAAGAGAGAGCAACGAGTCCTTTTATTCTTAGGATTATTCGAAGTACATACACGACACTGACATCCTATAATCGGAACCCCTGTGGAAGTAGCGCATCCTAAAATTACTACCTTCATTTGAACAAATTTAGCATTAACTTCTGGCCATTTCAAAAAATATTCCTTTTAGAGGGATATTTTATAAGGCAAAATGTTAAAGTAAATTATAAAATAATGTTTACAAATAACTACCAGAATAGTATAATTATATTCCTAAGGTGACTAAAAGAACATTATATTTCTCAATCTTTTTATCCCTAATAGCACTAATATCCTCTTTTGACGCCACATTTGGCCAGGATAGAGGAGAAAAACTTTACGTTCAAACCTTCGATCTTTATAAAAGCCTAGTTGTTAACAAGGAAAAATCTCAGGATAAACAAATCTGGGAGACTATAGCACGGGCTTTTTACAGCATTGACCAGGATTATCCAAATAGCCCTAAAGCCCCTAATTCATTGTTTCTTTCAGGAAAAATGTACGAGGAAATAGGTGAAAGATTCAATTCTCAGAAAGACTTTGACATGGCTGTGGGATTATCGAGAAAGTTTGTAAGAAAATATCCGGACAGTAACCTCGCAGACGACGCCCAACTTAGGGTAGCGAGGATTGTAGAGCGGCAAAGTAAACCAGACGCCTATCTTGAATATGAAAAACTGGTGGAGGAATTCCCTAATGGTGACATGGCGCCTGTGGCCAGGAACAAGAAAGCCGAGCTTGCACCTCTTAAACCGGCGCGTACCTACAGGTCAAAAAGCGGCAGTTCATCCAGCCCTTCAACAAGCGGACTTATAAAAGTAACCGAAATTCGACACTGGTCGACTGATGATTACACCAGAGTAGTAATACACCTGAATAAGCATGCGGATTACACATCAAGACTTTTAAAGCCGGATCCTGCAAAGGGCATTCCTCCAAGGCTTTTTGTTGATATCAAGGGAGCAACTGTAGATAAGAATCTGTATGTCAAACCTATTAAAAACGGTCTGCTTGAGCAAATTAAATTTGCAAGGAACACAAAAGACACCGTGAGAGTAGTATTATATATAAACAGCTTTGATGACTACAAGGTATTTCAGCTTAAAGACCCTGACAGAATTGTTATGGACATTGAAGGAAGCGGGAAAAAATCCGGTGGCTATTATGCAAAAGATAAGAATTCGGATGATTATGACTACAAAGCAGGGATACCTGAAGATAATGTATCGTCGCTTTCAGAAGCCCTCGGGTTGAAAATTAAGACTGTAGTAATTGACGCCGGCCACGGCGGGCACGACCCCGGAGCTATTGGACCCACCGGGCTTAAAGAAAAGGACGTCAATTTAAGAATTGCAAAAGCTCTCAAGCAAAAGCTCGATAAGGACGGGGGGAAATTTGGCATCACTAAAGTTTATTTAACCAGAAGCACTGATAAGTTTATTCCGCTTGAAGAAAGAACAGCCATAGCGAAGAAACATGGAGCAGACCTGTTTATCTCGATACACTGTAACGCGGCACGAAATAAGCAGGCATACGGTATTGAGACATATTACCTGAGTTTGACCAAAGACAAAGCGGCCCTTGCGGTAGCTGCCAGGGAGAACGCGAGCACAAGCATATCCCGAAGTGAAATGGACAAAGTCCTCAAACAGTATCTTCTGGGAGCTAAAATTGAAGAGTCCCGGAGTCTGGCCGGTCTGGTCCAGAACTCGGTTGTAACCAACATATCCGCTAAGTATCCTCCAGTTAAAAATAAGGGCGTAAAGAAAGCGCCGTTTATTGTATTAATAGGTGCAGACATTCCAAGCATTCTTGTGGAAACTTCTTTTATTACAAATCCTCGAGATGAAAAAAGACTCAAAAGCAACGATTACGTAAATAAAATTGCAGACGGTATTTTTGCCGGCGTCCAAAGATTTTCTACGGATATGCAGACTGCCTCGGTTCAATAGCCTTCAAACCTGTCCTCCTTTCAAAAAAGTTTATTCAACTCGAGTTGTTTAATGTCTGTTTTTTCTTTCCATAAAAATCGCTATAATAAGGTTTTATTGTTTAATATTGCTAGTAACTGTTTGGCAGTAATGGAGAATTTTTCATAGATGAGTAAAAATGCCGAGATAGCACAAATATTTGAGCAGATGGCCGGAATGCTGAGCATACTGGACGAAAACCCATTTAAAATCAGGGCCTATAAAAAAGCTGCATTAAATATACTTGAGCTTGATGAAAACATTGAAGACAGAGTAGAGAAAGATGATGTCACGGATATACCGGGGGTTGGAAAAGACCTCGCAAGCAAGGTGAAAGAATATGTAGAGACCGGAGACATCGAGGAATTTGAGAAGCTGCAGGAGATAGTTCCACTCGAAATGACCGAGCTTCTGGGAATACTTGGACTTGGACCCAAAACACTCTCCCTTCTATACAGGGAGCTTGATGTGAGGAGCCTTGAGGACCTTGAAAAAGTGTTAGACGGAGAAGAAGTACTCAAATTCAAAGGACTTGGGCAAAAGAAAGTTGATGAAATTAAGAAAGGCATACCGCTTCTTAAGGAAAAAAGAGAACGGACTCATCTCGGTGTAGCTCTCCCTCTTGCTGAAGAAATAAAGAAACAAGTAGAGAGCATCAAGGGCACAGAAGGAACAATTATAGCAGGGTCTCTAAGAAGAATGAGGGAGACTATTAAGGACATAGACATACTTACAATTTCTGATGATACGGAAAAAACCGTAAAAGAATTTACAAAAATGCCGTTTGTTAAAGAAGTTCTGGCCTCGGGGAGTACCAAAGGAAGCGTAATTACAAAAGACGGAATGCAGGTTGATCTCCGCGTAGTCGGTCCTGAGTCATACGGCGGCGCGCTTTTGTATTTCTCAGGTTCCAAGGCGCATAATGTAAGACTTAGGGGTATGGCGCAGAAAAAGGGTCTCCGAATCAATGAGTATGGAATATTCAAAGGTGAGAAAAAATTAGCCGGTGAGACCGAGAAAGAAATGTATGAAAATTTGGGCTTACCGCTAATCTCCCCTGAGCTTAGAGAAGACCGCGGAGAGATAGAGGCTGCAGTGGAGGGAAACCTCCCTCACTTAATAGAGCTTTCAGATATTAAAGGCGACCTACATATGCATACTACATGGAGCGACGGAAAAGCGTCAATAGAGGATATGGCCAAGAGCGCCACGGAGCTGGGATATGAGTATATAGCCATTACCGACCATTCGCCCTCCTCCACCATTGCTAACGGACTTTCCGTTGAAAGGCTTAAGGATAAGAAGAAAGAGCTAAACTCGGTGAACAAAAAGATTAAAGGTATTAACATTCTAATGGGATCTGAAGTGGATATAAAAAACGACGGCAGTCTGGACTATCCTGATGAAGTTTTAAAGAAGCTTGATGTTGTTATAGCATCGGTTCATAGCAGATTTAAAATGGACAGGGAAACAATTACCAAACGCATCATAAAAGCGCTTGAGAACCCTTATGTTCATGCGATCGGTCATCCTACCGGGAGACTTATAAATGAACGGGAGCCTTATGATGTCGATATTGACCGGTTGATAGAGACAGCTCTAAAATACGACAAGGCTCTTGAGGTAAACTCGTCATATTTAAGGCTCGATCTTAAAGACCTGCACGTCAAAAAAGCAGTAGAGGCAGGTGTGAAAATTATTATCTCAACTGATGCTCACAGGCCTGAGGGTCTCCTTCAAATGCGCTACGGTGTGGGCACTGCCAGAAGAGGATGGGTTCAGAAAAAAGATGTATTAAACGCGCTTAAATTCGGCGAACTTAATGAATGGCTAAAAAGTAAGAAGTAGGATTTACATATGACATCAAAAAAGACAAGTATTTCAAAATCTCAGGCAGCAAAAAAAGTAGCTCAGCTCTCAAAGGAGCTTGAGCATCACAATTATCTCTATTATATAGAGAATAAGCCTGAAATTTCAGACTCCGAGTTTGACGCGCTACTAAAAGAGCTGAAATCAATTGAATCTCTATACCCGGAACTTATAAAACCGGACTCACCTACCCAGCGTGTCGGAGGAAACGTAGCAAAAGGCTTTAATTCCGTCCCTCACAGAATGCCGATGATGAGTATAGATAATGTCTCTGATGAACAGGGAGCTTACGACTTTGACGCAAGAGTAAAAAGAGTCTTGGAGATTGACGGTGACATTGAATACATTGCAGAGCCTAAATTCGACGGGGTTTCGGCCTCGCTTACCTATGAAAGGGGTTTGTTTACTCAGGGAGCTACAAGGGGCAATGGACAGGTAGGGGAAGAAATCACCACCAACCTGAAAACAATAAACACAATACCTTTAAAACTCAAAGGAGATAATATTCCTGGATTAATAGAGATAAGAGGAGAAGTTCTTTACCCACTTGAAGCATTTAAGAAGCTTAACAAGGAGCTGGCGGAAGAGGGAGAACCTGTGTTCGCCAATCCCAGAAATGCTGCCTCAGGGGCAATAAGACAGCTCGATTCATCAATAACCGCGCAGAGGCCGCTTGATTTTTACGCCTGGGGTATAGGAGATGTTGTGGATTTTGAGATTAATTATGAGGAAGAGATTGTTGATGCCCTCAGACTATGGGGTTTTAAAGTAGAAAAACACATTATGAAATGCGCTAATATTGATGAGGCAATATCGTATCAGAAGGAAGTCGAAGGCGCGCGCGACAACCTGCCTTATGAAGCAGACGGTGTTGTGCTCAAGGTTAACAGAAAGGATTATCAAAAAGAGCTTGGATCAACCGCAAAACATCCCAGGTGGAACATCGCTTTTAAATTCAAGCCAAGACAGGCTACTACTAAAATATACGATATAACAGTGCAGGTTGGCCGTGTGGGTCTACTCACTCCGGTTGCCGAGCTTGAGCCTGTAAAAATATCGGGAATCACGATTAAGAGAGCTTCCCTGCATACTGATGACATAATAAAAGAGCGTGACATCAGAATAGGAGACACTGTGCTTATTCAGAGAGCAGGTGATGTGATACCTGAGATCGTCATGCCGATTACTGATAAAAGGACCGGAAAAGAAGTTGTCTTTGAAATGCCCGTGAACTGTCCGTCCTGTAAAACCCCTGTAGAAAAGGAGGGCTCTTATTATTATTGCCCTAACCTTTCGTGCCCTGCTCAGTTAAAAGGCCGTATAAAGCA
>CBDUCG010000044.1:0-14507 GCA_965365595.1 uncultured bacterium
CCCCCGTACCAGCCAAACAGTATGGATGCGCCTAATATGATAAAGTTGCCGGGCAATCCTAATATGTGAGAAATTAAACCCGCAATTGCAATAAATAGAAAAAGGGAAAATACGATGTATTCAATCATCTAAAGACTGTTTTGGTAAAACCGCATTGGTAAATCTGCTTACAGAGATTTTTGTCTCTCTCTCCACCATATTACAAAGGTGCTTGCAACAAATATCGAAGAATATGTACCTATTACAGCACCGACGATTAGAGTGAAAGCAAAATCATGTATGACCGAGCCGCCAAATATGAATAACGGTATTAGAACTAAAAAAACAGTGATACTGGTTAAAATCGTTCTGGTTAATGTTTGACTTACACCTTCATTTACAAGCTCCTTGATATCCAGACTACCGCTTTTACGCATATTTTCTCTAATTCTGTCAAATATGATAATGGTATCGTTAACCGAAAAACCTATCACAGTCAGAAGCGCTGCGACAATAGCCAAACTGAATTCTTTATCCATAATAGAGATTGCGCCCAGTGTTATAATAGTGTCGTGAACAAGTGCTATTACAGCTCCTAACGCAAAGGCCAGCTCAAATCGGATCATAACGTAAATCAAAATACCCACACAACCCAGAAGAATTGCTATTACGGCTTTTCTTACCAGCTCTATTCCAACATTTGGACCAATGTAGTCAACCCGTTGGATAGAGCCTCCTTTAAAGGCCTCGTTTGTGGCAATGATCTTTTCCAGTTCCGTTTGAAAATCCTGTATCTGATCAAATTTGACAAGATCGGGAGAAAACCTTATGAGATATTCGTGCGCGCCTTCCAGACCTAATTGCTGTACAGCATTGGGGGGATATCCTGTTGCGTCTAGCGTTTTCTTAATATCGGGAATACTGACCTCTTTGGCAAGCTTAATGTGTATTTCAGTACCACCTGTAAACTCAACACCCCAATTAGGGCCTTTGTGGTATATAAGCGAGCCTATAGCAATGATTATAAGGGCGATCGAAAGAAAAATCGCCGGTTTCATTTTTGATACGAAATCTATACGAGTGCCTGGTTTTATTAATTCCAAATTACTAGATCCTCCTAGGTCCTCAAATGCTTAATGCGGGTACCTTTTTCTTTTCATATATTAGATTTGTAACAACCCTCGCCACTAAAACATTGCTAAAAACGGTTGAAATGATTCCGATGGAAAGAGTTGCGGCAAATCCTTTTATCGGTCCTGTACCAAACCAGAAAAGTATTAGAGCTGTAATAAGAGTTGTTATGTTTGCGTCAAGAACAGTCCAGAGAGACCTTCCATAACCGGCATCAATGGCCGCAAGAGGAGATTTCCCGGTCCTTAACTCTTCTTTTATTCTCTCAAATATAATGATGTTTCCATCCACAGCCATGCCTAGTGTCAATACAAGTCCCGCGATACCGGGAAGCGTGAGTGTAACACCGAAAGCTGAGAGGAAACCCAATATGAACAGCATGTTTAATATAAGAGCTAGATCGGCTATAACACCCTGTAGTTTATAGAGAAAGACCATGAAGACTATGACCAGTATACCGCCGATAATCATTGATGTTGTACCTTTATCAATTGATTCCTGACCAAGGGAAGGACCCACTGTTCTTTCCTGTTCAATTTCAACAGGAACCGGCAAAGCACCGGAGCGTAGAACAAGAGCCAAATCCCTTGCTTCTTCAGTAGTAAAATCACCTGTGATTCTACCTTGGGCCGTAATTCTCTCCTGAATAGTAGGTGCGGATTTTATTGTCCCATCCAATACGATAGCAAGCCTTTGCCCTATATTCTCTTCCGTTAGAACGCCGAATTTACTAGCCCCTTCGCCTTTGAAGTTAAAACTGACCGCTGGTTTGCCGAATTCATCAAATGTTAACCTGGCCCCTGAAAGTGATCCTCCGGTAACTGGTGAATCTAAAGTGGCGACGAAGAACTTTTCATTTTCAGCACCGGTATCTCCAGGCACTAGCATTTGCCCATTATCTGCAAGCTCTTCAGGTGTTATCGCACCAACTGCTGATAATACGGTTTCTTCAGTAGCTCCTGCGCCGCTTACTATTTTAAATTCTAGAACTGCTGATCGTTTTATGATATCTATAATGCGCTGTCTGTCTTTTTCTGAAGCCCCGGGAACTTGAATTAATATTCTGTTCTCTCCGGCTTTTTGAATGGAAGGTTCAACCAATCCAAGCTCGGCAACACGATTTTCAATTACCTGTTTTACCTGGTCTATCGCTCTTTCTTCGATATCAGTTATATATCGGCCTTTGAGCACAAAGCTTAGCGATAAATTATCTTCCTCTATATCGGCTATATCGCTGTATGTATCGTTGGCTACCTGTTTTGCTTTATCAAGGTCTGATTTGGAAAAGAATTGAAGTGTTATTGAATCCTCTGTAGTGCTTGAACCTTTGATCAGCACTTTGTCGTTTTTTAATTCCTGGTTCATGAAATCTTTAATGCTGGCAAGCTCCTGATCGACGCCTTCTTCAGAATCTACTCCGATAAGAAGAAATATTCCGCCTTTTAGATCAAGCCCAAGCCTTATGCCTCTGTCCGGGAACAACTTGCCCCACCAGTTGGGAATACTGTCGCCAAGAAATGTCGGAGCCAAAAGTGTTAAAGATAAAACTGTGATAATCAGGATTGTTACAATCCAACCTCTGGAAGCTCTCATTTGTTAGTTCTTTCCTCCTTTGGGCTCTTCTGTGGAAGGCTGCGAACCGGCAATTCCGGAGCGGGTAATTTTGATGCTTACCCCTTTTGCTATTTCAAGCGTAATAACATCGTCTTCGGAAACGTTTGTGATTTTACCGTAAATACCACCTGAAGTAATGACGTCATCACCTCGTTTTAGCTCGCTTAACATTTTCTTTCTTTCCTTATTCTGTTTTTGCTGCGGTCTTAGAATTAGAAAATAAAACACAACAAAAATCAGCACAAAGGGAAGAAACGCCAATGGAGAGCCTCCTCCTTCACCTCCGGGCGCACATCCTGCTACTGCAAAAAAAGCAACTACTAAGATTGGAATAATAGTTCTATAATTTATCAATTCTCTCTTTCTCCTCCAAGGGATTGTACCCTAGATATATAATTTGGAAAATCGCCGTCAAGAATACTTGAACGTATTCCTTTCATCAACTCTGCATAATAAAAAAGATTGTGAGTTGTAAGTAGTCGTAGAACCAAAATTTCCTTTGCTATGTATAGGTGTCTTAAGTAAGCTCTCGAAAAAGTCCGGCAAGTATAACACTCACAACTTTCGTCAATCGGCCTCTTATCTTCTGTGAATTGAGCATTTTTTATAACCAGTTTTCCCCGACTTGTAAAGAGAGTGCCGTTGCGCGCGTTGCGTGTAGGAATTACGCAGTCAAAAAGGTCTACCCCCATTGACACTGCAGTAACAATATCTTCGGGTTTTCCGAGTCCCATTAAATACCTTGGCTTGTCAGTTGGCAAAATATTTAAAGTGCTCTCAGTAGTTTCATAAGTCTGCTCCGGATCTTCCCCGATACCAAGCCCACCAAGTGCGTATCCCTCAAATCCTATGTTCATTAAATCCCGGGCCGACTGTTCTCTTAGGTCTTTATATACGCCGCCCTGAATTATTCCAAAAAGCGCATTGTCGCTTCGTTTCCTGGCTTCCCTGCACATACCCGCCCATCTGGTTGTTAAGTCGATTGATTTTCTCATGTACTCCCGGTTAGATGGGTAAGGCGGGCATTCATCCAGAGACATCATTATATCGACACCAAGGGACTCTTGGATTTCTATACATTTTTCAGGGGTAAATATATGCTCGCTCCCATCCAGATGGGACTTGAAAAGTATTCCGTCATCTCTTATCTTTCTCCTTTTTGAGAGACTGAGCACCTGATAACCGCCGCTGTCAGTAGTTATGGATTTATTCCACGACATAAATTTATGGATACCGCCCAGCTTTTCGACTGTTTTATGTCCGGGGCGGAGATATAGATGATATGCGTTTGAAATCAACATTTGAAATCCCATGTCATATAACTCATCCGGGCTTATACTTTTAACGGTTGCCTGGGTTGCCACTGGCATAAACGCCGGGGTATCAACAACACCATGGGCAGTTTTCATCCGGCCGATTCTTGCATTGGTGGAATCATCTCTCTTATATATATCAAATGTGAACATAATTTATAGTGATGAAATGTAACCCTAGGATGGAGAATATTAATTAAATATTATATTCCCAGCACTTGCTTCATGGTGTAAATACCGGCGGGCTTTCCCGGTATCCACTTCACGGCTCTTACTACTCCTTTGGCAAAATTGTCCCGGCTCATTGCACGGTGCGTAAGTTCTATCCTTTCACCCGCTCCGCAAAACATTACAGTATGCTCTCCTACGATATCACCCGCTCTTATGGTCTGCATTCCGATTTCCTTTTCCTTTCTTTCACCTATTGCGCCGTGTCTTTCATATCTGGCAACTTTATTAAAATCCCTGCCAAGCCCCTCAGCCGCGGATTCTCCCAGCCTGAGCGCAGTCCCACTTGGAGCGTCTATTTTGTGCTTATGATGGGCTTCTATTATTTCAATATCATAATCGTCGCCCAGAATCTCTGCCAGTTTTTTGGTCGCTTCGAACATCACGTTAACTCCAATACTCATATTGGGAGAAAAAACGCAAGGGAATTTTTTAGCCAATTGATACAACTCTTTTTTTTCTTCCTCAGTAAAGCCTGTAGTACCTACAACCATAGATTTGCCATTAGAGGCGGCGTACCTTGCATTATTTAGAGTCGACAAGGGAGCTGTAAAATCAACAATAACTTCTGCATTAATACAAGCATCTTCTACATTGTCAGAAATACTTATTCCGAGCTCTCCTTGTCCCGACAAAATGCCAATATCACTACCGAGTTCAGGATGACTGACAATCTCGGTTGCACCAACTATGTGAACATCATTCTCGTTGTTGAGCTGGCGGAGGATCGTTTGCCCCATCCTTCCTGCTACACCCATTATAGATACTTTTATCATTGTCTAGTCCGCGATCTCAATCTCTGGAACTTTTTCCAGGCAGTTTTCAAAACACTCCCCGCCCGTCACTTTCCATTTTTTATCGTACAATCCAAGTGAGTACCTGCTTTTCTGTGTCAAACTGGTTAGTTGTCCGGATATGGGTGACTTTAGTGTTTGATCTATCTTTACAGCTACTGTGGCGCTCAGTTCATAGATCTGGGTACCTAAGATCTCAAAACTATTAATTTTAATTTGGTTAGTTTTATATATGTTTGACATTTGAATTACATATCCAGCTTCATCGGTACTCGGAACATAAACATACTCATAGGCTTTCTTAAAATTCTCATCTTTTAGCGCTTTTAAAAACCTTTCTACAACCACTGTTGGCGAAGGATCGTAAGTAGGCCTTTCAGGGTTAGTATCCGTAACCGTCTTATCGGCGCATGAGCCAAGCACAATTGCCAAAAATAATACGAATAGTATGCATATATTGAGATTTTTCATTGGTATTTCCGCTACTTATAATGTAATGCTCAATAGAATAATTGTTCAGAGCTATAATTCAAGACAAATTTAGACTTAATCTTGAGTTAACGGTTTGGTTTTATATCGACCAGTTAGGATATGATTATAGATTCTAATGTATAATACAAAGACTGAGAAATTCGTTCATGAAAGGACTGTAACACCTCTGATTCGACCACTTTGGATTCAGAACCTCAACTACTCGGGATTACAGATCTATCTAAATTAGGAATAATAAAATAATGAGCGAGCTAAGAGAACCCTCCAAGGTTAAACTCTTTATAGGTCTTATATATAAACCTGAATCGTCTATATCGGAGTTATTTAATAATCTTGAAAAAAGATTTGGCGAAATTGAATATACAAGCCAGGAATTCCTGTTTGAACACAGCTCCTATTATGAAAAAGAGATGGGAGCAGGTTTAAAAAGAAAACTAATAACATTTAGAGAGTTGATAAAAAGAGACAATATTGTGGAAATCAAAATATTTACAAATAGTTTGGAAGAGGTATTTTCATATGGGGGAAACAGGACAATTAATGTTGACCCCGGCTATATAGCTCAGGAGCATTTGATACTGGCAACAGGTAAAGGGTTTTCCCACCGTCCATATTTGGGAAAGGGAGTATATGCTGATTTAACTCTCATATATAAAGCAAATGAATACAGGACGCTTGAGTGGACCTACCCGGACTACGGAAACAAAGAAATGAGAACGCTGTTTAAGGCACTTAGAGCAGAATACGTAAAACAGCTGGAGAAGGAATAAATGTTATGAAGAGCATGACAGGATATGGAAAGAGTGAAGTAGAAACAAAATACGGAAAGCTAGTAGTTGAAACCAGATCCGAGAACCACAGGTTCCTTGACATCAAATTTCAACTCCCCGACTCTACCCTTTCGATTGAGAATCAGCTCTCAGAAACGGTAAAAAATTCAATTTTGCGCGGCAAAATTAGAGTTACAGTTAGCCTTGAATCACCCAAGAATAATTCTTCATCCATTAATCTCGAGCTTGCGAAAAAAACCAAAAAGAACATAGACCTGTTAAAAAAAGAACTCGGCATCAAGGAAGAAACCCGGCTTGAGCATTTTCTTATGATTAGAGAAATCTTTGCCGGAGATACTAAACAGAGTCTGAGCAAAGAAGAAATCGCTGTTGTTGACAAGACAGTTTCTGAAGCCATTAAGAAACTGGATCAGTCGAGATCGTCTGAAGGAAAGAAACTTGGTAAAGATATCAGGCAAAGACTCAAAACAATTGAAAAGCTTACAGTGACAATCAAATCCAAGAGAAAAGATTTTATAAAAAACACCTCATTAAAACTCCAAGAAAGAATAGAAAAATTGCTCGAAGATACAAAAATTGATGAAGAAAGATTGTATCAGGAGACCGCTTATCTCGCAGAACGCAGCGACATAACAGAGGAGCTTGTGCGCCTTAAGGCTCATATAAGTAAATTCAGGGAAACCTGCGGCAAGAACGGTTCAATAGGCAAGGAACTTGACTTCCTGCTTCAGGAAATGAACAGGGAAGCGGGAACCATCTCAGCTAAATCCAAAGATGCCGAGATATCACACTGTATAATAGATCTCAGGTCCGAGATGGAAAAGATCAGGGAGCAGGTTCAGAATATAGAATAAGGTCAAATTGTTGAAACAGTGAAAACACTGTGTTATGATTCCACGGTTTATTTAGTCCGCTAAATTAACAGATAACACAAAGGAGTCTTGAATAATGAGTATTCTGGTAAACAAAGACAGCAAAGTAATAGTACAGGGTATAACGGGAAGCGCAGGGTTGTTTCATGCTACCCAGTGCCGGGAATACGGCACCCAGGTAGTTGGCGGAGTAACACCCGGAAAGGGAGGAACAGAGGTTGACGGGTTTCCTGTATTTGATACTGTCGAAGACGCCCGAAGGATTACGGGAGCTAATACTTCGCTGATTTTTGTGCCTGCTGCTTTTGCCATGGACTCCATGATTGAAGCCATAGACGCCGGTGTGGAGCTTGTAATTTGTATCACAGAGGGAGTTCCTACACTAGATATGGTTAAAGTTAAAAAATATATGCAGGATAAGGATGTAAGGCTTATAGGACCTAACTGTCCTGGAGTAATGACACCAGGAGAGGCGAAAGTCGGGATTATGCCTGGTTACATTCACACTCCGGGTAGAGTTGGGATTATTTCAAGAAGCGGAACCCTGACTTACGAAGCTGTGTGGCAGTTGTCTGAGCTTGGAATCGGACAGTCAACTTCAGTAGGTATTGGCGGCGACCCGATTATCGGCTCTACTTTCATAGATATTCTGGAGCTATTTAACCAGGACGATGATACCGATGCTATCATTCTAATTGGCGAAATTGGCGGAAGCGCTGAGGAAGAAGCGGCTGAATACATTAAGAAAAACATTGAAAAACCTGTAGTGGCTTTCATTGCAGGGGCTACAGCGCCTAAGGGAAAAAGAATGGGTCACGCAGGGGCAATTATTTCCGGAAGCTCAGGCAGCGCAAAGGACAAGGTAGCTGCGCTTGAGAGCGCTGGGGTTAAGGTTTGCCCAAGCCCTGCCGAAATGGGCGAAACTCTAAAAGAAGCAATTTCTTAGACTAATCATAGAGATAGATATTCTTTTTTAACCACTGGTAATGTTTCTCAAGGCCCGTTTTCACATCAGTTTTAGGAGCGTAGCCAAAGTCTGTGACAGCTTTAGCAACATCAGAGAAAGTATGGCGGGCATCCCCTCTCTGAGGTTCTGTAAAAATCAGATTTGCCTCTTTTCCCGTTATCTCTTCTATAATTCTAATCGTATCTATTAATTTTATTCTGCTCCCGCCTCCAATATTATATACCTCACCCGCTTGGCCGTTCTTAAAAGCTTGTATGTTCGCTTCTACTGCGTCATCTATATAGGTAAAATCCCTTGACTGCTCACCAGTCCCGTAGATTTCTATTTGATTCCCTTTTATCACAGCTGAAATGAATTTGTGAAATGCCATATCGGGCCTCTGCCTTGGTCCATATACGGTAAAGTACCTGAGCGAAACGGTCGGCACGCCAAATCCTTTATAATATAAAGAGGCTAAATGCTCCGCAGCAAGTTTTGTAACACCGTAGGGCGATACCGGGTTTGTCGCAGAACTCTCTTTAATCGGTAGATCATCGGTGTCTCCATAAACCGATGAAGAAGAAGCATAGATAACCTTATCAAGCTTCACATTTTTACACGCTTCCAAGAGTTTTTGGGTTCCCAATACGTTGTTCCGGACATAATCGTTAAACTTACCGCCCCAGCTAGCCCTTACCCCCGCAATGGCCGCCAAGTGAAAAACTCCGCTCACATCTCTGAGCAAGTTATCCCATTTGAGGTCCAGTATATCGGCTTCAATAAATTCAAAATCCGGATTATCCGATAATGTTTGAATGTTATGTTCTTTGATTTTCCTAGGATAGTAATCATAAAACGAATCTACGCCCACGACCTGATAACCCTCTCCCAACAATCTCTCGGACAGGCTTGAGCCTATAAACCCTGAAACTCCTGTAACCAATACTTTCATATAATTTTTTACCCCGCTTAGCTATGGTTATATCTTAACTTACTTTGAATTTGACAATGATCAAAATAACATTAACATGAAAATATGAACAATAGACTGATAATATCAATTTTTTCTGCAATCATACTAATGCTTCCAAATCTAAGCCTTGCATTACCAGCACCATGCACTCAGGAAGAGCTTGTTCAAAACTCCGACTTTGCCATAGAGGGCACGGTTACAAAAATAGAATGCGGGGCTCCATATGATTCAAAACAATGCAGCCCAAAAAACGGACTTGGAGGCTTTGTGCCTGAACTTGTGGCAAAATGTAGTGTCACCGTGAAGGTAAGTTACAATATTAAAGGTGAATATGAAAAAGGCGATGAAGCGGTCATACCATACCTGCAGCTAGTTCAGAAATGTGAGAACGGAACACATATGATTCCGGGAAGTCCTGTAAAAAATTTCGTTCCGAACTCAGTAATAAAATATTATCACTCAGAGCAGTGCGAGTACTGGAATTATATACAGATATCTGTTCCTCCTTCAGACTATTGAAGTTGCGAGCCCTGATATAAAACCACACAGTTTCATGTAAATTATCAATATGTCTCTCAGCCCGTTTGAACTCGAAATCTATCAGAACATACTAAGCTCCATAGCGGAAGAGATGGGTGTTGTGCTCATTAGAGCGGGATTTTCTCCCAACATAAAGGAAAGAAGAGATTTATCATGCGCCATTTTTCAATCAAACGGGGACATGATAGCCCAGGCTGCACATATCCCCATACATCTTGCTTCGATGAGCTTTTCAGTCAGAGCAGTACTGGATCTGCCCGAGATAAAAGAGGGTGATGTCCTGATATTGAATGACCCTTTTAAGGGTGGAACTCACCTACCTGATGTTACTTGCATTATGCCGGTTTTTCACAATAACAAACTTGAATTCTTTGTTGCCTCAAGAGCGCATCATGCGGACATTGGGGGGCTCACTCCGGGCTCCATGCCCCTTTCCACATCTATTGATGAAGAGGGCGTGCTCATTTCTCCTTCAAAACTCTACAGAAAAAGAAAGCTGAACAAAAAGCTGTTAAATGAGATTCTAAACTCCACTAGAGACCCCGAAGAACGGGAAGGGGACTTTAACGCTCAGGTCGGCGCCCTTGAACTGGGCGAAAAAAGGTTGTCTGAAACAATTTCTAAATATTCGCTGAAAAAAGTTAAGCAGGCTGGTTGCGAGCTTTTGGATTATAGCGAAAGAATAATGAAAGAGGTTATAAAAGAAATACCTGACGGTGTCTACGAATTTGAAGATTATATGGATAACGACGGCGCGGGAACCTCTAAAATACCGGTAAAAGCGAAAATCACAATCAAGGGGAAAAAAGCGAGAGTTGATTTAAGAGAAAGCTCGCCTAAAGTAAGAGGAAACCTCAACGCTCCTTACAGCGTGACGACAGCGGCAGTAATATATGTATTTCAGTGTCTGGCGCCGTCAAACATGCCTCTTAACTCGGGCCCTCTCAGGGCTGTTGATATTCTGGTGGATGACGATTCAATGCTCAACGCAAAATATCCGGCTGCTGTTGTCGGTGGAAATGTAGAGACCTCCCAGCGTGTTGTTGATGTTGTATTCGGTGCTTTATCAAAAGCAGTTCCAAAAAAAGTGCCTGCCGCAAGCGCAGGCTCCATGAGTAACTTCACATTCGGGGGAATCAATCCAAAAACTGGAAGTGATTACGGCTATTATGAAACAATTGCCGGTGGTATGGGAGGAAGACACGGCATGGACGGAGTAAGCGCTGTTCAGACACATATGACTAATACTCTAAATACTCCCATAGAATCGCTTGAACGGGAACTTCCGGTTATGTTAAATTCCTATTCAATCAGAAAGCAAAGCGGTGGAAAAGGAAGATACCGAGGGGGCAATTCCATTATAAGGGAGTATAAGTTCCTATCGGACGCCACAGTTTCAATGATTACGGAAAGAAGAAAGTTTGCGCCTTACGGGATTGAGGGAGGAAGTTCGGGAAGAAAAGGAGTTAACACTCTAATTTCAAATGGAAAAAAGAGTAAAATTGAGCCGAAAGCAACTTTTAAAGTAAAAAAAGGAGATAGCATAAGAATAGAAACCCCGGGCGGCGGCGGATGGGGTAAAAACAGCTAAATTTAAACTATGGAATATCCTAAAATAAATCCGATAGAGGCGTTCCCTGTTGAGCATGAAGGACATAGGGTCATTTGCCTGAGGGACCCTAACCACATAAGCGATAAAGTAATGCTTCTCTCACCTGAAACTGTATTTATAATAAGTCTTTTTGACGGTGCAAACTCAATTGAGGACATACAAAATAAATGTGAAGAAAAATTTGGAGAAAGAATTCCGCCGGAAGACCTGGAGCAGCTTATCACACAGCTTGATGACGCGCTCTTTTTAGATAGTGAAAAGTTCAAAGCTCATAACAATAAATTAATCGAAGACTATCATTCTTCAGATATCAGAACTTCAAGCCACGCCGGGCTTTCATATCCGGCCGAGGTTGAGGAATTGGAAGGGTGGTTTGAAAAATTTTTCAAGGAAGCCCAAGAAGGCGAGCCCCGCGTAAAATCTCCTGGAATACTAAAAGGATTAATATCTCCCCATATAGACTTCACAAGAGGTGGGCATCTTTACGCTAAAGCTTACAGAGAACTCGATGATACCTGTCAAGCCGAAACATATATAATATTCGGCACATCACATTACTCTGAGGTTGACAACCCTTTCATTCTGACCAGAAAAGGGTTTGAAACCCCTCTTGGAATCTCAAAAACTGACAGTGAATTCATAGATAGAATCACCGGTGAATGCGATTGGGACCTCTTTGACGGTGAGATTGCACACAGATCCGAGCATTCAATTGAGTTTCAGGTAGCGTTTCTTCAGTATGTTCTGAGAAATAAAAAGGATTATAAAATCGTACCGATTTTATGCAATTCATTTTTCGGACTGATGCAGGAAGGAAAATCTCCGCTGGAAGACGGCAGGGTCTCTAAATTTTTGAATTCATTCGCTCAAATTATTAAAGAGTTTGGAAATAAAGCCTTTATAATCGCAGGGGTGGATATGGCTCATGTAGGACCTAAATTCGGCGACAGAGATAAGGTAAATGATTTGACACTGGGCAGAATAAAAGAAAGGGACATAAAGAGCCTGGAATTTACTGGGAAGATGGATGCGGAAGGTTTTTACAGGTCAGTTGAAGAAGAAAAGGACTGGAGAAAAATCTGCGGTCTCTCCTCAATTTACGCTACATTAAGCACAATTCAGGCAAAAGAAGGGAAATTGCTCGGTTACGACCAGGCCAAAGAGCCTGATACGGGTTCTGTAGTGACATTTGCGAGTATGGGATTTTATTCATAAATATTATGTCAGAGAAATTCTTAATCATCGACGCTCATGAAGACATTGCGTTTCACCTAAATTACTTTAAGAGAGACTTTGTTAACCCGGAGATGCATTGCATGATTACCCTTCCCGCACTTAAAAAAGGGAACGTGAGGATGGTCTTCAACACCGTATTTATCCACCCAAAACACAAGCCCCACAGGACTATACAGTCAGGACTGGATCAACTTTCTACTTATGAAAAGATTTACGACAAGTTTTCCGATGATGTATATCAGATTAGAGATACTGAAGACTTAAATAAATTTGGCAATGATACAAGAATTGGGTTCTTGACTCTGATAGAAGGCGCCGACCCTATTGAAAATGTTTCCAAGCTGGAGGAGTTTTATAATAGAGGAGTAAGGATTATAGGACCTGCCTGGAACAATAAGAATCAATACGCTTCAGGAAACGATACCGAAGACGGTCTCTCTGAAGAGGGTGTGCAATTAATAAAACGTATGAACGAGCTAGGAATTACGCTTGACCTGTCGCATCTCAACGAGAAATGCTTCTGGGAATCAATCAAGCTCACAAATCTCATACCAATTGCTACTCATTCAAATGCCCGCGCACTAACCGATCATCCGCGGAACCTGAAAGATGAGCAACTTAAGGCTATATCTGAAAGAGGTGGGGTAATTGGAATAGTGCTGTATAACTATTTCTTAAAAACCGGGGAGAACACACCGACTCTGGAAAACGTATTTGCCCATGCGGATTTTATGATTAATCTTTGCGGGGAAGATCATGTGGGAATCGGAAGTGATATGGACGGTGCGAGAATCGAGGATTTTCCCGAAGAACTTAGGAGTATTGCCGATCTGCCTAAAATAGCTGATTTTTTTCTCAAAAAAGGTTATTCGGAAAAGCGTGTTGAAAAAATAATGAGCGGTAACTTTTTAAGAGTAATGAAAGAAAACCTGAGTTCCGTGAAATAATTGGATCACATTCTTTCAATAATGGCATCGGCAAATTCCTGAGTGCCTAATGTGCCGCCTAAATCTCTAGTAGTGACACCCTCTTCTATTGCCTTGTTGTAACCCTTTTTGATATGGTTCGCACAATTTGCGTAATAATCAATCCCTTCATTTTCAGCTATATAGTTCATCATCATTACACATGACATCAAGAGCGCTAGGGGATTAGCAATATCCTTACCGGCTATATCAGGGGCAGATCCGTGTACTGCTTCAAATATTGCGGCTTTATCTCCAATATTGGAACCAGGAACTACACCTAACCCGCCAACCAGACCCGCACAAAGATCGCTTAACAAATCGCCGTAAAGATTTTCAAGAAGCAGGACGTCAAACTGTGAGGGATCCTGAACAATCTTCATACAACCGGCATCTATAATCATTTCCTGATATTCAATGTCAGGAAATTTTTTGCTGGCCTGCCTTGATTTCCTAATAAAAAGTCCGTCCGTCAACTTCATAATATTTGCTTTATGAAACACTGTAACTTTTTTGCGGCCCCTTGTTTGAGCATATTCAAAGGCTCTATGGGATATACGGGAGCACGCTTTTTCAGTTGCAACTTTCATACTCATTACTACACCCGGTGTTACCTGATTTTCGACTCCGCTGTAGAGCCCCTCTGTATTTTCCCTGATAATTACCAGGTCTACATCTTCATAACGTGTTTTTATCCCATTGAAACTTCGCACAGGCCTTATTGCCGCATAAAGATCCAGGATTTTTCTAAGCTGTACATTAACTGAGGTAAAACCTTCACCAATTGGTGTTGTACATGGCCCTTTTAAGGCTACTTTATGCTCTTTTATAGCTTCAATCGTACTTTCGGGAAGAACATCGTCCCCTTCTTCAAGGGCTGCAAGACCGGCCTTGCGATCAACCCAGTCTATTTCTGCGCCTGAAGCCTTAACTACTTTTTTTACTGCTGTGGTAATGTTTGGTCCAATTCCGTCTCCGGCAATAAGAACTACTTTCCTTTTACTCATAGAACATATTCAAC
>CBDUCG010000045.1:0-14205 GCA_965365595.1 uncultured bacterium
ATAATAGACTGCAGAGAAGGTATAAGAGCGCAGACTGATGGTTCCATTACTTTGCTGGCGGATGAAAATATTGCTATAGAAAGTACTCAAGACGCGATAATAACTCTTGATAACGCATCGGTGGAGATAGGACAAACGACCAATCCCATTAATAACAGCGTAGTCATCACTTCTAAGAATAAATTCGGTATCAACGCTGGGGGTGATTCGGTTGTGACTATCAATCCGGAAAATGAATGCTCCATAAGTGGTGGTAATGAGGCTGTAAATCAGTTTGCTAGTGGCACTGTCAGCACTTCAACCTGCACACTTTCACTTTAATTTTATATCAAGCTGAATCTAGGTTAATAAGAATAGAGCAATATGTGTTTAAGTGTGAAATGTTCTGATTGTCAAAGCAATTTGTTAAATCTACGCCTACTTATCTTCGTCTAATGAATTAACTTTCTTCTCAAGCTCCTTCATTTTCTCCATAAGCAAATCAAAATCGCTTGCGCGGACACTTAATGAGTCAAAAACTCCTTCTCCGCTTTTTAAATTTTGGGCAGGTTCCTGATTATTATTGTTATACTTGACATTGGGTGCTTTAAATTCTTCAGGCATGTCAAGCTCTTCTGGGTACCACCCCATTTGCTGCCACATCTGTATATTCTTTTTATAATTTTCCTTAACATAATTGTACGGCTGGAACATCATCAGAAAGTAGTTTTCAAAGAAGTCTTTCGCGACATGATTCCCGTATTTTATTAGCATATGCAAAAAAGACACCGGGAGAATGTCCTCCTTATTCTTCTCGCTTTCCAATATAACCTGTATTAATATAATTTTTGTAATATCCTGTCCTGATTGAGAATCTATCACTTTTATTTCACTACCTTCACGTATCAGGGCAGCTATGTCCTCAAGTGTGACATAACTCTTGTTGGTAGAATCATATAACCTTCGGTTACTGTATTTTTTGATTGTTATGAGGTCACTTGTTTGTCTTTGTTTTATCGGCATCAGTATAATTATTCAAAGAAAGAATGCCGAGTCAAGAAATAATGCCTCCATACTTGACAACTACCAATAAACAAAGGATTATTTTAATTCTAAGTAGAATATATTTTAGACGATAGGAGTTCCTTGGATGGGAAATATGCCCTATAAAATCTGGTTTAACGGTGAGTTTGTTTCGTGGGATGAGGCAAACGTACATACCCTGACACACACACTACACTACGGACTAGCTGTATTTGAGGGCATTAGAGCATATAAGTGCGATGAAGAAAGGTCCGCTGTATTCAGATTAAAAGAGCATGTTAACCGTCTTTATGCTTCAGCTCATATTGCAAATTTAGAAATCCCCTTTACTAAAGAACAGACCACTGATGCCATTTTAGAACTTCTTAGCTTAAATGGGCTGGATGCTGCGTATATAAGGCCAATTGCATACATTGGAGGTGGAAAAATCGGGCTCCACCCAGGAGACAACCCTATTGAGCTTGTAATCGCGGCATATCCTTGGGGCACATATTTGGGAGAAGGCGCCCTATCAAAAGGTATTACCACAAAAATCTCTTCACTTACCAGAATGGGTGTTAACTCATTTATGACTAAAGCTAAAATAAGCGGCAACTATGCCAATTCTGTTATGGCTAAAGTTGAGGCTACTTCCCTTGGTTTTGACGAGGCTATATTGTTGGATAACGAAGGCTATGTAGCGGAAGGAAGCGGTGAAAATATTTTTATAGTCAGAAATGGCATACTTAAAACTCCTCCCCTTACATCCGTGCTTGAAGGTATTACAAGAGACGCTGTAATTAAGATAGCCAAGGACGAGGGAATAGAATTTGTAAGCGAAAGATTTACTAGGGATGAGCTCTACATAGCCGATGAGGCATTCTTCACCGGAACGGCTGCAGAAATTACACCGATCAGAGAAGTTGACAAGCGCACCATTGGCGAAGGAAAGCCTGGTCCAATAACTAAAAAACTCCAGTCAAGATTTTTTGACATAGTTCAGGGAAGAGATCCGAATTACACTGACTGGCTTGAATTTTTCTATATAACCCCACAGCTCAAAGTAAAGAATGAGTCTTTATAGAGGACACGTTGCCGGCGGCGCATTCGCATTCATAATATACATTCTGGTTCTTGTAGTTTTTTTCGCTTTTAAACCAAGCTACGACGTTCTCATATGGTTCGGCTTATGCATTCTCGGCTCAATTTGGCCGGATATTGACACAAACAGCAACGCGCAAAAATTGTTCTACGGATTTTTTATTCTCCTAGATGGGGTTTTTCTCCTGTCCGGCAGGTTTAAGGAAGCTGCGCTGGTTGGTTTTTTCGCTCTACTGCCAATACTTGGAAAGCACAGAGGCTGGACTCATTCCATATCCGCGGCTTTTTTAGTTCCCTTACCACTTATCATACTACCGCTTATTAAGCCTGAACTCGGGGTCGGAGGACTTGAATACTATATACCGGTTGTAATTGGTTATTTGAGCCACCTTTTACTAGACAGGCAGTTCAAGCTCTACTGAATTCATCTTATACGAATATTAAAGGGCAGAATAGTTAATATGTTCTCATTTATAAGTGAGTCTAAACTGTTGAAGATATCAGTGAATTGATCGATTACGTATGAACCGTTTAGCAAAGCCGACAACTTAATTCCTCTTGATTCGGAGTAAAATTTTAGAACTGGAATCTGATTTTCTGATATTCCGGCCTCATTTTTTGCAACATTAATAGCGGTATCCAAACCACCGATATCGTCAATCAGGCCTATACCTTTGGCTTGCCGTCCCGTCCATACACGTCCCCTTGAAATTTTCTCGGCCTGATCAAAATCCATCTTTCTGGCCAGGGATACTTTTGATACAAATTGATGATAATAATATTGCATTATTTCTAATAATTTGCTCTCTTCGTCTTTTGAAAAACCCTTGCTAGGTGAAAACATCATTGCGTTTTTAGCCTTCAATACATACTCTTTTGAAATACCCAATTTATCATAAAGACCGCTTACATCAAACTTACCAGACACAATACCGATTGATCCGGTTATGGTCATTGAATCGGCGATAATTTTATGTCCTCCGAGAGAAATAAGATAACCGCCTGATGCGGCCACGTCAGACATTGATATGATGACCGGTCTAGTATCGGATATTTCCTCAAGTTTTCTGCAAATCAAATCAGAAGCAATGGCAGACCCGCCCGGGCTTAGAACTCTAAAAACCAACGCTTTTTGCTTTCTGTCTTTAGATATATGGTCCAGGAGCTTAATGAGAGAATCGGACCCCATACTCTTTACTGGCCCGCTGCCCCTGCTCGAGCCAAGCGTAATCATCCCTGAATCCGCTATCACTGCAATGGATGGATAAGAGCTACTGAATTTTCCAATGAAGGACCGAAGCTTGTCTTTAATGCTTAAAGTTCTTAGAAATTTACTGGCACGTGTGATATGAGGTTTAGTACCTGAAATTTTTGATACTTCCTCTTGGAGATCACTTTCATACAGAATGTCGTCTACAAGGGACAGTTCTTTTGCTTTATCCGCCATATAAGGGCCGTTGTCTATTAATGATTTCAATTTCCCGGAACTTATCCCCCTACCCTCTGAAATATATTTTTCCAATTGGTCCTCGAGATCTCCGATAATCGAATTAATCATTTCCCTGTGCGGTTCAGACATGCAATCGCGCGTAAAAGTTTCACTGGCACTATTATACTCTCCAAAACCTTTCATGTGAGCCATGACGCCGATTTTATCAAGCGCTTCTTTATAAAATGAAACTTCTGCCTTTAGACCGATGAGATTAAGCATGGTCCATGGAGCTAAATAAACACTGTTTGCTGAAGAGGCAATTAAATATTCGAGATTCCCACCGCTCTCCAGATATGCAATTATATTCTTTCCGCGCACCTTCAAATCAAGGAGTCTGGTTCTAATTAGATTCGCTCTGGCAAACCCTATTTGCAAATCACTAATCCTAACAATAACTCCAGATATTCGGTTATCGTTTTCAACTCCGCTTAAGATTCTCTCTATATCCCAAAGAGTGAGTTTTTTCTTTGCGCCTATCTGAGGAATTAACGATTTCTCTTCCTCCTCCGGTATGTCCCCTCTCAGAGAGATATCTGCAAAATCAGTTTTGGCAAAGGTTTCAAAAACCCTATCTATGAAATCCATGAATCTTTTTCCTTATCTTGAGTAAGTATTATTTGCCAGTGAGATATTTAATTATGGTTCTTACGCCAAAACCGGTTCCGCCCTTGGGAACCCATTCGCTTTGTTTTTCCATAAACGCCGGGCCTGCAATGTCTATATGTACCCATGGAACATCGCCTACAAAGTTTTCAAGAAACATGGCCGCAGTTATTGCTCCCCCCATTCTGCTGCCTGCGTTTTTAATGTCCGCTACATTGCTGCTAATCTCAGCCCTAAGTTCATCATCCATTGGGAGCTGCCAGGTTTTTTCTCCGACTAAATCCGACGCTTTTCTTATTTTATCTATTAACTTTTGATTGTTTCCCATAACTCCGGCTGTATAGCTGCCGAGCCCGACCATGCAGGCTCCTGTTAAAGTGGCAAGGTCAATGATCTCATCAACTTTGAGTTCCACAGCGTATGACAGGGCGTCTGAAAGCACCACTCGCCCCTCTGCATCGGTATTAATAACTTCAATTGTTTTTCCGTTATATGCCTTGATTACATCATCTGGTTTGTAAGCCTTACCCCCTGTCATATTTTCACTCGACGCAATCAAGCCGTGTACACGTATACTTGGTTTAAGTTTAGCTATGGCTTTCATTACTCCGAGCACTACAGCCGACCCTCCCATATCCATTTTCATGGTGCGCATACTATCAGGCGGCTTGAGGCAAAGACCCCCGGAATCAAAAGTGATTCCTTTTCCGACAATAGCAATGCTTTTTTTGGTATTTCTCTGGGGTTCATAAACAAGATGTATAAATCTTGGAGGCTCTTCACTACCGCTTGAGACTGCCATCAAACCAGCCATGCCTCTCTTTTCAATCTCCTGGTAATCATAAATTTCACATTCCAATCCAACCTCTTCAGCAAGTTTAGAGGCTGTTTCAGCGAGTTTACTCGGGGTCAGATAAATAGGTGGTTCATTTACCAGATCCCTTGCCAGATTGGTTGAATCCGCAATAAGCTTGGCAAATTCAACCTCTACCTCAAATGAAGAAGCTTTTATAAGATTTGTAGAAAAAATTACTTTTTCTATTTTTTTTTGCGGAACTTTGTCTGTCTTGTATTTAGAGAATTCGTAGCTTCCAAGCAACAAGCCTTCCGTAAGTGCAGAAACATTCCCGGAGTCAGTTGTGAATTCAGGGCTTATGATAGCCGTCTCTGAAATATTTCTGATTTTATTCATAATAAGCGTTCCGGCTTTTCTAAGTACGTTGGCACTAAATTTGGACTTTTCCCCCAATCCAACCAGGAGGACCCTCTTTGAACCTATCTTGCCGAATGTCCGGGTCAACATTACTGATTGGCCAAGATCTGCTTCAAAACTTTCTTCATTTGAAAGATTTTTGATTGCGCCATCAAGTTTATCATTGACACTTTTTACAGCGCCTGAATATTTCTGCCCTTTAAAAATTCCCAATACCAGAGCATCGGCTTTAAGCTTTAAAACCGCTTCTTTTGTTAAATTAAATTCCAATTGATGATACCCCCGTTAATTGATGTAAATAGAGCTAATTTAGCATACCACTAGTAAAAAATAACGGAAATCAATTCATTTCAAAAATATCTTCTTGAGTTTTTAAAATGATTATTATTCTTTAATTGAAATATAATATATAAGTACAATTCATATATACTCTCTTAACAAGCTATAGATTAATAGTATGAAATACTTTTTCGACACATTGACAGTGAAAGGGAAAGGCGCTCTGAAAGCTCAGTAATAAAATTACAGGAATCTACAGGCAGTTTAAAATAAAAGTCGCTTAATACTAAATAAATTGTTGAGAGGCTTTTTATTTTTTCAAGATATTTGTTACCCTTTCAGCTACACTTAAAAATAAGATGCCACAAATTATATCTGTAGGTACAGCAGAAATTCCATATACATTCAGCCAATGTGAAGTTAAAAAATTCGCAAGCGAACTCTTCTCAGACAATAAAAATTATATCAGTAGAATGCTGAGTGTTTTTGATAACTCATTAATAGAAACCAGACACTTTGTTCACCCGAAACTCTGGTTTGACACTCAAAAGAATTTTGTAGAAAGATCCGGGGCATTTCTTGAAAATTCCATTCCGATGTCTATCTCGGCAATAAATGATTGTCTCAACAAAACAGATGCGAGTTTAGAGGATATAGATCATATTATATTTGTATCGAGCACAGGAATAACCGCCCCTACTGTTGACGCTCATTTAATAAACAGACTCAAAGTCAAACCGCATATCAAAAGAACACCAATATGGGGGCTTGGATGCGTAGGTGGAGCTGTCGGGCTTACCCGTGCTATGGAATATACAAAGGCATATCCGAAAAGCGCAGTTTTGGTAATTGCGCTTGAAATATGCAGCCTCGCATTTCACAGAGAAGATTACTCTAAAAGCAATATAGTATCTCTGGCGCTATTCTCGGACGGCGCAGCCGCTGCTATAATTTCTGGAGACGAACATAGGTTATCAGGCGCATATAAAATAAACCTGACAAATTCACTATCTACAACATATTACGATACTCTTGGAGTAATGGGTTGGGATGTTGTCAGTGATGGTCTTAAAGCGATTTTCAGTAAGGATATCCCAACCATCGTCAGAAATGAAGTTAAATCCAACATAGAAAATATTCTTCACACTAATCATTTAGCTATTTCAGATTTGAAACACTATGCCGTTCATCCCGGAGGGGCTAAAGTTCTTAAGGAATATGAAGAATCACTTGGACTTCCCGACGGAACATTTATACATTCCAGAAAAGTATTAAAGAAACATGGCAACACGTCATCGGCTACAGTTGTGAATGTGATAAATGAAATTATGGAAGAGAAGAACTTTCAACGCGGTGAATACGGCATTATCTCAGCCCTTGGTCCGGGCTTTAGTTCTGAAATCCTATTATTTGAAATCAAATGAACAAACTCATCTGGATCATTCTGGGCATTCTTATAGTACAACGAGTTTCCGAACTCCTTATAGCCAGGAAAAATGAAATGCATATGAAAGCAAACGGCGCCAGGGAATTTGACAAGAGTGGGTACAGAGTGATCGTTTTAATGCATATAGGATTTTTTATTTCTCTTGTTTCAGAATATATACTTTTGTATGGAAAACTTAATAAATTCTGGATCCCTCTTTTAATATTATTCATACTGGCTCAATTCCTCAGATATTGGGCAATCGGTACGCTGGGACTCTACTGGAACACAAAAATCCTGGTTATTCCCGAAACAATGCCGATAAACAGGGGCCCATATAAATATCTGAAACACCCGAATTATATTGTCGTAATTACAGAAATTGCAGTAATTCCCTTGATTTTTTCCTGCTATCTTACTGCTGTTGTGTTCAGCATACTTAATGTATTAGTGCTGAGGCGAAGAATAAAAATTGAAGAAAAAGTGCTTTCCGGTGCGATAAAAGATCTCCAACTATGAACCAATATTGACTATTTTTTTGCAGATTTTTATTATGGTCTTGATTATGAACATAAAATTGAGATAGAATGGAATAGTTAATTAAATACAAAATGGAGGATATAATATGGGGGCACTGCTTCATACTAAAGATGATTTTGGTTTATTTATTGCAAGGATTACACTAGGACTTGTAATATTGCCTCATGGGCTTCAGAAATTACTCGGACTATTTGGAGGAGCAGGATTTTCGGGAACTGTAGATTTTTTTGTAGGTAGCGGGATACCCACTGCAGTGGCAATATTAATAATTATAGCTGAATCTTTTGGCGCTTTGGGACTTATTTTCGGGTTTTTAAGCAGAATTGCGGCATTTGGACTTATGTTGATCATGCTAGGTGCAATTTTTATGGTTCATCTACAAAACGGCTTTTTCATGAACTGGTTCGGTAACCAGTCCGGTGAAGGCTTTGAATATCATCTGCTTGCCCTGGGCCTTAGTTTGGTGATTTTGATCAAGGGTGGAGGAAAATGGTCTATTGATAAATCAATTGTTAATTAATGGATATATACTTTGCAGAAAGTGCCTATATTGTCTGAATGGTTAATTCTAATTCTGCAACATTAATGTTTAACTCTACCACCAAAAGCAATAAATCACAGATTACCCTTAATTTTAAGATGTCTTGTGCATCCCTCTTTAATTGAAATGCCTCAACTGTTAGATTCTAATAAATATAGCTTGATTTTTTTAAGCGTTATCCTATATTCTCTATTTATACAATTAACTAATTAAAACTTATACCGGGGGTTCACAATTATGGGGTATTCCTTTAATGTGTTAAGTGATAAGAGGAGAAGAAAATTTTTAACTATATTAGGCAGAGAGAACGAAAAACGCGGAAGAAATAGCGAGCAAGTTTAATATTTCCCAGCCTACAGTTTCTAACCATTAAAAAATACTTAAAGAAGCGGGTATGATTAAAGAAAGAAAAGTGAAACAAAATAGAATATATTCACTGAATAAACCTAAGCTTCAAAAAGTAATTGAGACCTTACTAGAGATATCCAACTGAAAATTATTCATATTTTAGACTCTATATATTTCCGGGATCTTTGCGGTACTCCAAATTTAATGTGCTCCTAAACAGATACACATTCCTATAAGTTATCCTATTAGTTATAATCATCTATATTCATATTACTGGAATATAATACTATAGTTGTGTCGAGTAGCATTTTCTGCGGAGACTTTTATGATAAATAAGGAAAGAATGACAGAGCATGTAATGGATATTATTAAAATAGACAGTTTGTCGAGAAAAGAGAAAGATGTAGCCTTAAGATTACAAAAAGATATGGAAGAAATTGGAGCAGAATGCTTTTATGACGACGCCGGAGAAAAAGTAAACGGCAATGTCGGTAATTTAATTGTAAAACTTGAGGGCAACAAGCCTGACGCCCTGCCCTTTTTCCTTTCTGCTCATATGGACACGGTAGGACCGGGGGAAGGTATAAAGCCGCGAATTGAAGACGGTGTAATTAAAAGCGATGGAACTACCATATTAGGAAGTGATGACAAGAGCGGCATCGCCGTAATTGTGGAAACCATCAGAACAATCAAAGAAAACGGAGTTCCTCATGGAGACATAGAGATAGCGTTTACAATCTGTGAAGAAATCGGGCTACTTGGTTCCAAACACATAGATATGACAAGGTTTAAAGCCAAGCACGGAATTGTGCTCGACAGCAGCACACCTGACCGGCTTGTGCTTAGATGTCCCTCAGCAGACCATATGGAATTTACAGTTCACGGGCTCGAGGCCCACGCAGGGTTATGCCCTGAAAACGGAATTAACTCTATAAAAATAGCAAGTGAAGCTATATCAAATATGAAACTTGGGCGAATTGATGACCTTACTACTGCGAACATCGGTTTAATTAGCGGAGGAAGGGCTACAAATATTATCCCGAACCGTGTTAGAGTGGTTGGTGAAGCCAGGAGTCACAATGAAGATACTCTTGAAAAACAGGTAAATCATATGAGAAAGTGCTTTCATGAAGCTGTTTCAAAGTACGAAGTCACTCTGCATGACGACCTCTCCCGCGAAGGGACGACGCATGTTGCCAAACTCGACGAGCACATTGAAAGAAGTTACGACAAAATGGATGTTGACGTAAAATCCTTACCGGTAATCCTGGTTGAGGCAGCGGTTAAGAATCTGGGTTATGAAATAAAGCACCACACAAGCGGGGGCGGTTGTGACGCCAATTACTTTAACAAATTTGGTATAGACTGCGCCAATCTTGGTACAGGGATGTATGAACTTCATACGGTAAATGAATATCTGGTATTGGAAGAATTTTACAGATCCGCTGAAATAATGCTTGAAACAATCAGACTAAATACAAAAAATTCCATCCTGATTTCATAGAAGAATAAAATGAATAAAAAAGCATTAATAATTGTAGATCACGGCAGCAAGCTCGAGGATGCTAATCATATGCTGGTTGAAATTGCAGAACTGATCAAGAAAAAAAATGACGGTGTTTTTGATATTATCACCTACTGTCATATGGAACTGGCCGAACCCACAATTGAACGGGCATTTGATGATTGTGTAGTAAAGGGGGCCTCATACATAGTAGTACACCCTTATTTTTTGGCGTCCGGGAGGCATTCGACGCAAGATATACCTAGGATGGTTGAAGAAGCGGCAATGAAACACTCAAATATAACTTATAAAGTAACCGAGCCCCTCGGCATTCATGAAAAAATTATCGAGGTAGTTTTAGAGCGCTCATTGAAAAGTAGCTGATTAAGAATCCCTGCCAGAATTAATAAAATGAAAAAATACAGCACCATTATATTTGATTTATTTGATACTATAGTCAACTTCAACTTCAACCACCTGCCTAACATCGAGCTTAACGGATTTCGATCAAGAACTACGAGTATAGAGGTATACGAAGTTTTTAAGAAGTACTATCCTGAAATTACGTTCTCAGAATTTTATCAACCTTTCATGGATAGTTACCATGAATTTCAGGATCTCAAACAAAAAGAGTATAGAGAATTCCCGAACAGTAGGAGATTTGAAATAATGCTCGGCAAAATGCGCCTTAGCCGGATAAAGGATAAAACTGAACTGGAGAATAAAATGGTCCTTGCGCATATGAATGCGCTTTCTAGCTGTGTGGAGTTTCCAGAGGAAAACCGTAGCATTTTGGAGTATGTACAAAAAGAGGGATTTAAGATGGCCATAGTTTCAAATTTCGACTATGCCCCCACAGCATACGATTTGATAGATAAATTTCAGATCAGGAATTTATTTGAAGTGATAATAATATCGGGCGATGTGGGTTGGCGGAAACCAAAAGATATTATTTTCCGGATCGCAATAGACAACCTAGCCATAGAAGCTGATGAAGCTCTATTTGTCGGCGATAATTATAAGGCCGACGTTATAGGTTCAAAATGTGTCGGAATGGATGCGGTATGGATCAACAGAAGAAATGAGACTGATGAGAGGCTTGAAGTGAAACCTGACTTTATCATAAAGAAGTTTTATGAACTCCGTAATATTGTATAGTGATAAGAGAACTAAAACATCATTCATATATGTTATATAATAGTTCTCATTCCAGGTTTTATTATGACACAATAAATAAATGACCAAACATACTAAACCCAGACACAATATACCGACGTTAAAAGGCCCTCTGGAAATCAAAACACTACCGGAAATGATAGAGCTCAGTGTTAATGTAAATGAGGGAAACACCGCATTTTTAACACCGAGAGAAGGAGGACTCCATCAATTAACCTATGCTGAAGCTCTTGAGCGCATCCGAAAATTGTCGCGCTATTTAAAAGAGCTTGATCTGGATAAAGGTGACCATATTGCAATTATCGGGGAAAACCGCCCTGAATGGGGGATCTCATTTTTCGCAGTTTCATGGATTGGAGCTGTAGCCATACCGCTTGATGCCAGAGGATCGCTTGAGAGCCATAAATTCATTCTCGAATATTCATCATGTAAAGCTGTAATAACATCAGGGGGTTATTATAAAGGTCTACGAACCATTTCAGACGAGTTGCCTACATTAAAACATCTGATATTAATGGAACAAATGGATGATATATGTTCGAAATACTCAGAAGGGGTACCCAGCGAGAAGATTAGCCCTGATGATTTATTGGAGATTTTATTTACATCCGGCACCACCGGCGATCCAAAGGGTGTTATGCTGAGCCACGGAAATGTCATGTCCAACGTGTCGGACATATACAGAATAATAGAATATAGCCCTGAAGACAGAGCATTCTCCATCCTCCCCATTCATCATTGCTATGAATCTACAGGAGGACTGATTTCTACATTTTCAAGCGGAATGAGTGTGTTTTATGCCAGGGGATTAAAACCAAGGGAGCTGCTTGAGGATCTGAAAACAGCAAAGCCAACTATATGGCTAAATACTCCACTTCTTTTGGAAAAACTGTATTTAAGAATAGAAAAAGAGCTTGCGGGACAAAAAGGGCTCAAGAAATTCATCACTAAAGCGCTTCCCAATTCCATCATCGGCAAAAAAATTAGACAGAACCTAGGACTTGAACGAACCAGACTTATAGTCTCCGGAGGCGCCGCACTGCCTGCATGGATTTCTGAAGGATACAAAAAGTTCGGACTAGATGTTACCCAGGGTTACGGTTTGTCGGAGGCTTCCCCGCTAATCTCGGTCAATCCTCCCAGAAAACCAAAATCCGGTAGTATAGGAATGGTCATTCCGAGCGATGAAGTTGAAATCAGGGATGTCGACTCTGAGGGAAATGGCGAAATAGTTGCAAGGGGGCCCAATATCATGAAGGGTTATTACAATAACCCAAGGGCCACTAAAGAAGCTATAACAGATGACGGATGGTTGCTTACAGGCGACATCGGATATTTCGATGAAGACGGTTACTTATATATTACCGGCAGAAAGAAGTTTGTAATTGTGACAAAAGGCGGAAAGAACATATTTCCTGAGGAGATAGAGGAGAAACTGACAAAATCTATTTATATAGAAGAAGCGTTAGTATTCAGCCCTAATGACAAAGACATTCAGGCCATTATATATCCAAATTTTGATGAGATAGAAAACAAGTTTGAAAGCGTTGGAAATTCCGTAACACAGGAGAGAATTAGGCAATTTCTCCGTTCTGAGGTAAGAAATATTAACCGTTCATTAGAAGCATATAAAAAAGTAAGAGACTTCACTATAAGGCTTGAAGAATTTCCAAAAACCACTACACGCAAAATTAAAAGGTTCTTATTTAAAAACCATGAAATAAAATCTGATCAAAAAAACATTTGACATCGTGTAAAAAATATACAATATAGGATAGCGGTTATTTTGATTTCATATTATACTTATTAATTAGTCAGGTTAGTTTATAGAAATGAATTTTAAATTTTATTAATAATTGTTACTGTTTATACATGTTGAGTAGCAGGTTAGATTGTATAGCATAATAGAGAATATAAATGAAACAATTTTTTGGGTTATTAACTATTAAATCATACTTCTTTTGTGGTGCAATCCTATCAGCTCTGATTGTAGCGGGCTGTGCTGCGCCTAAACAGGAGAACTTAATCAAAAATCAGGAATCGCCATCTCTGACTCAAAAGTCATCTACCCAGCCTATAAGCAACCTAACCAGACAAAAAATTCAATCTCAAACATATATCCCTACTATTCAGATACAGACGGAGAATATTAAAGCTGACAAGAAAATTCCGGCACTTTATTCCGAGAATAATTATTCTCTTTTATGGATCGATTCTAACGGACCCACCTCAAACGCATATGAAATGGTTGAAGTTATCCGAAAAAGCAGCGATGAGGCATTAATTCCAGATGATTATAATATTAAAGAAATTGATGCTACTTTAAGAAGATTAGAATCTTCAGGAAGTTCCTACAATCCAGAGGATTTAGCAGAGCTTGAGCTTTTACTGTCTAACTCTTTTCTCAAATATGCCCACGATATATATTATGGAAGGGTAAGAGCGGAGCAAATTAATCTTGATCTAATATCCGGAGAAAAACCTGTTGAAATGTCAAAGCTTCTGATTGAGGCAACCACATCCGACAACATTGAGGGAACTCTTGAGAATCTTATGCCAAAATATCCGGTTTACGAAAAACTGAAAGTGGCCCTGAAGCAATATAGGGAAATAGAAGCGAAAGGTGGTTGGCATAGTGTGCCTTACGGAGATAAGTTCAAGAAAGGAGCACGCGGCCAAAGGGTGGTTGCTCTTAGAGAAAGACTCAAAGTTACAGGAGAACTTGACCCCTCAACACCGGATAGTGATGTATTTGACACTACTCTTGATATAGCCGTAAAAGAGTACCAGGAAAGAAATGGGTTGTACGTAGATGGTGTTGTAGGTAAATCAACATTGGAAGCGCTTAATGTACCTGTAGAAGAACGCATATCCCAGATTGAGCTTACGATGGAGCGCTGGCGGTTACTGCCTCAGTACATGGGAAATAAATACATTCTGGTTAATATTGCTAATTACCACTTATACGGCGTAGAAAATA
>CBDUCG010000046.1:0-14119 GCA_965365595.1 uncultured bacterium
CAGCGGGATATGGATCTAGCACGCTCGGTACAGGAGGTAACGGAGGAGGTAATGGAGGAGGAGGGGTCATTCTTTCTGGGCCATGTCCTATGCCTACTCTAAACAGCGACTTCGGGAATTTCAATTATTCCTTTGTAGATCTGTTAAACCAGGGTCTGATAGTTGTAATGAGTAATGGTGTGGAAGTCATCATCGAATATACAGAAGCAGGACGAGATGACGTCGCTGTATTTTTCGCAGATGTTTTGGGACCTGAAGACTGCTCGATCACGGGGGTTAGTTTTAACGATAGCCCAGTCTCCCCGGCATCGGGCAATTGCCAGAGGTTAGATGGAGGACAGCAATTTTCTATTAATGGACTTATAGTCAATGGGGTAGAAGCGCCTAACGCACAAGGGAGTTGTATAGGGCCATAGTAATTACTAACCTACTTGGGGGTTCTGAATCTTTTAATTAAGTATTGATAAGATGACAAAAAGCGTGATTGATTAACAAGATTATATAGGATTTTCATTTCGACATAAGAAAATCCTATATAAGTAGTCCTATACTCAGCTACAGCGAGCTCAAATTGATATCAACTTTTATTCACATCAATTCAGATTTACGATGGAAAATCTATGATAAATAAAGATTGGATATCTACCAAGTACAATAGAGCTGAATACCGTCAATGTTTGAGGTATTTATTTTTAACATTTCATATATTCACGTTATTCGTATTGCTCTCCTGTCATGAGACAATACAAAACAAAGGAAAGGATTCCCATCAAAAAATTTCATCAAGTCTTTCAAAGGTACTTACAAACCTTGAGTCTTATAACAAAGAAAACGAAAAACAGTCAATTTCACCAGGGCGGATTGACGATGACGGGCGAGTACAGATTTATATAAAGCTTTATGAATTTAGTACAGAGAATTTAGAACTGCTTAAGAATCATGGTTTGAAAATAGATATTTACGATGAACAGCTAAAGTTGCTGCAGGGATGGGCACTGCCTGAAAATATAAAAATCATGAGCCAGTTTGATTTTGTTAGAATGATAGACTTGCCGAATTATGGATATACAAAATAATACAAATGTATCACGAAGGAGGATTAGATTATGAGAATGATTCTAGCTGCTGGATTAGTGTTTGCTTTAATTTTGTCTTTATCTTTAGATTCCTATTCAGAGAACGTGAAGAAAAAAAATTCTAAAATCTCTTCCGCTTTGTCATATGCAATAGAAGAAAATGAATTAGATGCAGAAAATGTTGTATCAAGGAGCTTAGTATCTACGATAAGGAAAATAGATGATGAGGGAAATATTCGTGTATACATTAAGCTTTATGAATTTTCAATAGAATATATTGAAAAACTCAAAGAAAATGAAGTTGTAATTGAAATATATGACGAGTCTTACAACTTGGTTCAAGCAAAAGTTGCCTATGAACGTGTGGAATTTGTATCGAACTTATCTTTTGTAAAATTTGTTGATTTGCCTAATATTGGATTCACAAACTCTGGATCAGTACAAACAGAAGGAGATGTTGTGCTTAAAGCAGATGAAGCGAGATCCAGTTTTGGAGTAGATGGAACGGGAATTAAAGTTGCTGCTTTTTCTGATGGTATAGATGGTCTTACAGAATCAATTGCAAGCGGTGATATACCCACAGCGGGAATTATGGTGCCTAGTTCACCTCTCGTAGAAGGAGGAGTAAGCGTCGATGATCCTTGCCCCGGCTTTATACCAGCAACAAGCACACCTGAAGGCAGAGAAGACGTCACTTTTGGATCAGAGGGATTAGCAATGTTAGAGATAATTCATGACTTAGCCCCAGGCGCCGAATTGTTCTTTGCATCCCCAGTATTTGAAGAGGATTTAACAAGTCTGGCATTTAGAAGAGCAAAAAAATGTCTCACTGAAGCTGTAGATATAATTGCAGATGATATTGGTTTTTATAATGAAGGTCCTTATGATGGCACTAGTCCTGTCTCTTTACAAAGCACTGCCTCTGTACAAGCAGGAGTTGCTAATTTTATATCTGTGGGTAATGAAGGTGAAATACATTATCAGGGTTTGTTTTCAGATACCAATGATAATAGTTTTCATGAATATGATGTAAGTCTTGGGATTAATGATGGTGATCCAATTGAATTATATGTGATAGAACTGGAACCTTTCGACGAGACAGAAATATTTCTACAATGGAATGATCCTTTTGGAGGTTCAAATAACAATTACGATATGCTCGTTAATTGTTCTGATGATACTACATACAGATCAGAGAACGTTCAAGACGGAGATGATAATCCAACTGAGCAAATCAATCTAATCAGCCAATACGATTTTTCAATAATTTGTTCAATTAGTATTTACGATTTCCTTAAATTTAATGGAATGGGAAGCGCAGAGCCGAGGATATTTGATTTATTTCATGATGATTCACCAGCTGTATCTACTGATTTTGTTGTTCCCGAGAGCAGTGTGACTAATAACCCTGATGCTGATTTAGTTTGCTCAGTTGGTGCTGTTGGTATAGGTCCCGGAGATCTTTTTGAGCAGTCTCCCGATGAAATAAGAGATTATAGTTCAAGAGGACCGACAAGCGATGGAAGGTTGAAGCCGGAATTAGTTGCTCCAGATGGAGTATCCATTACCGGAAATGGAGGTTTTGATTCACCATTTTTTGGAACATCAGCAGCCGCTCCTCATGCGGCGGGAGTAGCGGCTTTGGTTTTACAAGCTGACACCAGTTTAACGCCCACTTCTTTAACTTCAGCTTTACAACAAACAAGAGTGTTATCTCCACCACTGCTGGCTGACATATTAAGCAATACTGCAGTTGATTTAGGACCTCCCGGACCAGATAATACATATGGTTTCGGCAGAATTGATGCATTTGCTGCAGTTCAATCAGCACTTCAGCCAGAAACTGGACCTAGTCCTACACCGACTAACTCACCCCCAGGAGAATCAAGCGGTTCAAAAAACGGAGGAAGTTGTTCTATAGCCGGTAGAGTCTCATCTAATAGCTTATATGTAAATGCTATAATGCCTTTCACAATTTTATTAAGTTTTGGTTTATTACGAATATTCAGGCGAATATCCAGAAAAAGTTGGATGGTTTAACACTCCAGTGTTATTTTAGAAAGTGATTGGATTGATACTAGATGACTTGATCTGATTAATTTGGCCGGGGCTTTTGTATACACTTTGAACTCCAGAATATTACGATTATTTAAGCATTGAAAATTCCATATTTCAAGAATTTTATTACCTAAAATTCATAAGCAATTATGAAACATTACAAGATCAAATTACTGTAATCTCCCAAAGTATCTATTAATTGAATTACTTGATGGTGTAAAACTTATACATAAAGGGTATATGCATTATTGATTAATCGAAAAAAACGCATAAATAGGTATTGTTAGTATAAAAGAGATAATCGAATCCATTATTAGTCAGCAAATAGCGGATGAGCTTGATATAAATGAAAACTAGAAAGAATTTGCAAAGAGAAAAAATATCAAAAAATTAATAATGCTTTATATCAAGTATTGCAAGGAAATGGAAATATGTTTGCCATAGTTGTTATAGTGGGAATCACGCTCCTGGGTTATTTTCTTTGTTCACTTATGGAGGCGGCGCTGTATTCAATACCCAGAAGCCGTATCGAATCTTTAAAAAGGAGCGGCGACCCTAACGGTATTAGGCTTTCAAAACTTCGAGACAAAATTGACGAGCCTATTGCGGCAATACTTACTCTCAATACTGCTATAAATATAATCGGGGCAACTTGGTCAGCGGGATTAATCGTTAAGTATTACGGGGACATATGGCTCGGTATCTTCTCCGGAGTTTTTACAGGCGCAGTTCTATTTATAAGCGAAATACTTCCTAAGTCTTTGGGAGTAACTTTTGCAAGCTCAATTGCTCCACGTTTGTCGGGAACGATCACATTTTTAGTTAAATTACTGTGGCCTTTTGTGAAACTAACTTCTTTTATTACCAGAATGTGGGGGAAAAAGGCGCATATTAATATGCCAACGGAGGAAGATGTCATGAGTTTAGCAATGCTCAGTCGCTATCACCGAGCTATATTACCTCAAGAAACTCGCATTTTGGTAAACGCTTTGTTGCTCGACAGAGTGAAAGTCCAAGAGATTATGACCCCACGTTCCGTTGTATTTAGTTTGCCGGGGAATATGGCAGTCAAAGATATCGACATCGATTCTGATAATTGGTATTTTAGCCGAATGCCTGTATATGATGAAAAAGATCCCTACAATATTATAGGAATAGTTAATAGACGTGACATTGACTTCGCATTACTAAAAGGGAAGATAGATACAAAGATTAGTAGATTAATGTTGGAACCAGATTTCGTTCAAGCAACGATGCCATTGCACGAGCTTCTGAATAAATTTATTTCAACTCATCGACACCTCTTTTGTGTAACGGATGAAAACAACGAGTTTATCGGAGTTGTCAGCCTGGAAGATGTTATTGAGTCCTTAATAGGCGAAGAAATAGTCGATGAATCAGATATATATGTAGACATGCAAGAATTAGCAAAGACTAAAAAACCGAAAAAATTTAGCAAAAAATAAATTTCAAATTGATTATCAGATTTAGAATTACTCAGGATGAGCATGTAATAAAATGTAAGCAAATAATGAATATATATTGTTTTCTGGATCTTAAAAATCTTTAGCTGGTCTATTAATTCAATTCGACCTCCAAAATATTATAATTTATTAAAGTATTCCTAACACGATATTTCAAGAATATAGTTTAGTTGTATAGCCTATTCAACATGTTAGTGAAATAGACCAGGTATAAAGAAAAAATCATAAACTAAGACAAATTGTAGGTTCACTTACCATTGAACAAAAATAGTGGCTGAATAACATTGATTGCCATATTAGTTTGCATAACTATCGCATCAAATGTTGATGTTGCAATATTGGACATCTACATTGTCAGTTTTTTCAACTATCGAGGATTGCAGTAAAAATAGGTTTTCGTAACATTGTAATTGATGAGAACCCTAATTGTCAGTAAATCTAAGAGATTATTTAACTGATTTGTTTCGAATTGCCCAAAACCACTTATGGATTTCTATTGAGATAAAAATTGTTAGGGAGAGCACTAATAATAAAATCCAGGTGTTAAGATGTACAGGTTCCGTTTGTAGTATTGTTTGCCCTAAAGGTAAGTACATTGCGCCTACATGAATCAAGAGAGCACTTAGAACGCCTATAAGAAGTATGGGGCTTTTAAGAGGTGATAGAACAAATGCAGATTTTGTTTCGGAGCGGCAATTTCCTACATGGACGTTTTCGAACAATACCATTAGAAGTAGTAATGCGTTGCGTGCGGAATGGTCGCTCCAGCCATTTTCCAACATTATGTAGAAAAATCCAAAGCCAACAAACCCCGTAGTTAAAGCCCCTATCACGGTCCGCTCAATCATTAGCTTATTAAAAATCCTTTCATTCGGAGATCTGGGCTTCTTTTGTAAAATATCATGTTCACCAGGCTCAAAAGCAAGCGCAACATCCTGAATCCCACTTGTAACTAAATTCAACCATAGTAATTGAACCGGTAAGAGTGGGAGAGGGAGACCCATTATCACGCTAAGAAGTACCAGCACCAGTTCTGCAGCTCCTGTAGAGATAAGAAAGTAAATTACATTACGAATATTGTTGTAAGCCACACGTCCTTCTTCAATTCCGGCAACAATAGTAGCAAAATTGTCATCACTAATTACAAGATCCGATGCTTCTCTAGCAACATCGGTGCCCCCTTTCCCCATGGACACTCCTATGTTTGCCTCCCTAAGTGCCGGCGCATCATTCACTCCATCTCCGGTTACAGCAACAAAATGCCCCGATTCCTTTGCAGCCTTGACGATTTGCAGCTTTTGATGAGGTGCCACTCTTGCAAAAACTTTTTTTTCTACGACTATGTCCTTCATTTCTTCTTCCGATTTGCCTACTAATTCAGATCCTGTTACAACTTCTGCAATATCGTTTACTAAACCTAGCTCACGAGCGATTGCCAAAGCGGTTATACTATGATCTCCAGTAACCATCGAAACAGATACACCAGCTTCTTGGCAATTCCTAACTGCTTCAGGTACACCTGTACGCAGAGGATCTATCATTCCAACGAAACCTAGCAACAAAAGACCCGATGGATCTGGTGGCATCATAGAGTAATCGAGATCACCTTGAAAATTCCCCTCGGCTAAAGCCAATACCCTGTAACCCCTTTGAGCCATCTTCTTGACGATGGAAAAATATTTGGTCCTTTTGTTTACTTCTTCCAATACACACATTTCCAATACTTTTTCAGGTGCGCCTTTTACAAAAACCTTGACTGAGTCCGCATCGACTTTGTTGTAGGAAGCTGAGAACTTTAGTTCTGGCTCGAAAGGTATTTGATTGATTTGAGGGTATAAATCCATTAGGGTCTCACGGTTATAACCTAATTTCTGACCAAATGATAGAAGGGCTATATCAACCGTATCTCCTCGCCAGTGCCATCCATTATCACTATGATGCAAATCAGCCTCATTACACAACACTGCAGCTTTGGCAATTTGCTCTATTTCTGGATTGTTGATCCGATCAAAAGGTTTACCGTTAGTGAATACCTGCCCTTCAGGGACAAATCCACTGCCGCTAACTTCGAATATTTTATCTGTGTAGAGATACACTTCCTTCAATGTAAGTTCGTTGCTTGTAAGAGTTCCGGTTTTATCTGTAGCTATATATGTGCAGCTACCCATTCCTTCAACTGCAGGCAGTCTACGAACAATGACTCCCCGCTTAGCCATTTTTGTTGCTGCAATAGACAAAGCTACAGTCATTGCCACCGGCAAACCCTCAGGTATGGCAGCAACTGCTAAAGCCACGACAAAGAGAAGCATTTCTGTGAAATCGTATCTACCCAGTAATATGTTCAGAGCTCCTATGGCAAACGCTGAAACTAGAATAGCCACTGCGATCACACGGCTAAATCTCTTCATTCTATGTATTAGAGGGGGCTCTCCTCCTGCGACTACCTGAATATCCAAGGCTAGATGTCCAACTTCTGTGGCCATTCCGGTACTAATAACCAGACCTTTCGCACGACCTCTAGTGACTATTGACCCAGCGTGGGCAATATTTAATCGGTCCGCGATTTGTGTTTTCTCATCACCTATCCATGATTCATCCTTAAGGACCGGGATTGATTCGCCGGTCAACAAGGACTCATCTACTTCTAGACCACGTGTAGTCAGAAGTCTAATATCAGCAGGAACTCTGTTTCCAGATTCTAGCCAAATAACATCACCTGGGACAACCTTCTCTGCAATAATTTCTGACACTTCTCCATCTCTTAGGACGGTGGCTTTTATCTGGAGTAGCTTTTGTAATGCTTGAGCACTTTGCTCTGCTTTGTATTCCTGGTAACCGCCAATTATTGCATTAAGTAATAGTACAGCCATTATAAATGCAGCATCAGTAGGTTCCTTAGTCAGCATAGATATGGCAGCTGCAAAAACTAAGATATATATAAGTGGGCTGACAAATTGTCTAATAAATATTTTCCAAATAGGGGCGGGGGGCTTTTGTGGGAGTTCATTAAGACCGAATTTACTCAGTCTTGCGAGGGCTTCAGAATCAGTGAGCCCACTTTTGGTGCAATTGAGTGCTTTAAATATTGAAGGCAGCTGCATGGCATGCCAAGAAATTGCAGTTTGCGGTTTATTTGACAAAATTTGAAACCCTTTATCCAGACAAAAATTCTTTCCGTGAATTTAGTTAACCAGATTATGAATGCTTTTACTCAATCTTAAAGTTTGATAGGTGAGATGAAACCAGAGGGCTTTAAGGTTAACACAGAGCAGTCCACATTATAGAGAATAGATTCAGCAGTGTTTCCAGTAATAAAACCCGGCAATCCCGTACGGCAGACTGTTCCCATTACTATTAAGTCGATTTTTTGTTTCTTCGCCACTTTTGGTATTAAATCAGCAGGGTCACCTTTTAGCAAATGTATCTTGTGCTTAAGCTTCTCTAACTGAAACTTGTTCAACAGATTGTCTAGGTTGACTTTATAAAAATTCTTAGCATCTAGAAGTAATTTTTTCATCTCATTGGGAGATTTACGAAAACGGGATCCACTCAGAGTTTTTTCCGCGTAGAGGCTCCATGCGTGAACTATATGAAGTTCGCTTTTCTCTAACTGGGAAATAGATATTGCTAATTCCATTATATTTTGATTAAGTTTATCAACTACCTGATCATTAGAATTGGGATCTACAGCAGCAAGAATCTGTGAATATTTTGTAGATTTTCTGGGTTTAATCATCCACACAGGACAAGGACACTTGCGCATTAGATTTATATCAATACTTCCAAACAGCACCTCTTTTGTCCCTCCCTTACCTGTGGAGTTCTTCATAACTAAGTCATGCTTATTTCTAAGTACTTGCTTTATTATCTCTATATGTGGTTTCCCAAAAATAGTTTTAACCACGGGTTTAACGTTTTTGACATTTACTTTGGATTTAATGAGCTTTTGTATTTCCGAGATTCTTTCTTCAGAAACTATATTTTCTAGTTCTTCTTCTGAAATAATTTCAAGATACTCCTTCATTGTCTGAGGTAGTTCCTCTATGACATCAATGATCGTTAACTTTGCCTTATTGTTTTTCGCTAAGGTGAAAGCTCTTTTTACGGCTTCTTCGTTATTCTTTCCGTGTATTGCCAATAATATATTTTTAAATCGTGTCATGGATTTCTCCCTAACGAATTATAAAGTTTGGAATATTGTATATTTTATTAGTTACTGATTGCTTTTCAACTTTTTGTGTTTCATAAGTATTCGCAAGTCCATCTTAGAACAATAAATTACATTGCTCTATGCTGGTTTAATGATTATTCTGTCAAGTTCTGATATTTTCTCCGGCGCTCCTAAGACAAAAAGTTCATCCTTAGCAAAAAGTTGCATTTTGCTATCCGGATTGGAAATGATTTGCGAGTTTCGACGTATTGCCAAAACCAAAACTCCATATTTCTTTCTTATATTCATTTTAGCTAAACTTTCGCCCACTAAAGGTGAATTATCTGCAATAGATAATGTGCTTATTTTAATATCAGGAAGCTGAATCTTTAAATCCGAAGTTGACAGTGTATCTGCAGAAACTTTCCTGAACATCTTATATCCATCAGAGCGTATCTCACCTATCAAACTTTCAATATTGTTCCTAGGTATCAGATATTTTTCTAATACCCGAGTAAATATCTCAATTGATGTCTCAAACTCCTCGGGTACAACTTCGTCAGCACCTAACTCATATAGAGGCTTTACCTCATTCACATATCTTGTTCTTGAGACCAAATAGACATCTGGATTAAGTCTTCGCGCTAACTCGACAACGCTGCGGTTTGCAATAGGGTCATTAACTACTGATACAACTATTCTTGCATCTTTGATGTTGGCATGCTTAAGTATGGTCTCCCTAGTAGCATCACCATAATAAATTGGCTCACCTTTAGCTCGTTCACTCTTTACTGTGTCAGGATTTATCTCAATAATTACGTAGGGTATGCCCGCTGTCCTAGCAGCTCGTGCAATATTCCTTCCATTCAGTCCAAAACCTATAATTATTATATGATCCTTCTCCGATTTTGCCTTAGTAATTATTTGGGGATACAGACCTATTCTTAACTTCTTAGGCAATGGTAAATTTAGGATAAGGTCAGATAAGTGAGGTGCAAGCAGAATCATGAACGGGGTAAGCAACATTGTAAGTACTGATACAGCCAGAAACATTTGATAAGAATTTTCATCTAGTAAGCCATATTCTATACCAGACTCGGATAAAATTAATGAAAATTCTCCCACCTGACAAAGCGCAAGACCCACCAAAATTGATGTCCGAAGCGGTAGTCCCAACAAAATTGCAGCAAAACCCGCAATGATGGATTTAACAATCAAAACTCCAAAAGCTATTAAAAGGACGAGCATCAATTGTTGGAAAAGAAAGTCAATATTGAGCAGCATACCAATTGATATAAAAAAGAAGCTTGTGAATACATCACGAAAAGGAAGCACATTACTCAGCGCTTCATGACCATACTCAGACTCAGAAATGATCAAACCAGCCAAGAAAGCGCCGATAGATAGGGAAAATCCTGCACTAGAAGTTGTCCACGCAACAGCGAGGCATATTACGAAAATACTTAACAAGAATACTTCCTTGTTTCTGGTTTTTGCAATTTGATACAAAACGCCAGGTACAATCCATCTGGCGCTAACAATTGCTAACAGAATTACACCAATTCCTTTGAATAGAACAAGAAAAAGAGACTCATCTTCGATAAGCTTTACATCGGAAAGTAGTGGTACGACCAATAACATTACGACAATAATAACATCCTGGAATATCAATATGCCGAGAGTTGTACGACCGTAGAGACTATTAACCTCAGCCTTTTCCTGGATCAGTTTTAATACAATCGCAGTACTGCTAAGAGAAATAAGAAATCCCAAAAATATTGACTCACCAGTGCCATAACCCAGCTGTCCGGCTAATATAAAAGTAACTAATATGGTTAATAAAACCTGGATCGACCCGCCCATAAGGACAGATTTTCTAACTTCCAGCAGTTTTGCGAAAGATAATTCTATTCCTATAGTAAAAAGTAATAACACTACACCGACTTCTGCTAAAATTTCAACTTCATTAGCTGCTCCGATGAATCCTAATCCGTGAGGTCCTGCTAATAAGCCGCTTATGAGGAATCCAACTATTGTAGGTATTTTAAGACGATGGCAAATATAAAGTACAGCCACTGAAAGACTAAATATGATTAATATATCGGTTAATAGATGTATTTCCATAATGTAAAGACCTTAATGTTGCATCCAGAAGTCAAGGGGTATATTTACCATATTCCTGCAATGGAACTTCTTATACATTCTCAACAACTTTGTTTATTTTATATTCAATTGATCTACTTACGGTCTTAATCAGGGATATAAATAACAATTACCATATGATTAAAACCAGATATAAACTATCTAAATTTTATACAATTTTAAAGTATTGTACTGCGCCTAATTGAGAACTCGGTATAGTTAAGTCCCGAGTATGACTAAGGATGAATATGATAAAAAGTGTCATGAACAAAAGTCTAGATAATATCAAATTAGTGAGAAAATTAAAAAATACTTACAAGCTCACGAAACATTTAATATTACAACTCAATAAACTAATGATAATTCATAATTAGCAGAATATTACTAATTAATGATGATCTAGGACTATTGAATACACTTCGAACCCCTAAGTATTATAATTATTTAAGCATTGATAATACAATTTTTCAAGAATATAGTCTTGTTTGTTAGATAAACCGCTCTCATATGTACTGCACCCCTTTTGTCAAGCTTAAATTAAGTTGGAATGATTAAAACGAATATCTAGTAAAGAATAAGTGCTAAGGACATTTACAAATATCTACTTACAGACACCCTACACCTACTAATTGATGCTAGATCACGTATACAGAGATCACACCATGTCGCTCCGCACAAATTCGCACCAAACAAAATGTATCCACACGATTAATTATGATATAGTAACTTTAGCAGTATTAAGCCTTCAATATTAATAACACAATGGAGAAACGGAAATGAAGAGGACTAGGCAGATTTTTACACTTTTTGTATTTGTATCATTTATTTCTATTCTATCTATTGGGGGCTGTAGCAATAGCAGTTCCGATGGACAACCCATTCCCGAAGAAATAAGAGATATCTTTGATAAAAATTTATATGAGGAGTCAATCTGGGCTCTTCGTGTCGTAGATCTAGAAACGGGCGAGGTTATTTATAATTTGAGATCTGAAGACAATCTTTTTCTTGGCTCTGTAAGAAAAGTTTTTACAATTGGTGAAGCACTCAAGGCGCTAGGTCCGGACTTTAGGTTCCGCACCCCTGTTCATGGACAGGGATCAGTTAATGAGGAAGGTGTGCTCGAGGGCGATCTTATACTTGTGGCAACTGGGGATCTCACAATGGGGGGACGAAGAAATCCTGATGGCACTATGGCCATATCAAATTTTGACCATAATGAGGCCAATTCGCTTGGAAATGCTGTACTCACAGAACCCGACCCTCTTTGGGGTTATGACTCTCTGGCAGAGCAAATTGCAGAATCAGGAATAACAGAGATAACAGGAGAAATAATTATTGACGACCGTCTCTTTGAACCTATCGAGTTTCGAGGAGAGTTTGATATTCGGCCCATTTTTGTAAATGATGATGTAATCGATGTAACAATCGATCCCACAACTCCTGGAGTATTAGCGTCAGTTGACCACAGGCCAATGTCTGAAGCTTTCGGCGTAGATTCAAATTTAATCACAGTTGCACCTGGTGAAGACGAAGAGTTAGAGCTTGTTCCTGAGTTTCCGAGCTGCATTGGTTTAGATAACTGTTTTGGAACTGTGACCGGAAGGCTTCCTATTGATTTTATCCCTCCATTCACACAAGCGTTTCCTCTGGTACAAACCTTTAGAATAGTAAGACCAGACAACTATGCGCGCACTGTATTAATAGAAGCTCTAGAGAAAGCTGGGGTTACGGTAAACGCTAATCCGGTGGGGCAGAATCCAGTTCAATTATTGCCGCCACAAAATTCTTATAGCCCTGATACTTTGCTTGCTGAACTGGTCTCGCTGCCATATTCTGAATACGCAAAGCTCGTACTTAAAGTTAGCTACAACATAGGCTCAGATACAAGCTTAGTACTTTGGGGACTCACTGAGGGAGTTGATACTATGGAAGACTCACTCGTTGTGGAAAGAGAGAACCTTACACAGAATATAGGCATTCCGGGTAATGAGTTTCTATTCTTTGATGGAAGCGGCGGCGGGCCTGCTAAAGCCACTAATAAAGCGATAATTCAGATGTTGAAATACAATAGCGAGCAGAGCTTTTTCCCTGAATTTCTAGATGCTTTACCGATACTGGGAGTAGATGGGTCTCTTAGTTTTGTGACTAAATTTGAATGGGACCCTTCACTAGCCGGCGCTAAAGGAAACGCCTTCGCCAAGACCGGTACTTTTGTGACTGGAGATGAGAACGGACTTGTTCTCAAAGGACAGGCTTTGGGTGGTTATATAGATGCTAAGAGTGGCAGAAGGCTTATATTTAATATGTTTGTAAATGAAGTCCAAATAGGCTTTGATATTACTGCGGTAATGGAGGTGTTTCAAGACCAAGGGACTATTACAGCAATCATATGGCGTGATAATTAATATACGACGACTTGTACTGCACCCCTTTTGTCAAGAGAGATTTAAGTTGTTTTTTAGTGACAGAAGACCCGTTTACATCTAATCAATTGCACCCAATCGTGAAATTATGCATGTAATATAGAACGATGCTAGAGAAACATATACAGTTTATAGTTGGAAAACTTAATCTATTAGGTCCAGAATACATTCACAAAATAAATAAAGAAAATGGTCAAACTTCAAGGAGATGAATATTGAAGAATGTTTAGAGGAGGAATTGTATGTAGAGAATAATAGCCAATATAACAGGTATCACAACAAAAGAACCAAACAGTTTAGCAACATAGCAAAACTTCTATTGATCAATGAAGATTTTGTAAATGACATCTTAAAAATCTCTGATATTTTTCAATTAAACAATATTGCGTTTGGAGTACAAAAAGCACATGTAGTTTTTCTCACTGATGAATCAAGAGAATTACTAAGGATGAATATGACAGAAAGTGTCATCAATTAAAAATCACACAATATAAAATTCATGATCAAATAAAAAAGCACCTGAAAGCTGATGAAACTTTGAAATTCACTGTAAATACTGTATTCTCAATCGCAAATATGGCTTATGAGCTATTTGAAAGTTCGAAAATAGAACAAAAACGCAAACTTATCAACTATGTGTTTTCGACCCTGCAGCTAGAAGCTGCAACCCTCCGATATAGTTTAAGAAAACCTTTTGATTTAAATTATCTGCAGGACAATCTGCTTGCGACGATTTTTCCGGAAAAAAAATAATACGTTCTTGCACCCAAGAAACGAGGAAAACAA
>CBDUCG010000047.1:0-13742 GCA_965365595.1 uncultured bacterium
ACAAAATAGTCGTTTCCCAGTCCATGTGATTTAACAAATTGATTCATTATAGTAATCCCCGTGTGATGTAAATTAAATTATTCGAGAATAACCCTTGTTGTATAGCCTTCTCTTCTGAGTTTTTTAGCTGCCTTCTGGGCATCTTTTTTGCTATTATACCGCCCTACTCTAACCCTGTAATACTTGCTTCCCTTAATGTTTACAGATTCGACCCTTACTTCATTATAACCGTGGTCAAGAACCCTCTTGGCCTTGTCCGCGCTTACGCTGTTACTATAAGAGGCCACCTGGACCGTGTACTCAGGCTTAAAAAAATTTGAGGTCTTGGTAGAGGGAGTGGAGACAACTTCAACTTTTACCTTGACCACGCCCTTTTGCACCATGTCTATTGACTGAGCGGGAGCGTGAGACAAATCGATAATACGGTCTCCTACAAATGGCCCCCTGTCGTTTATCTTAACTACGACGTCCCTGCCATTTTCCAAATTGGTTACTCGTACAACAGTGCCCATCGGGAGTGTTTTATGAGCTGCCGTATAGTCATGCCTGCTGAACCTCTCCCCACTGGCCGCATAGTTATTATGCTCTTCTATTCCGTACCAGGAAGCAAGCCCTATTTGTGTTGAACCCTCTATTGTATATCCAGGTGTTGAGGGTTGTTGCTCTGGCGCAGGGTATGAGGTAACGCTTTTTTTACCGCAAGCATATACTACTGGGATGAAGATTATCAGGAATATGAATCTTGTTCGCATATATTATGGATTTTAACACATCGGCACTGTCTTCTAAAGATAAAAGAAGCTGTCTTGTTGATTACGGCTACGGAAGTGACACCACTTCAACCCTTACCTTGGCAACCCCTCTTTTTCTAAAACCTATGGCCTCAGCGGCAGCGCGGGAAATATCTACAATCCTCCCGGTCACAAAGGGTCCCCTGTCGTTAATACGAACATAAACATCTTTTCCGTTTCTCAAGTTTGTAACTCTGATTATGGTTCCAAACGGGAGTAGTTTATGGGCTCCTGTGAAGTTTTGTTTGTTGAAACGCTCCCCACTAGCCGTTTTTTTGCCGTGGAATTTACGCCCGTACCAAGAAGCATTGCCGTACTGTATATATCTCTCGAATGAAAGACTTGATAAGGGTAAGAAAAAACTGAATATTAATACGAGTGCTGTGTAGTTGATCTTCATTTGACCCGGTGTTTCCGCTAAAAAGTATAGTTTGTCTTATTTACCTTGAGATTGTCAAGGATTCACATATATTATCTCTAAATTGAAAAGGAAAATTAATGCCGCAAACACCAGAAGAATTTTCACTAATTAGACGACTTCCTCCATATGTTTTTAACATTGTGAACGAGCTTAAAACAAAAGCGCGGGCCAGAGGTGAAGACATCATCGACCTGGGCATGGGAAATCCAGACCAGGCAACCCCCGATCATATTGTGAGCAAACTTATAGAGGCAGCTCACGACCCAAGGGCCCACAGATATTCAGCATCCGCGGGCATTCCCAAGCTAAGGCTAGCTGTATGTGACTGGTACAAGAGAAAGTATGACGTTGATCTCGACCCTGAAACTGAGGCTGTGGTTACTATTGGCTCCAAGGAAGGGATATCACATCTCATGTTATCAATACTCTCTCCCGGAGATACTGTAATTGTTCCCAATCCCGCCTATCCCATACACATATATTCTGTAATTATTTCAAGGGGAGATGTACAAAGTGTCCCGCTTTCAAGCGGCTCGGAACTTCTGGAATCCATAGAAAAAGCTGTAAAGGAAATGTGGCCCAAGCCGAAAGTCCTCATGATTTCATTTCCTAATAACCCTACGACTGAAACAGTAGATCTCGATTTTTTCAAGAGCATATATGAGCTTGCAAAAGAATCAGGGCTAATAGTTGTACACGACCTTGCATATGCAGAGCTTTGTTTTGACGGCTATGAAGCTCCCAGTTTTCTTCAAATCCCCGGAGCAAAAGAAGTTGGAGTGGAATTTTATTCGCTCTCCAAGAGCTATAACATGCCCGGATGGAGAATCGGGTTTATGGTGGGGAATCAAAAAATTGTATCAGCGTTAAAACGAATCAAGAGTTATATGGACTATGGAATATTCACACCTGTTCAGGTTGCGGGAATTGCCGCTTTAAACGGACCACAGGACTGTGTGGATGAAATCAGAGACCTGTACAAGTTGAGACGCGACAGACTTGTTGAGGGTCTAAACAGAGCCGGATGGCAAATACCAAAACCCAAAGGCACTATGTTTGTCTGGGCTGAAATACCCGAAGAATTTAAAAGTATGGGTTCTCTTGAGTTTTCAAAAAAACTGATTGAGGAAGCAAAAGTCGCCGTCTCACCTGGAATAGGATTTGGCAACTATGGTGAAGGTTTTGTAAGACTTGCTCTGGTTGAAAATGAAATGAGAATTATGCAGGCTGTACGTGGTATCAGAAAATTTTTGAATAAATGATTCTAATTAGTAATCAAAGTTGAAAAAGAGATCTGCCCCGGATTCTTCGCCTATTTCACTTTCTACAGTCAGAAAATCAAAAAGCCTGTATTCTATAATAGCCCTGTTAGCCGTTACGGTTGAAGAAGGGAGTCCCGGGCTGAAGAAGTAGCGCTCATAGTAAAAACGCTCATACGAAAACCGCTCATATCCTACGTACAGGTCTTTTGTAATATATTTTCCTACCTCAACATGAGTGTCCCTGAAACCAGTCTGGCCGCCCTTAATTGTTATCACATCAATTGCAAATTCCTCACCAAGCATTTCTCTCAACTCTCCCACTGCCATTGTACCAAGAACCTCACCCGCTCTTTCCTGAAATGCCAGTCGGTCATCAGATGAAAGATTCTCTGTTGAGGTGCCAAACACAAGATAGGAAACAATTTCACTCTCATCAAGAGGAGGATCGCTTGAGAGTTGTATTCTTGGCTCCTCCGCAGTACCGGTGACATTAATATAAACTTCGACGCTTGAAACCCTGTATAAGGCGGTAACATCCAGGAAGGGATTTACAACCTCCTTGCCCCTGAAGCTCACAGTGCCACTTTCGATATTAAATCGCTTGCCCAAAAAATTGTAATCACCCCTAATGACTTGAATGCTCCCAGTGACAACATAGATGACTCCATAGTCTTTCTTTACCTTGATTTTGCCTTTTACCTCTATATCGGCACCGCTTCCTTTTATCCATGAATTATGGGGAATATCAACATCAATATCCATAGCGATGTATTCTATGAAGTAATCGGTAGGGCCCTTGCCGGTAAATATGAATTCCTCAAGCTCTCTGGATCTTTCATCCACAAATTCTATGTGCTCTATATATTTAACAGGTTTCTCGGGAACTATGGCCTTAACATTTTTTGCGGTTATTTTTCCGTCTATGAAAGCCTTAAAACCCTGACCTTTAATATTTATCTTTCCGTCCAGATTAGCCGTTACATCATCGGGGTTTGATTTAACAAGCATTTCTTCCATTGTACCTTGAGCAGTATATGACAAATCGCGGAGGTCAATTTTGCCGTCAAAGATGCCTCTCCCTTCACCCGTATTAATAACCGCGGGTCTTAAAATCGCGTAAATGCCTCGCAAATCCATCACAGCATAAGGTATTTCGATCTCATTCCGAAGGGAATAAATATTGCATTTCACATCATCAACCTCTATCTTGCCTGAAACATTCGGGTTCTCGCCTGTCCCAAAGGCGCTTACATCAATCTTCAAATTCCCACTTATATCCTCAATTTCCGGATTAAAAGCCGCAACAGGACTGATGTCAACTCCGTCAGAATAAACACTGATATCTATAGTGGATTTTCTATAACTCTCAAGCAAATCTGCCGCAGTAAGGTCCATATTGGCTTTCCCTGTGGCTCTTAAAATATTTTGAGATTTGTCATTTATGTCAAGATTGAAATCTACGCCGCTTTTTGAGACCAGTAGATTTAGCAATAGTTCATCGCTCTTAAAAGTCAAAAATTCGAGATTTTCAGCTCTAATGCTGGTTCGGACATCAGGATGCTTTAATGAAGTATCGAGATCTATCTGGCCTGTTAAAGTTCCATTGAGTGGGAAATAAAGATTTAAAAGCTGAGAGACATCTTTAAGGTTTAACTGTTTTAACTCTAGCTTACCCTTAAGCCCGCCGCCATAATCCATATCAACCGCACCGATAATATAGTTATTTTTATGATAGAGGTTAAAAGAGCTTACGCTTATTCTATCTTTAAATACCGAGAGCAAAACAGGGGTCTTGTTCTTTAGCACTTGCTTTTGAAATCTGAGATTAATATTACCAAGTTCCAGCTTGGTCTCTTTTTCATTGAGCTCATTTAGAGTGAAATCAACTTTGTAGCCAAAATTCTGAGCTCCCGAGACATTGAGACTTCCGTCAATTATCTCGCCCCTGCTGTCCGCTTTAAGAATCGCTGATTTAATCCGTTGCCCGTTTATATCTGCCCCTTTTAAATCGCCATTTATATGGAGCTGAGGGCTCTCATAACTTATAAAACTTTCGGCAGCCAGATCTATCTCTTTTATTACGAAGCTCTCAAGCTCATCAGTAAAATCAGAGCCCTTTGCTTTTATGGTAACTCTAGGCCTTGAAAAATCCCCTTCGACAAGCCCGCTTAATTTGAGCGCCCCTGTCAGATTAAAGTCGTTTACAAAATTGGATAGTACGCCAATATCTCTAAAATCAGCGCTGTACTTTATCCCTCTTGATCCTTCTCTGTTAATAGCCCCTGAGGCTTTGATAGAAAGAGGGTCGGAATCAAGCAAAAAAGAGCTGATCTTAAGGACATTTTGTACATACTCGGCCTTTAATTCCCCTTCTTTTATCTCCAAACCTGAAAGAGTAGAAGGAAGAATCTCACCATTAATTGATCCTTCAAAGCCGTCTAGGAATTCTCCTTCCATGGGTATTGAGCCTTTTAGATTCAGTCTTGAATTAATGCTGCTTCGGTAATGATCGTCTTTTAAAAGAAAGGAAAGGTCTGCTTTAATAAAGTCCGAATTCAAATCGTAATTTATGGATGCGCCTTTTATATCGATGAGGCCGCTTACCCTTAATTCCCCAATATCACTGCCGGTTAGGCTGAAGCTGGATAAATCTATCAATGTCTGAAGGTTTTGATTTTTATTCCAGTTCCCCTGAATATTTAAAATAGAATCAATATTTGCATCCAAAAGTGTGGTCACTTTCTCCTGAAAGACTTCTTCTTCGCTCTTTGCAGGGGTTGTTTTAGTATCAAACATATTGAAAATCTGAGAGGCATCTAAAGAGTCGATCGAGATATTTAAATTAAGTGTGTTATTTGTACCTTCAGCGAGTATCTCCTTGAGATCAAGGACCCCTGAAAATGACAGTCCGCCAAAATCGGTTTTCAGAATGCCGCCATTTAATTGTACGTCTGTACCGTCTACCTTGATATCATTTATTCCACCTGTAATTTTCTCACCCTTGATTGTAGTTTTTGCCAAATCAAGCTTGCCCTCCGCCGTAAGAAATCTGTATTCCTGATAGTGTCCCGTTGCTTTAAGCTGCATATTTATATTGCCTATCCCGTCGTCCCCGCCTATATCCACAGCTGACGCTTCAAAGCTGAAGTCTGGATGCTGAAGATTGGTCGCAACTCCGCGAAGAGAGATTTCCGCTCCACCTGTGACAAATCTGAGCCGCCTAAGATTGAATTTATCCTTTCCCTTACCTTTATTGTAAGTCGCCCTGCCCGATATATCATCCAGATACATGATATCGTCTTCTGAACCCTGAAAAACTATACCTAGATTGCTTTTTCTAAGCTGCATCTCGATTCTTTCATCGATCCTATACATTTTGATTGTAAGATCTATCTTGTCTGATTTTAGGTCCGTTATCTGTTTCTTTACCCTGTCATCAATCCTGATTTTCGCTTGAGACAGTATGGCGTTCTGTATAATGATGTTCCAATCCGGAGATTCTTTCTCTACAGGCTGCTCCCACGCACCGAGCTTCTCAAAATTCCATGTACGGTCTTCATTTTGAACAAGATTGATCTGAAGCCCAGTGATAGAGAACTCATCAAGTGGAATCACTTTGCTAAACAGCATGGAACTATCCAGCAAAAGAGGAAGAGAATAGTCAATAAAAATTTCATCTGTTTCAATGAAAGGCTCGCCTTCAATTTCAAATGAGACGTCTCTTAATATGATGCCTCTTAGAATATCCCCTTCTATGCTTCCTATGATAAAGCCTTGGTTGGTCAGGGTGCTAACTACTGCATTTGTTGTAACTCTAAGAAATTGCTTAAAAATGTTGGATTGTATTATGAAAAATCCAAGCACAACCAGAAGAGCTAATATAAAAAGGAATACGGCTATGGGTTTAAGGACTTTTGAGCGCATAATATTATTTTTCAAGTATAACACAACAAACTCTAAGCAACATGAATATCAAAATTGAACACAGCGCACTTCTAGATACCTAACTGCCCTCCAACTCTTTTTTTTTCCCCACTTTTTTTAACTCCGACAGATGATGACTGCTCACAACAGAGTATAAATTGCAATATTGAGTAAACTCGCTTTACATATGTAACTTGCTAATACAAAAATGGTCAGATACTATTTTCAAAACTCTAGTTTTATTGATAATTCTTCATGCCAAAACTTACAATTGACGGACAGGAACTCGAAGTCGAAGACGGCCTAAATATTATTCAGGCCGCATCTCGTCTAGGTATAGACATCCCACATTTCTGCTATCACCCCGCTTTGAGCGTTGTGGCTCAATGCAGGCAGTGTTTGGTAGAGGTGGAGGGGGTACCGAAAGTTATGCCCGCATGCAACACTTATGTGCGTGACGGGCTTATTGTAAAAACCAATTCGGACCGAGCAGTGGCGGCTAGAAAAGCTACAGTGGAGTTTACCTTAATCAATCATCCGCTGGACTGTCCGATTTGCGACAAAGGAGGGGAATGCCCTCTTCAGCTTACTACTGTGGAGCATGGCCCCGGTTACAGCAGAATTGAGGGTCCTGAGCAAAAGAAAGTCAGGCAGAAATATTACTTGAGTGACAGGATAATTTATGATCCAAATCGCTGTATTATGTGCACAAGGTGCGTGAGATTTACAGATGAAGTAACAAAAACAGGGGAGCTCGGATATAACGGGCGCGGATTCAGGAAAAAGATTGTTGTATTTCCGGGCAAAAAACTGGACAATGAGCTTGCTGGAAACGTCACTGATCTATGTCCAGTTGGAGCTCTGCTAAATAAAGACACACTCCACGAAGAAAGAGTATGGTACTGGAAGTTTCACGACACGGTATGTTCTCTTTGCAGCAACGGCTGCAATATTACAGTCGGCGTTGATCCCAGAAAAGGAAAGGTTTCAAGAGTAAGGCCCAGAACAAATGTAGATGTAAACGGGCACTGGATATGCGACAGAGGGCGCTACGATTTCAAAGAAATTCAGGAAAAGGATACAAGGCTAAAAGACCCAATTACACGAGAAGGCGAAGGTTTCAAGCTTTCAGATTGGGAGAAGGCAACAGACCTGATAGCGGAAGAAATTACTAAAGCAGTCAAATTTTCACCAAACTCAATTGCATTTATAGCCTCGCCGACCCTTACGAACGAGGAGCTTTTTTTAGTAAAGAAAATAGGCAAAATTACAAAGACAAACAATATTGCAGGAAACACAGGGCTTATTAACAAACCAAAACAGTTCGGGCTTATAAGCACCGATCCTTATCCGAATAGCTCTGGCGTCAAAGACTTGGGATATCCGTATGGATCTGGCAACGTCCAGTCCATAATCAACTCAATAATTGAGGGATGGATCAAAGTGCTTTACGTAGCAGGGCTTGATTTGTTTGACCTTGTAGTAGAGGAAGACAGGGATAAATTAAGACGCGCGCTTGCCAAATTAAATCTCCTGGTAGTACAGGATTATAAACTTACCGAGACAGTAAGAATGGCCCACGTTATTCTCCCGGGCGTAAGCGCTTATGAAAAAGATGGAACTTTTACAAATGACCGCGGAAGGGTGCAAAGAGTAAGAAAAGCTATCGATCCTCCCGGCACGGCAATGCAGGACTGGGAGATACTTACATATTTAGGAAACAAACTTCAACAGCAGAGTTTTAATTATAATGATCCTTCAGAGATTATGCTGGACATTGCAGAGCATGTTCCGGCTTACAGCGGGATAAATTACGACAACATAGGAAGAATCGGCGTCAGCACTTAGGGCTTAGAGATAAATTATGATTTGGGCTGAAATTGGAATAACGATTATTAAAATTGCACTTGTATTTTTTGTAGTGCTCACGCTTGTCGCCTATTTAACTCTGGCGGAAAGAAGGGTGAGCGCCTTTATACAGGATAGACTTGGACCAAACCGGGTCGGGCCGTTTGGCTTTCTGCAGCCTCTTGCGGACGGTGTAAAGTTCATATTTAAAGAAGATATTATCCCCAAAGACGCAAATAAATACCTATATATAGCCGCTCCGGCATTTGCGCTCATCACAGCGCTAGTTGCCCTTGCTGTTGTACCAATTGGAAGAGGCTTCGAAACTACTCTATTCGGGCGCCTTCAGGAACCGTTATACGTCAAGCTACAGATAGCAGACTTAAACGTAGGCCTTCTTTATATATTGGCTATTGGCTCTTTGGGGGTTTACGGAGTAGTGATCGGAGGCTGGGCTTCCAACAGTAAATATTCTTTTCTCGGAGGACTCAGGGGAGCGGCCCAGATGGTGAGCTACGAGCTTGCAATGGGAATCTCCATACTTGGAATCATTGCATGGACAGGCTCTTTAAGACTGAATGACATAATAGAAGCACAGCAGAACTACTGGTTTGTATTTCCCCAGTTTTTGGGCTTTATAGTCTTTCTTGCCGCTGTTTTTGCTGAAACCAACAGGCTTCCCTTTGACATGCCAGAGGCCGAGCCTGAGATCGTTGCAGGATATCACACTGAGTATAGCAGTATGAAGTTCGCAATGTTTTTTATGGCTGAGTACACGCACATGATTGTGATGTCGTGCCTGATAGTAGCTTTATTTTTCGGTGGATGGTATCCGCTGCCGTTTGGCGGATGGTTGGGTATTGATATTGATACGCATTGGTACTTGCCTCCCCTCGTCTTTGTAGGCAAAGTGCTCGCGTTCCTCTTTTTCTTTATATGGGTCAGGTTTACCCTTCCCCGTTTTCGTTACGACCAGGTGATGAACCTCGGATGGAAGGTGCTGTTCCCTATAGCTATCTTGAATCTAATCATAATCAGCATAGCCATTCTAGTGATGCAGCATTACGGGTATATGAGCTGAAATTCTTCCATAAATAATTCCTGAAATACTAATAATATCCCAAGATATTTTACTCATGCATGTAGTTATGGGTAAGGAAATGGCTTATACGTCGAGGTTGCTTACTTTAAGCGCGTTTGTCTCGATGAAGAGCTTTCTCGGTTCTACCTGATCGCCCATGAGAACAGTGAATATCTCGTCGGTCTCAATCGCATCCTCAATTTGCACCTGCTTGAGCACCCTTGTCTCAGGGTTCATCGTGGTTTCCCACAGCTGCTCGGGGTTCATCTCGCCAAGACCTTTGTAGCGCTGGATGGACATACCTTTTTTACCCCGTGAAAGTATGTGCTCACTGACTTCAGCCAAACTCGGAAGTTCTACAGTTTCGCCATTATCGGCAACATTGTAGGGTGGATCTCCCACTGAGGTTATTGCATCTTTTAATTTTTTAAGCTCGGCAAAATCAGGTGAGTTTAAGAAATCAAAATCGATTACTGTGCTTCTGTTTCGGCCGTTTTCTTTAAAGGAATAAGAAATCTTGGAGCAGTCATGTTCGGGATCATCAAGCAACTTCCAGTCTAAAGAAACAACATCCTCTGGATATCTAGCTTCGATCCATTGTTTAATTGCCTGCAAGTGCGCATCTAGATCTGCCCCGTTTTCAGTCTTCAAATGAGATTTCTTAAATCCGTCTCTACTTGCAAATGCGTCAACAATTTTAGAGTCCCTACCGAATTTACCGATCCTTTCTAGCGCCCTTTCGTAGGCTATGGATTTTTTAATTATATCGAGAAGTCTTGCGCCTTTAATCTCCTTAACACCGTTTCCGTTTTCAGACGCTTTTATGGAAACTCCGCCTGTACCGAGCTCAAGGAAATAATCTTCATACTCATATTCATCTTTTAAGTATTTCTCATCTCTACCTCTCTTAACACGATAGAGCGGAGGCTGAGCAACATAGAGATGGCCCTTTTCAATTACTTCAGGGAAATGCCTATAGAAGAATGTAAGCAAAAGGGTTCTGATGTGAGAACCGTCGACATCCGCGTCTGTCATAAGTATTACTTTGTGGTAACGAAGCTTGCTGATGTCAAAATCATCGCTTCCTATGCCGGTACCTAAAACGGTGATTAGCGTCCTGATTTCTTCGTTGCTGAGCATCTTGTCAAATCTGGCTTTTTCAACGTTTAATATTTTACCTTTAAGAGGCAGAACCGCCTGATTATATCTTGCGCGGGCCTGTTTGGCCGAACCACCGGCGGATTCACCCTCAACCAGATACACTTCACACAGCTCAGGGTCTCGCTCCTGGCAGTCTGCAAGTTTTCCGGGTAAAGAACCCGACTCCAAAGCACTCTTTCTTCTGGTAAGCTCTCTAGCCTTTCTTGCTGCTTCTCGCGCACGCGCGGCATCCACGGCTTTATCAATTATTTTTTTTGCTACTGAAGGGTTTTCTTCAAAAAATATCCCCAGCTTCTCATTAAGAAGCACTTCCACAATACCTTTAACCTCAGTATTGCCCAGTTTGGTCTTAGTCTGACCTTCAAATTTCGGATCGGGAAGCTTAACGCTTATCACGGCGGTCAATCCCTCTCTTGCGTCTTCTCCGCTCAATGATACTTTGGCGTTTTTTACAAGCCCCTTGTCCTCGGCGTATTTATTTACTGTCCTTGTGAGAGCGCCTCTGAACCCTGTAAGATGAGTTCCGCCCTCTATGTTGTTGATGTTGTTCGCATATGAGAAAATAGTTTCCGAGTAGCTGTCGTTATACTGAAGCGCAACTTCAACAATGATGTCGTCTTTTTCTCCTGAAACGTAAATCGGCTCAGGATGGAGCGGTTTTTTATTTTTATTAAGCTCGTCTATGAATGCTACAATACCGCCTTCGTAGAAAAACTCCTGATCTTTTCCTGTTCTTTCGTCAATTATCTGAATTACAAGACCTTTATTTAGAAACGCAAGCTCTCTTATCCTGTGAGCAAGCGTGTCATAGTTAAATTCGGTGACTTCAAAGATAGTATCGTCGGGTTTAAACCTGATTTTTGTTCCCGACCTGTCAGTTTTTCCGGTCTCTTTTAATTCGGTTACGGCTTTGCTTCTTTCGTAGCGCTGGTACCAAACTTTCCCGTCCCTTCTGATCTCGAGTATTAGGTATTCTGATAGCGCGTTTACTACTGTTACACCTACACCATGGAGACCGCCTGAGACCTGATAAACTTTGCCCTCGAATTTACCTCCCGCATGAAGCATGGTCATAACAACCTCTGCGGCTGACTTTCCTGATTCTTCGTGCTCGTCCACCGGTATACCACGACCGTTGTCTTCTACGGTAAGGCTGCCGTCGACATGTATCGTGACTATGATTTTATCGCAAAACCCTGCAAGCGCTTCGTCAACGCTGTTGTCCAGAACCTCAAAAACAAGGTGGTGAAATCCTCTTACGCTAGTGTCGCCAATGTACATATCAGGGCGTTTCCTAACGGCTTCGAGGCCCGGTAAAACCTTTATCTGTTCTGCGCTGTAAGAGTTTTCGTTATTTGCAGGAATATTGTCCTCTTGATCTCTCTTTACTTCCAAATTTAGATACCTCCGTATTAACTCATGGGCGGGAAAAATTAATGCCATATTATAACATGAAAAACGCAAAAAGGGAAATAAAATCAGGGGGTTTGAACATATTTATGCAAATTAATATTAAGCGCCAAATTAACTAATGATATAGATCAGATGCGATGAAATCGAGCACTCGCACAAGTCGAAAAAATCAGAGCTTTGGAGGCGTAATTCCGACCTGTTTCTGATACTTTCCTTTTTTGTCCGCATAAGAAACTTCACACACATCATCTGATTCAAAAAACAGCACTTGGGCAATCCCTTCATTGGCATAAATTTTAGCGGGCAGCGGCGTTGTGTTTGAAATCTCAAGCGTAACATATCCTTCCCATTCCGGCTCAAAAGGAGTAACGTTTACGATTATGCCGCAGCGTGCGTATGTGGATTTTCCAACACATAGAGTTATCACGCTTCTTGGGATTCTGAAATACTCTACCGTTCTGGCCAGAGCAAAGGAGTTTGGGGGAATCATACAGACATCGTCATTAATCTCCACAAAGGATTTGTCATCAAAACTTTTAGGATCTACGACTGAATTGTAGATATTGGTAAAAACCTTAAATTCATTGCTGACTCTTATGTCATAGCCGTAGGCGGAAACACCGTATGATATGGCACCGTCCCTTACCTGTCCGTCTACAAAAGGCTCTATCATTTTATGCTCAGTGGCCATTTTTTTTATCCAGTGATCGGGTCTAACTGACATTTTCCGTGCTCCTTTCTAAGAGATAAACTCAGATTTTGGGCTACTAATATACATGAGAATTTAAATCAATTCATCCTACTTCTATTTTACTATCTATACTGCTTTAAAAATCTTATATCGTTTTCAAAAAACAGTCTGATGTCGTTAATTCCAAATTTGAGCATTGCTATTCTTTCTATACCCATTCCGAATGCAAAACCGCTGTATACCTCTGGGTTATAGTTCACGCTCTTGAAAACTTCAGGGTCAACCATTCCGCATCCCATTATCTCAAGCCATCCACTCTCCTTACAAACCCTGCATCCTTTTCCATCGCATATCACACACTCAATATCCACCTCGGCGCTCGGCTCGGTAAACGGGAAAAAACTAGGTCTGAACCTGACGCCTATGCCCTCGCCAAACACGAGTCTTAGAAATTCCGTAAGAACTCCTTTCAGATCGCCGAATGTAATGCCTTTGTCAACAAGTAGGCCCTCAATCTGGTGAAACATGGGGGTGTGTGATACGTCACTGTCGCATCTGTATACTTTGCCAGGCGCTATAATTTTAATCGGGGGCTCTTCTTTTTCCATAACACGGATTTGAACAGGTGAAGTGTGTGTTCTAAGCACAACTTCGTCCGATATATAAAATGTGTCCTGCATATCGCGGGCAGGATGGTTTTTTGGAATGTTAAGCGCTTCAAAATTGTAATAGTCCGTTTCAATCTCAGGCCCTTCGGCTACCTCAAAACCCATTCTTTCAAATAGGTCGATGATTTCTTCCATTACCTGAGTGACCGGGTGTTTTGCGCCTACCGGAAGCGAGCGGGAAGGAAGAGTAACGTCAATTTTTTCCTCGGAAATTGAGCGTTTTTTCTTTTCTTCTTTGATCTTAACCGCTTTTTCATCAAAAAGATCTTCAACAAAAGTTTTGACCTCATTTATCAGGACACCCATTTTGGGCCGGTCTTCCTTCGGCACATCTTTCATACCTTTTAGAATTTCCGTAATAATCCCCTTTCTGCCGACAAATTTAGCTTTTAAATTTTGAAGGGTCACTTCTTCAGAAACTTGGCCTATTTCATCTATTGCCTGATTTTTAACTTCCCGTAATTTTTCTTCCATAACTAGTT
>CBDUCG010000048.1:0-13667 GCA_965365595.1 uncultured bacterium
ATTTTATCTAAGATACTACAAAGTTTTCTCTTTTATGGGAATTGCTACAGATCAGAAGAAGTATCAGGTATTTTACAATTACCAAGTGCGTCATCAAGCCATTTGTCAGCTTCTTCTTTTGTTTTAAATGTTTCAGACCATAAGGTTTCGTTTCTGTAGGAAAACCCCCAGACCCAACCTTCAGTCGGTCGTCCCAGTTTTATAACCAGCACCTGCTTGAGATTGATCCAGCACAGCTCACCGTCCTTTGATACTATCTCTATAAACATTATTCCTCCATAAGAACCTTCAAAATTTTTGTACTGCTAAACATACTTCGAGTCTAATTTGAACTTATCTGATCAATATTTTTGGGAATTCTTTTAAACAAACTTTTATGAATAGAATAAACAGCTCTGTCAGAATCAGACTTAATGTAATAGCTGTCTTTGTCTTTTCTTTTTCCAAAAACAACTCCCTGAATCCGGTCGTCCTGATAGAATCTTATCTCCGCTAGGGGTTCGTCTAATCCGTATTTTGTGAGACTGTCCGGATTTTCATCTTCGAAATTCAGAACTTTGGCTTTTGCGAATATCCACAATATTTCGTCTATTTTATTCTCATCAACAAAAAGCTGGTCATCTTGCTCTAAATACCATTCCCCATCCTCTTTGAACATATCAACGTTAAAACTGGCGGACCTGATTGAAATGCGGTTAACCGCTTCTGAATCAAAATCAAAAAGGTCCCTATCTCTGAAATCCTCAGAGGACAGGTTTAGATAATTGTTCAGATAGTCTTTTTCGGCAACAAGCACCAGATTTTCATCGGGGATATAAACATATGTCCCCGAGCCCACGGGAATTTTGTCACCTATGATGAATCGATGATCTGCATCCGCCGTGCTCACAACTATTTCTGCTTTGGCGCTTTCAATCCCAAATTGGTCCAGATCAACTTCATCAACGGGAAGAGTGCCCGCGATATTCGTATTTTTTATGTCTTCAATCAGGTTGTGGATCAACTTTACATCAGGACTAAAGCTCTCTTCGTCTTTAATCAGGACCCAGTTACCATCTTCATTTTCAAGCAGAACCCAGGATTTGGGATAGTATATCTCCAAGGCCAGCACTTCCCCGTCGATTGTAAAATCATAGGAGCCCTCTGCATTTACAACTTTCTTATTGTCCGAATCCCGAAAATATATAAAACCAAGCAACACTACAAAAACTAAAGCGCTAATCAACGCCCCTTTAAATTTCGTCAGAAAATATTTCATTTATATTTAATCCAAATATAACTATCACAGTCTACTTTTGTTAAGTTTACTGTCAGTGAGAATTATAATACTCTCCGCCTCCACCAGATAGCCAGGCCTGAAAATAAAATTACAGCTGGGATTATTCCTATAGTAAAGATTTGTATAATATCGACCTGCTTGGTGGTTATAGTTAGATTTCCGGCATTCAGCTTTTTTGGTCTTATAGAGATAAGGTTTTCATCACCTGAAACCCAGTTAAGTGTGTTAAGGAAAAAATCTCTGTTTCCCGAGAACTCAAGGTTAACATTGGAAACAAAATCAACGCTCCCAAAAACAGCTATCCTGCCGTTATTACCGCTCTCTCCAATGGCTGCTACCCCAAGAGGTCCTGGCGTGTCCGAATCATCTTTTTGGGCAACACCCTCATCAAACAACTCAAAATCAGTTTCAGACCAACTATACTTTCCCGTTTGTGCGAGCACTTCGGTATCATAACTGCCGCTTACTATATCTAGGCTCCTTGAGTAAGGAAAAACCGTTGCATACCTAAAATCTTCTGTGATTTCATGATAAGGGTAATCAGAAACAATAGGCGCTATGTCACCTCCGCCCTCAAGTTTGGAACTGGGGTCGATAATAACATCATCTGAGAGCTTGATACCATAACTTTTCAAAATGGACGCAAGCTCCTTGCCTGAACGCGGTTCAAAGAGGAACACGGCTCTCCCGCCTCCATCCAGATAGCTCTTGATATATTGAATTTCTTTCAATGAGAAAGCCTGTGTAGGCGCCGCGACTATTAATATGGAATTATTTCTGGGAAGCTCCTCTCCTCTTAATATTAGGAATTCTTTGACATTGTATCCCTCGTCAACAATTGTTTTTCTAAGTAGTCCCAGCCCTTCGGCGTCAACACTATTGCCCATATCTCTCTGCCCGTGGCCGATTAAATAATAAACCGTTTTATCAGATTCCCGGTTTAGTTTTAATATTGCGTTAGTTATCTCTTCCTCAGAATTCTTAATGATTCCACCCGTGATAGGGTCAGTTAATCTCAATTTTACAGAATCATCCCCCTTTGCGATTACAACGCTTCCGTACTCTTTTATACCGAATTTTTTTGCCAAACCGGGTTCCTTGTCGGGGTTAATAAAATCTACTTTTATATTATCGTTTCTTCTTGAATATTCTTTGGCCAGATCTCTGAAACTGCTTCTATCAGCCCCCTGATCCTTAAAAAAACCGGTAATAACAATTTCATTTTCAACGCTATTGAGCACACGAATCGTTTGAGTTGAGACAGTATGGAGCTTCCCCTGTGTGACATCAAAACGGACATCCGTTCTGAACAGCAGATAATTAATTACTACTATTATCCCTACAGTGCTAACAACCGATATTAGTGTTCCGGCGCCATATATAAGTTGTTTCCGTCTCATCTCCACCTCTCCGAATCAAGAGCCGTATGAGTCAAGAACAATCCTATGTATATAACAGAAAGGTAGTAAGCCAGATCTTTAAGCTCTATTATCCCCTTGCTAAAATTCCCAAAATGATTGATTAATGAGACATAACCGAATACTGAACTTTCCGAATCAGATGACGCCCCTACGAGCCACAACAAAAGCAGTATGCCGAAAGCCAGTACCGCGGCTACCAGCTGACTGCCGGAAAGTGAAGAGGCTAGTATTCCGATTGAAAGAAAAGACGCGCCCAGGAAAAAAAGCCCTAGGTAACTCGAAAAGATGTAACCCATGTCCGGATTGCCGTGAAGCGCAAGCAAAATGATGTTAAGAGAGGAAAGCAGGAGCATGATTACAAGCAAGAGCAAAGCAGCAAGATATTTACCGACGATTATGGAATATAAGTTTATAGGAGAAGTAAAAAGTAGTTCCGCTGTATGGCTTTTTCTTTCATCAGCGACTAGCCTCATGGTTATAAGCGGAATAATGAATAACAAAACTATGCTCATCGCGTTGAAATACGGGATTACTATCACGGTGTTAAGGTTTAATTCATCTCTAAGCAGCTGAAAGTTGGGATCAAACTGCAACTGAAGGTAACCCTTTAAATTTAAATAAAAGAACACAGCCGACACCAACTGGAACACAACCAATATGACGTAGGCCAGCGGTGAGGCAAAGTATGATTTAAGTTCCCGTTTTAAGATTGCGTAAACAGCGTTCATTTAATTGCCTTCTGATGAAATCACCCTTAAAAAGACCTCTTCCAGATCGTGTAGGACAGGGCGCATTTCCAGAAGACCCCATCCGTTTTGCATAATTAGCTCAGAGAGTTCTTCTCTAATATCGGTTCCTTTTTTCGGTTGTATGATTAATTCGTTTGTGAGACCGAGTCTTATATCAGATACATTTGGTATTGCGATAATCTTCTCCTGAATTTCTTCTCCCCAATAGCGGGTTTTGAGCAGTATGTTCTCAATACCGTCCATTTTGTTGGTAAGCCTCTCAAGCGACTCCTCAAGGGCAACCTTTCCTTTATTAATTATCACCACCTTGCTGCATATCATTGTGACTTCGGGAAGTATGTGAGTGCTTAAAATTACGGTTCTCTCTCCGGACAAACCCTGAATAAGCTCCCGTATTTCTATTATTTGTCTGGGGTCGAGACCGCTTGTAGGTTCATCAAGAACCAGAACATCAGGATCGTTAATCAGTGCCTGCGCTATTCCAATACGCTGCCGGTATCCTTTGGAAAGATGCCCGATTATACGCTTTTCGACATCAATTATGCCGCACTTATCCATTACATAGTGAATTCGGCTGTTCTTTTCATTTCTTGGAACCTTTTTAATTTCCGCCACAAAATCCAGATACTCCCGGACAACCATGTCTTCATATAGCGGAGGATTTTCAGGCAGATATCCTATATGCGACTTTGCGGTTTCAGGATCCTCAAACACGTCGATGTCAGAAATATATACATTGCCTTTCGTCGGAGGCATATACCCTGTTATGATGCGCATTGTTGTAGTTTTCCCGGCACCGTTCGGACCTAAAAAACCAAGTACATCACCTTTGTCCAGTTGAAAGGAAATATTATCGACGGCAACGAGATCCCCATAGCGTTTTGAGACATCTTGAACCTGTATCATAGCAGCTTTTAGTTAGAAAAAATAAAACCTCTTACCCGCATAAGAAAATGATTTCAAAAGCATATTTGATTATAGAATAACCGCAGCACATTTCTTATCCAAACTATTTATTAGCAACTGTTTATCATTTATTATTTTTAGGTATCATTATACGTTAATTTATGTAAATTGACTTAATCTTTTAACTGTGTTATTAAAATTTTAGTTGTTAAGGCTAGGGTGGCAAAAACTGCCAAATATTATTAGGAAACCGAACAATCTATCGAAAGACACTAATTGTTGCAACAACATTACAATTGAATCGAATTATAATACGGAAATATCACTAACAACAATAAATTCTGGAGGATAAATTAGTAGTCAACTCCAAAAAAATTAAAGGGGAGCTGATAATGAGCAGCCAAGAGATTAGTAATGACGAAAAGCTAGTCCAGTCGGTCCAAAAGAAATATCACGAAATGCTTGAAGAGGGCGTTGACCCTTACGAGTGGGCTTATGCTTGGAGATCGGAGATAAACCGCGGAGGGTTTAAAGCGGTAGACTTTCTGATGCGGGAAATTGTTGATACGGGCAAATGCGTTGGATGCGCGGCATGCGTAACCATATGCCCTACAGACGTGTTTGACTATAAAGATGAACACCCTGTTGACACTAGAAACGACGCCTGTGTATTTTGTGAATTATGCGCCGATGTTTGTCCTGTTTTGAGACCTCTGGACAAGGATTTACAAACTCTTCTTGGCTTCAAACAGCCTGTAAAAGATGAAGGTTTCGGTCCCTACAATTACGCTGTTATAGCCCGTGCGAAAGATAAAGAATTCTTAGAAGCCGGTCAGGACGGAGGCGTTACGAGCGCACTCTTGGTGCATGCACTTGAGAAAGGATTGATTAACGGAGTTGTAACTGGTGATGTGCTTCCTGAGAATCCACAAGTAGGGATTCAAAAACTGGCAACGACTGCTGAGGAAATAAAAAACTGCAGCGGATCAAGATATACATACTCACCCAACACCGTTGCTCTTACAGAGGCGATGCGTAAAGATGTAAAACCGCTTGCAGTGGTAGGTGTACCTTGTCAAATTGACGGTGTACGGCAGCAGCAATTCAGCAGCATTCGACTTGAAGTTGCAAAATGGTACCAAAAAAACGTAGCCCTTACTATTGGGTTATTCTGCTCCGAGAGTTTTACTCACGAACATATCTCGTATATTGCTAAAGAGCTAGATGTAGAGCCAAAAGATATAGTAAATGTCAACGTAAAAGGTAAAGTAATAATAGAACTAAGAGATGGCCGTGAAATAATAATGAAATTAAAAGATTTTCATCCTTTTGCCCGTCCTGCATGTCTGTACTGCCTTGACTATTCCGCTGAACATGCGGACATAGGAGTCGGCGGAATAGGACTGAGCGGATGGACCTTTGTAGCAATAAGAACGGAAGCTGGACATAAATTCTGGCAGGATGCAGTAGACGCTGATCTGTTTGAAATCATGCCTGAAGAATCGGAGCCCAAGGCTAAAGAACTTTTAATAAGGCTGTCGAACATTAAAAGAAATAAGCCGCTGCCCGCATTAATGCCGACTTATGATGAAAGAGTTGAGCTTGGCAATACCAATCCCAAGACCTTATACAAAGACTACAAAAAACCCACGGATGGAGGCAACGAAAGTACATGACATCCAACAACAATAGCCAACCGATACTAGAAGATGTAAACGTGATTGTAGCCGGGCAAGGTGGAGACGGTTCACTCACAGTTGTAACCATGCTGGCTGATTTATTCCGTAATGCTGGGCTCAATGTATACACAGAGAGAGACGTACTGTCGAGAATAAGGGGCGGTCATGCAGCAGCTACCCTGAGAGCATTCACTGGTGAAAGATACTGCATTGGGAGCCACATAGATGTCCTGGTAGCTCTTGACGAAGAAGCAGTAGAAAAAAAGACACACCAATTAAATCCTAAAAGCATAGTGGTTTTTGATGATTCAAGCGGGCCGTTGCCCTCAGGACTGCTACCTGAAGGTACGAAAGTATATGCCGCCCCGTTTAACCGAATCGCTATGCGTACAATGAGAAGAGAATTATATAAAAACAGTATCGCCTTCGGTATTGTAGGACGCCTTTTGGGGCTTGAAGACGACTCCATGCGCCATACTTTTACCAAACGTTTTCAAAGAAGAGGACAGATAATACTTGACTATAACCTTGAAGCGCTTGATTTAGGCTTCCATCTGGCCGATGAAATGGGCATCAAGGAAGGCGATGGAATATATAAGATAGAACACAAAGACCCGGAAGAACATTTACTTCTTCTGGGTAACGAATCTGTTGCATTCGGTTTTATGGTAGCTGGAGGAAGGTTTTTCACGGGCTACCCTATCACACCATCCTCCGAAGTGCTTGAAACACTACAAAAATGGCTACCACGCTGCGGCGGGGTTGCCAGACAAACAGAAGATGAACTTGCCGGGATTAATATGGCAATCGGAGCTGCCCTTACGGGAGTAAGAACCATGACAGCTACGTCAGGTCCTGGGTATTCATTAATGCAAGAAGGTATAGGCCACTCAGGATCGGGTGAGGTTCCGATGGTGATTGTAGACTGCCAACGCTCAGGGCCCAGTACCGGAATGCCTACAAAACCTGAGCAAAGCGACCTGAATATTATGGTTTTCGGAGGTCATGGAGATTATCCGAGGATTGTATTAGCGCCGGGACGTCCTGACGACTGCTTCTATTTAACTGTTGACGCTACAAACCTGGCGGATAAGTACCAGTGCCCGGTTATTGTAGCCATGGACCAGGCTCTTTCTCAAAATATTGCAACTATAAAACCGTTTAATCTGGATGAAATAAAAGTAGAGCCTGGAAAACGCCTAACACCTGAAGATGTCGCAAAGCTGGATACATATAAGCGCTATGGATTTTCTGAAGACGGAGTGTCTGCATTTGCCGCTCCCGGAACACCGGGCGGGATGTCACTTGTTACAGGAAACGAGCATGATGAATATGGCCTAGTATCAACAAATCCGACAAACCGTGTAAAAATGATGGATAAACGTTTTCATAAAATAGAAGTTGCCAAAAAAGAACTTCCCAAAGGCCGCCAGCACGGCGATTCCGATGCTCCGGTAGGATTTATAGGAATTGGCATGATGTATGGCGTAATACTAGAAGCAATGGAAGAACTCAAAGAAAATGGAATTAATACACAATATTTCCAGCCCAGAACAATCTGGCCTATGCTGGATGATATTTATGAATTCATAGACAGATGCGAGCGCGTTTATGTAATTGACTTAAACGCTCAGGGCCAGTTAGCACATCTGCTTATGCATCAGGGTGTGGATTCAAGCAAAATAATTAGCATATGCAGATACGACGGTCTTCCCTACAGACCTGGGTATCTTGTAAATCAAATAGTTGAGTTAGAAGAAAAACAGGAGGCTAAAGCCCAATGACAACAGAGCCTAACACAAAAACATTTACTCCGGCACGACCTATATGGTGCGCGGGGTGTGGTGATTTCGCGGTACAGGGAGTGCTGGAAAAATCACTTAACAAAAAGGGCATACCTCCTCATCAACTCATGTTACTTGCCGGAATCGGATGTTCCGGAACTATCCAGAACAATCTGAAATGTTATGGATATCACGCTCTTCACGGCCGTGTATTGCCTGCTACTATTGGGGCTAAACTTGCCAACCCAGATATGACTGTTGTTGCAGCCGGAGGGGACGGGGACGGGTTCGCAATAGGGGCCGGACACCTGGTTCATGCTTTTAAAAGTAACCCGAGCATTATGTATATAGTAATGAACAATAGCAATTACGGGCTCACAAAAGGTCAGGCTTCGCCAACCAGCCCTATCGGATATAATGATAATGCCGAATCCGGACTGGATTCCATGCTTCTGGGACTGAGCTTCCTCTCCACAACATTTCTGGCCAGAGGATTCAGTGGTAATCCCGAGCAGTTGGGCAAGTTAATGGAAGCAGCTATAGAGCATACCGAATCCGGTAAAGGTTTTGCTTTCCTCGAAGTGCTTTCACCTTGTGTGACTTATTACGATACTCACAGGGAATGGCGCGCAAGGGTTTATAATTTGGATAACGACGACAGTTATGATCCAACCAACAGAACAGAAGCATTTAAGAAGCTTATTGAGCTTAAAGAAGAAGGACACATACCAATTGGGCGCATTTTCAAGAATGAACATCCTTCCCTTGAATCGATATTGTTAAACAAGGAAGAAATTGCACCTGCTCAACAGGAAATTGGACATAATGATCATAGAAAACACTATGACCAGTTTATAAAAGCACATTTGGGATAAACCGGGGCGAGATTTAAAAAACGACTGCAGCAATTCTCTTAATATGCCGCAATTTATAAGTTTTTTATATATACCTAGCTTGAAATTGTAACTATATACCGCCTTTAAAAAACATTTATATATCATCAACTCCTAGAAATTTAAAATTTAGCATATTCGCAATTGCGAGCGAAATATTCTTATGCTACTATTATTATCAAAAATCAATGATAGAATTACACGCCATCCAGATAGAGAATTATAAAAATCAATAGGAATAAAAATATGAACTTTTCAAATCTGTTTCATGGACCTAATTCGGGTTATGTAGTCGAGTTATATGACCGGTATCTGCAAGATCCGGATTCTGTAGAACCCGAAATCAGAAATTTATTCAACAATTGGACTCCTGAAGAATTTGAGATCACTGCAACAGATTCTCAACCACAGAATATGGAAAAAATTGTAGGTACAGTAAATCTTGCTCAAGCTATTAGAGCTTTTGGGCATTTGCAGGCCGATCTTGACCCACTAGGCACTGAGCCACCGGGCGACAGGTGTTTAACCCCTGCGGGACACAGTATTAGCAATGAAGATTTATTTCAATTGCCTTCAAGCCTGATCAGAGGACCCATTGCCGAAACTACATCAAACGCATTTGATGCAATCCAAAAATTGCGCACAGTCTACTCTGCAAAAATAGGATATGATTTCTATCATCTCATATCTCAAGAGGAAAGATTATGGTTCAGAGATGCTGCTGAGTATGGAACATACCGTCCTCCAACAGACCCCATCAACGAAATCAGATTATTTGAAAACCTCACACAGGTAGAAGTGCTGGAAAAATTTCTCCACCGTATCTTCCCGGGGAAATTCAGATTTTCCATAGAAGGAGTGGATATGCTGGTTCCTATGCTGAACGAGATAGTGGGTCTTTCAGCAGAGTCCGACATTAACCACATATTACTTGGAATGGCTCACAGGGGCCGTCTTAATGTTATGCATCATGTGATGAATAAGGATTACAGGGGAACTTTGATAAAGTTTAAGGACCCGGTATTGGAACGAGATTTCAGGGATGATATGGGATGGACTGGGGATGTAAAGTATCATGACGGAGCCAGACATGCTGTAAAAACAGGAAAAACAATTGACATGCTTATCACACTAGCGCCTAACCCAAGCCATCTAGAGGCAGTTAATCCGGTTATAGAAGGAATGACCAGAGCCGCTGGAACTCTGTCTGATAAGCCCGGTGCTCCGATATTTGATCAGGCAGTCTCACTGCCTGTAATCGTCCACGGTGATGCCGCTTTCCCGGGCCAGGGCATCGTTCCCGAAACTCTCAATTTATCAAGATTGCCCGGATATACCACAGGCGGGACTATACATATAATTACTAACAACCAATTGGGATACACAACACTGCCTTCTGACAGCAGGAGCACTACTTATGCAAGCGACCTGGCCAAAGGCTTTGAGATACCAATCATTCACGTAAATGCCGATGATCCGGAGTCCTGTATTGAGGCCTCAAGAATAGCCTTTGCTTATCTTAAAAAATACCAAAAAGATGTTTTGATTGATCTGGTAGGGTATAGACGTCATGGTCACAATGAAGCCGATGAGCCTACTTTTACTCAACCGGAGATGTATAAGAGAATTGAAAATCACCCTACTGTGAGAGAGCTCTGGGGCAACACATTGGTAGAGAGAGGCATACTAAGTGAGAATGAGCCAGACGAAATAGTTGCTAAATTTACTGAAAAACTGCATAGCGATTTTGAATCATTGTCGAGTGAGGATATACCCGAGGAAGCACTATCCAAGCGCCCACCTGCAGGAGCTGCCGGAGAGGTAAAGACAGGAGTTGATGCTAATAAATTAAATGAAATCAACAACTCTCTTATGAAACTTCCTGAAAATTTCAATTTGAATTCCAAATTGAAACGCGGAATGGATAGACGGTCTAAATCATTTGACTCGCTTGATGAAAAGACAGTTGACTGGGCAACGGCAGAGGATCTAGCATTTGCTACCATATTGGCCGATGGAACTCCAATACGTCTTACAGGTCAAGACTGCGAGAGAGGAACTTTCAGTCATAGGCACGCCGTGCTCCATGACGCAAAAAACTGGACCCCTTATGTGCCTCTTCAGAACTTTCCTCAGGCCAAAGCATCTTTTGAGATTCACAACAGCCCTCTGACAGAAAATGCCTGCATCGGGTTTGAATACGGATACAATATACAAGCGCCGAAACATCTGGTTATATGGGAAGCTCAGTATGGAGATTTTATAAATGGCGCGCAGACTATAATTGACGAGTTTCTGGTTTCTGCCAGGGCGAAATGGGGCCAAACACCATCACTGGTGCTATTGCTGCCACATGGATATGAAGGACAAGGACCTGACCATTCCACCGGTCGTCCCGTCAGATTTTTGGGCTCTGCTGCAGAAATAAATATGAGAGTCGCTAACTGCACAAGTTCGGCTCAGTATTTCCATTTATTAAGAAGACAGGCGGGAGTGTTGGAAACAGACCCTCTTCCGTTAATAGTATTAACTCCAAAAAGTCTTCTGAGAAACCCTGCTATTTTTTCTACCCCTCGCGATCTCGCAGAAGGATCATGGCAGCCTGTCATAGATGATAGTATTAGTGATAAGGAAGCAAAAAAGATTAAACGTTTGATACTTTGCAGCGGAAAAGTTTATATAGATCTAATAAACAGCGAATATAGAGAAAAGCATCTCAAAGACATTGCAATTGCGAGTGTGGAGCAGCTCTACCCTATTCCAACAGAAGCTCTTAAAAAAGCAATAGAAAGATATCCGAATTTAAAAGAAGTTGTCTGGGTTCAGGAAGAACCTGAAACTATGGGAGCATGGATGTTTATGTTTCCATTTTTCAGAAAATTAATAGATGGTCGTTTCTCTCTTCATTACATCGGAAGACGACGCAATTCAAGTCCTGCTGAGGGATCGTCTTCAATGCACAAAGTGAACCAGCAGGCACTAATCAAACAATCATTTATGATTGATAAAGAAATACCTAACCTAGATGAGCTAGGTGTCACATGGGTCAAAAACGTATAATTATTGGAGAAATAATATGTCTACAAATATTGTCGTACCTGAATTAGGTGAATCCATAGTCGAAGCCACAGTTATCAGATGGTTTAAATCTGAAGGCGAATCTGTGAATATAGGTGAAGCTTTGCTTGAACTTGAAACAGAGAAGGCCAATTTTGAAGTAGCGGCAGAGAAGCAGGGCGTAATAAAAAGTATTCTTAAGAATGCGGATGAGGATGTTGAAGTGGGAGAAGTACTGGGAATACTCGAAGAAGGGGCCGTTTCAAACGACGCTCCGGCTGAGACAGTTGCTGAGACGGTCAAGGAAGGAGAGTCTCAAATAGAAGAAGCGACACCAACCCAAGAACTAACGACAGAAAAAATAACCCCTGTTGCTAAAAATCTGGCAAATGAACTCAAAATTGATATTAGTACTATAGAAGGCTCAGGTCCGAGCGGGCGAATTACTAAAGAAGATGTCGAAAAACATATGGAAACAGAGATAAAACAGTCTGAAGTAGAAGCTTCAGACGTCAAACCTGCTCAACAAAGTCCAGCTGTAGTTCCTGTACAGGATTCTCCCCCAATCTTAATATCAAGAGACGTAAGAGAAGAGCGCATTAAAATGTCTCGTAGAAGGCGCACCATAGCACGCAGGATGCTCGAAGCTTCCCAGACCACCGCAATGCTGACCACGTTTAATGAGATTGATATGAGTTCCGTTATGGAGCTTAGAAAAAGACGTAAAGAAGCATTTAAAGAGAAACACGGAGTAAACCTGGGACTGAATTCATTTTTTGTTAAAGCCTCAATTGGAGCATTAAAGGCTTTCCCCGCTATTAACGCCGAAATTGACGGCGATGATATGATAGTAAAACATTATTATGATATTGGAGTTGCCATCGGGGCATCGGAGGGTTTGGTAGTTCCGGTACTTAAAAATGCAGATGGAATGTCATTTGCCGAAATTGAGAAGAAAATCAAAGAATTTGCCGCCAAGTCAGAAGAGAACACACTCTCGCTGGAAGACATTATGGGTGGAACATTCACAATCACTAATGGCGGAGTGTTTGGGTCCTTAATGAGCACGCCGATTTTAAACCCTCCTCAAGTCGGCATATTGGGCTTACACAAAATTGAAGAGAGGCCTTTTGTTGTAAACGGAGCAATTGAAATAAGGCCGATGATGTATGTAGCGCTCAGCTATGATCACAGGATTGTCGATGGAAGGGAAGCGGTACAGTTCTTGGTTAGACTAAAAGAATTGATACAGGATCCCGAATCACTCCTATTGGAAGGATAATCAGTTTTTGGATCTTATTTTATTTTCTTTCCAGTAGGCTGGAGCATATTTATCAATTTCCACACCTATCAAATCCAGGAACCATATCTTTATGTCTGAAGCCAATACCCGGTATATTCCTCCATCAATAAATCTTCGCGGGGAAGTTTTCATATGCTCCTTGATAAGTTTAAGCTTTCCCTCTTTTTTTAGTTTCTTACACAAGTAGGCAGCTTCAAGTAAACCTATTTCCGGGTACCCGCCTACCCTCCGAAACATATTAGCTCTTACAAATATGCCCTGATCCCCATAATATCTCTGACGTATTCTATATCGGATTCTATTTATTAGTTCGACAACTCTGAGCCCGAACTCCGGTCCATCTAAGGCAAACTCAAAGGCCCCGCCGACAACCTCTGGATTGGATAGTGCTATATCTACCATTTTATCATAGCCCGGGGGAACAAGTGTGTCAGCATCTAGAAATAGATACGCTTCTCCCTCCGCAACCTGAGCTGCCTCATTCAAAACATGGGCTTTTCCTAATTTTCTCTTTTGCCCTTTTATCAACCTAACTTTGAGCTCTCTTGCTATCTCACAGGTATTGTCACTGGAGTCAGTATCAATAACTATAATTT
>CBDUCG010000049.1:0-13607 GCA_965365595.1 uncultured bacterium
TTTAAGTGATATGAGAGATAAGAATGGGAAGCTGCTCCACAGATACAGGCAGGGTGAAGCCGGCATTAAGGCAAATGTGGACGATTACGCTTTTCTAATATGGGGGCTTCTTGAACTCTACGAAAGCACATTTGATCTTCAATATTTGAAAAAGGCCATATCACTACAAGGCGAAATGGATAATGGCTTCTGGGATGATGAGAACGGCGGTTATTTCTTTACTTCCCACGAAGCGGAAGAACTCATCTCGCGGCAGAAAGAAATCTATGACGGCGCCGTTCCCTCAGGAAACTCAGCAGCCGCCCTCAATCTGATTAAATTATCAAGAATTACCGGAAAAGTTGAATATGAACAAAAAGCAGCAGAATTAGGAAAGGTATTTTCTGATACTATCGAGAGAGGCCCAATGGCTTATACGCTCTTTATGATGGGTCTGGATTTCGGACTTGGACCGTCTTATGAAGTAGTAATTGTTGGTAACCCTGATAGCGATGATACTAAAGCCATGATACAGGCAGTTAGAAAAAAATACTCCCCAAGTAAAGTTGTTCTACTTAAAGATGCCGGGGAAAAAGCTAAGATTACAGAAATTGCCGATTTTACAAAAGGCCAGTCAAGCCTGAGTGGAAAAGCCACAGCTTATGTATGCTTAAACCATGTTTGCAATCTGCCTACGACCGATATAGACAAGATGGTTGAATTATTGAAAACCGAACAGTTATAAAATATTCATATGAATATATATAACAAATTGACCAACTTCGAAAAAACTCCGCTATAATATATTGTGTTGATTTTGTACATATAGATTTTATAATATCGAGTAAAAAGGTATTAGACTTTAAACGACGGAGGCTAGGAACATGCCTAAAAGAACCAAAAGAAAGATTAAGGATCTGGTAGAAATGTTGGAAGATCCAGACAATTCCGGATATGTCGGTGACTATGAAGACATGATGGATGAGATGGAAGATGAAGAATTAGATGAGATGGAAGAGTTTGAAGGTCATGAAGATAGAGAATGAGATCGGTTTTGTTTATCGCTACCATCCCGTTTTAAATACACCATTAAAACTGAAATTGCTGCAGGAGTAACACCTGAAATTCTGGTTGCCTGACCTAATGAGTTAGGGCGGACGCTTGTTAGTTTTTGGATGATTTCTCTGGATAATCCCGGAATGCTGTCATATGAGAAGGTCTCAGGGATAGTAAGGTCCTCTAATTTCTTAAATTTATTAATCTGCTCAGTCTGACGTTTTATGTAACCCTCATATTTGATTTCCATTTCAATTTGAGAAATGACATCTTCGGAAATAAGGTCGTGATTATTTCCGGCTTCAAAAAACTCAAGATCACGGTATGAGACTTCAGGACGTCTCAGAATTTCTTTTAGAGAATGAGGCTTTTTAATTGGAGAAGCGCCCAGCCGGGCAAGTATCTCATTAATATTAGAGTTGGGAACAACTTTTATATTTTCCAGTCTCGTGAGCTCTTCCGTTACCGCTTTCTTTCGGGACGCAAATCGGGCGTAATCCTCTTCTTTCAGTAACCCGACTTTATAACCAATCTCACCGAGCCTCATATCCGCGTTGTCTTCCCTTAGAACCAGTCGGTACTCAGCACGTGAAGTAAACATTCTATATGGCTCGTCCACTCCCTTTGTAACCAGGTCATCGACCATTATTCCAATATAAGCCTCAGAACGGTCAAGGATTAAAGGGTTCTCCCCTTTTACACGGAGAGCTGCGTTTATGCCTGCTATGAGTCCCTGACTCCCGGCTTCCTCATATCCTGTAGTGCCATTTATCTGCCCAGCAAAATACAGATTATCGATAAGTTTGGTCTCAAGTGTCTGCTTTAACTGAGTCGGGTCAACATAGTCATACTCGACCGCGTATCCCGGACGCATTATCTCAACTTCATCAAGCCCGTCTATTGTTTTCACGAGCTCGTATTGAACTTCCAACGGAAGACTGGTCGAAATCCCGTTGGGATAGATTTCATATGTGTTTATGCCCTCGGGCTCAAGAAAAACCTGATGACGTTCTTTGTCTGGGAACTTAACAATCTTATCTTCAATTGAGGGGCAGTACCTGGGCCCTACGCCTTTAATCTCGCCAGAGTATAAAGGTGATTTGTGAAGATTGTTATTTATTACATCGTGAGTTCTTTTATTGGTATATGTTATGTAGCAGGAAAGCTGGTCCTTATTGGTAATTTCATTAATAAAAGAAAACGGTTTTGGGTTTTCGTCTCCGGGCTGCTCCTCGAGTATATCCCACTTGATAGTTCTGCCGTCAAATCTTGGGGGTGTGCCTGTTTTTAACCGTCCGACTTTAAAGCCAATACTGCCGAACGACTCTGAAATTCCTGCGGCAGCCGCTTCACCTGCTCGACCCGAAGATATTTTTGTTGCTCCAATATGGATAAGTCCGTTTGGAAAAGTGCCTGGAGTAACAACAACCGCGTCCGCATAAAAATGTTCACCGAGATTGGTTTTTACTCCCGCTATTCGTCCTCCATCAACCAGAAATCCTTCAACCATCCTTTGTTTAATGTCCATATTAGGCTCAGACTCAAGAGCTTTCTTCATATATGTTCTGTAGGACTGACGGTCGGCCTGAATTCTTGTGGCCTGAACAGCGGCGCCTTTTCTTGTATTGAGCCTTCTGAACTGTATTGCGGCATGGTCAGCTGCTTTACCCATTTCGCCGCCCAGAGCATCGATCTCTTTTACCAGATGCCCTTTACCTACGCCGCCTATAGAGGGATTGCACGACATCAAGCCTATAGTGTCAACATTTGCAGTCAGCACGAGAGTGCGGCAACCCATCCTTGCAGCGGCAAGCGCAGCTTCGCATCCGGCATGGCCAGCGCCAATGACTATGACATCATGAATTTTCGGATAATTGATACTCATTATTAATTTTTCCTCACTGATGAATCGCACAGGAATTGTAAAGCTATAAAGGCCTATCGTCAATTGTTGACCGATAATCTTGGATATATTGAAATATAAATGGTACAATGCTCTCCCAGCAAATAGAGGGAATAATCATGGCTACAACAAAAGAAATATTTGAAAAAGTAGAGAGAAAAATAAAAGAAAAATCACAAGAGTTATCAGAAGTGAGGGCTGTATACAAGTTTGAGCTAAACGGCCCTGAAGGCGGAACATGGATAGTAGACTTAAGGGAAGAAACTCTTGGTGTAAGACAAACCGACGAAGAGGCCCAGTGCACGTTTAGAGCCAAGGATGTGCATTTCGTTGATATGTTTACAGGAAAATTGAGACCGGAAAGCGCACTTCTGACCGGTAAAGTCAAAATGTCAGGAGATATAGCGCTTGCTATGAGGCTCGGTCAAATATTGAGAAAATAAACAATGCGAAATTATTTTGTGGAATTAGCCTAAGCTAAGGTAAAGTACAAATTGAATTACACTCCCGACAAAATTTATGTCGAAGAAAATATACTGGACCATTCCTACACAGAGAAAATTTTATCCAAATTAAATGAAGTCCCGATTATTCAGATAAAAGATTATAAAAAAATAAGCCAGGAAAAAACTTTTAGCCAAAGAGCAGATCAAGATAAAAATTCTCTTGCTCTAGCTAGCAAGAAGGGCGAGCTTGTTAAAAACATCGGAAGGATGGATCACGGACAGTTTTATCTCTTTCATGAAATCGACTGTAGATATGACTGCGAATACTGTTACCTGCAGTATTACTTTCAAACGAAAGTTCCCGTGATATTTGTGAACAGAGGTGAAGTACTTCGGAAGATTCAGGAACTCCTGTGTGAATTCGACAATCCCTACTTTCATGTGGGAGAAGTCTGTGATGCTCTGGCTTTTGATAATCTGACGGGGTTCTCCCTTGATATTGCCGAGCTTTTTTCAAAATATAGAAACGGTACAATTGAATTCAGGACTAAAAGCGTGAATGTTCAAAATTTAACTTCTATTCCAAATCCACCCGCAAATGTAATACCTTCCTGGACATTTAGTCCCCAGGTAGTTGCTGATTTAATTGAACATAAAACTCCATCATTAAACGAGAGACTGCTTGCCGCCAAGCAGTGTCAGGAAGCGGGTTACACGGTGGGAGTCAGACTTGATCCTATAATCAAGATCGAAGCCTGGGAGAAGTATTACCAAGAGATGGTAGCTCAGATTCTAAGTTTATTGAATTCCAGTCAAATTGACTACATTTCAATCGGAACGCCCAAGCATAACAAGATCTTGTTTGAAACAATTAAAAAGAGATTTCCCACAAGCCCAACGATCTTAGGAGAAATGTTCCCTTCGAATGACGGTAAATATAAATACTTAAAATTCCAGAGGGTTGATATATATAAAAAAATGATCTCATGGATCAGGGAATATTGCCCCGATATCAGGATAGATGTCTCAATTGAATCTGAAGAAGTGAAGGAGCTGGTATTTAATTAAGATAGAGCGACTTTCGAATCAATAACCGTAAGTTTTTAGTTTGTCCGCAATCTTATCAGCGTAATCAGATAATTCCGGATTGTTAAGATACGCGTAGGCCCTGCCCTTGTTAGCATTTGAGGCAACTTTAGCGATATCGTTATCGGAAGCACCAAGCCTGCAAAAATCTGTCAGTTCTTTTAAGTTTTCCTGGGGTTCCTTGAGAAAATCCTCATACTTGATCTCAATAGCGCGCTCTTTAAGATTGTTTACATGAGTTCTTGCTTCTTTTAAATATTCCTCCCATATTGTAAACCCTTCTTCTACACTAGCGCTTCGAATATCAACAAACAACCGGTTTTTCATTATAAATTTCCGCACTAGATAGTACCAGTAAAGGCGTCTCATATTTTTATGTCTTCCTTTTAATCTATCGAGACCTCTTTTTCTTCGCGTGATCAGACTATTGGCTATGTCCAAAGGATGGCGGTAAATATGTATAACTTTGGCATCCGGAAACAGGTCCAGCCAAAACGGGAGTGTAAAAGTATTACGGGGGTCTTTCCAGCCCCAGGGTATATCAAGACTTTCCGGAGTCCTGACCCTTAAATACTTATTAAAGCCAAGAAAGGATATAACATCAGGCGTAGTCATTGAAAAACTCACGAATTCTCCGTATAGACTTCGTGCTTCTTCATCCTGAAGTAAATATCTTATACTTCCCGGGTTTTCTAAACCGCCACTGCACTGTGTTAGAAGCCAGTCATTTATCTTCCTGAAAAAAACAGCTTCATGGTTTCCAGTAAGCTTTATTCCGACAAAGAGCCCTAGTTCATCCAGCATTTTTGTAAGCATACTGGTTCCGGACCTGCTCATTCCTATTATGATTATGGGAGAGTGCGGCTTCATTTCTAAATGTGAAATTACACTATACAGATAGCTATGACAATTCTATCTTAAATAGAGCAGTATAGTTAAACTGCAGTAATGGTTGTTTGGTCGCCGCCATAATGGTATTTAGCAACAAAGTTTCTCATGCAGCAAGAAAGCTTCGCAGAACATCGCCAGTGTCGGCTTCGGCTAGTTTCTCAAGAGCTCTTTTCTCAATCTGTCTGATGCGCTCCCTTGTGAGATCAAACCTTCTGCCAATCTCATCCAGCGTATAAGTGCCGTCCTGGTCAATTCCGAACCTGAGTCTGATGATTTCTTCTTCTCTCGGAGTCAAAACGTTTAAAGCATCTCTAATCTCTTTAGTAAGGGCTGTAGTTGCCATCACCGAATCAGGGGCCGGAGCCTTTTCATCCGAGATGAAATCAAGCAGAGTAGTCTTTTCGCCGTCCATGATCGGAGTATCCAGTCTGGCTGCGTCATTTGTGGATTCAAGAATCCTTTTAACACCTTCTACTGAAATTCCTGCGATTTCCGCAACTTCATCAGGCAGGGGTTTTCTTCCCATTTCTTTATGCAGCATGGAGCTGATCCTGTACACCTTGCTGGCCTGCTCCAAGACATAAACAGGAACCCTGATTGTTCTGGTTTGGTCCAAAAGGGCTCTTGAAATTGCCTGGTGTATCCACCAAGACGCATATGTGGAGAATTTATAACCTTTAGTATGATCAAACCTTTCAACTGCTCTCATTAGTCCAACATTACCTTCCTGGATTAAATCTGTTAAAGGCAATCCTCTTCCCATGTACCTTTTTGAGATGCTGACAACTAATCTCAGATTGGCTTTTACAAACCTTTCTTTCATCTCACGCGCACGGTCGGAGAAAACTCTTATAAACGCAGTCATGCTTTCTATTCTTTTGGTCAAGTCGGCTTTAGTAGGGTAGTTACTTTCTGTATTTATCTGTTTCTTGACAAGACTGCCTTGCTTCTTTTTGAGCTTATCTATATTGACTGTGAGCTCTATTGCTTTTGCTTCACATTTTTTGATTTGAGCAGAAACTTCCACTTCTTCTTTTGCTGTTAATAGAGATTCAACCGCCATGTCTTTAAAATAGACATAAAGGAGTCTAAACTGCTCATCAGGTGTCCATTTATCCTCTTCCTGAGTTTCTGCAGGCTGACTATCTTCTATCTCGAAGCTAAATTCAGGCTCATCTTCAGACAAACCGTTATCACCAACATTGATAACCGGATATGTCTCATCTTCTTCCTGATTAAAATTCTGAAGTCCCTCTGCCTCATTAGGGGCCTTCTGCTCTAGATCTCTAAATTTTGCTGCTTTCATAATTGCACCCTTTAACCAAAACCTTAAGTGTTGTTTATATATTTAACCCGTGACCCGGTGAATAACCTGGATTTGAGTTATTCAACTGTACAACTATACGACTTTTAACTCTTTATGTCAAGCATTTTCTTCGCATTTGCAAAATATTTTTGCGCAAAATAATTATACTGTGATTACGGTGAGTTGCGGGGTGTTTCTACGCATCAGCTAACAGTTGCTCATGTAAAATCACGATAGAATCTATTCCTGTGTATTAATTACATCAGATAGTTCTTCTTCCAAAGACTCATTGTAAACCCGGCCTTTGTTTAAACTCTCAACAAAAACCTCCCCACCCTCGTTAATCTGGTAGTCCGTTGACAAGTTCCATGCCTCCCTGGCAGTTTTAAAATTGCCTATCTTAATAAGGTTCCACACCTCGCCTCTTGAATTGGATGTAGTCACAATATAGGCCTCATAACCTTTTAGCTTTAGCGCATCAACAAATTCGTTAGCATCTTCCATATTCCCAAACGCTGCAACCTGTAATCTGTATGCATCATCGTCTGGTTCAAGTTGATTATTAATATCAGTAGTTATAGGGGTTAATCCATCCCCTCCCACAGTTCGGGATTCGCTCGTACTAGTTAACATCGAGATTTCCTCTTCAAAATTTATGTCGCCCTCGGATACAGAGTTTTTACTGTCAGCCGCGGTTACTTGATCAATGTTTGCAGACGTTTGAGACTGAGTTTTTGGCATTGTAGCCATAACATCATTTTCAGATGCCGATTCCGTCTCAACCCGAGCTACCTCATTTTGTGAACGTTCTTCCACTTTCTCAACAGAAGAAGTTGTATCCTTGGATACCTGACCAAAATGGTCTTGTTCAAAGTCGGCACTGTCAATCCTCATACCTACGTAAACACCAAGGACAAATACAATTACCAGAACCAGGAAATACCCGATCCCGCTTGCGAAGCTGCTTTTTTTCTTGTGCGAGCCTGTGGCAATGAGTTGTGGTTTTAATTTAGACATTTAATCACCCCCAATTTACTTAACCTTATCCCCCTATTTACAAGTATAAACAAACTCCATACTGGTGCCGAAGGGGGGATTTGAACCCCCACGAGCGCAATGCCCACTGGATTCTGAGTCCAGCGCGTCTACCAAATTCCGCCACTTCGGCATATTTGGCTTAAATACACAGACTCCGACTAATATTATCACACATATTAGTAACTCGCCATATGTATTTTATGACCTAACTCACTTTGATTAATAGTAGTTTTTGATATTTGTGGTTACTTTTGTGATTTAATCCTACTATATTACCCTTCGGAAAAAAGAACCAATACACCAGTATATGTAAAAAAGTGGTTCTTGTCTAAAATAGGAGCAAACTCGGAATTTCCGAAGAACCCTATGAACGGAACCCCGCCCAGCGCACTTGAAATGTAGGCCGTGTCTATACCCTGATGCCCATAAAGCGAGCTGCCGCGGGCGCAACAGTTGAAATACAATCCAAACCTGTAAGGGTGATCGGGCTTTTGGGACGCAACTGCACGCTTGAGCATTTGCTTCAGATCCTCACGAGCCATCTCGGGGTTCCTCAGTGTAAACCCTATTACCTGACCTTCTTTCACATTTTGTGGAACGGCAACATAGCCCGACTTCTGGTCTAACCCTATCAGATTTCTCACCAAATAATCGCTACCCTGAATATCCTTCTGGTCCGAGTCAGGAGGGAAAGCAACGAATAGCAGTCGCAAAATATCCATAGGGTCTTCAATTAAGCCACTAGGAACTCGTTTCTTAAGAACCTCAAAAGCCGGCTCTCCATCAAGCTCTGTAATAACGTTTTTATTAGCACCGGTCACTACACAGGCAGGACCAATCAGTTGACACCCCTGGGTAATATCGACATATGAAGAAAAATCTCCCTCAAGCAAAATCCCCGAAACTGCCCCTGACGCCACCGTATCGCCATAAAACTCAAACGTGTCTGTAATCTGAGGATCCTCAGATGCCGTAGCCCCGACTATCTGGATATGACCAAGCTTAGACTCAATACCTTTAAACAAGAGCTCCGGATGAATATGGAACGGGTCGGGCAGCAATGCTAGAATCGAATTATCCCCATTATCTGAAGGATTTAGGAGCTCCCCTATTTCCTCACCTGCTTTCGTTCCACCAGCCCCCAACTGATAAATCATAAACGGGTTGGGGGTTATTTTTTCAGATGAGACAACCAGAACCACGACACCGGGGCGCGCTTCCAACTCGCCGCGGTTGGAGAGAACCCCTATGGTGCTACAGCCTGTAACATTACTTGTCTTAGCAACATGACACACGGCTTTTAGAATTTCTTGATAATTTGCCCTATGAGGGAAAGTGCAAAATACCATAACCCAGTCGGCTTTGGGAATCTGAGCCTGCGCCATTGCCTCTTTAGCCGCATCTTTGGCGGCCTCTATGCTGTTTTCTGCTTCCGAATATCCTGATCCGGCCTTTATCATTGATTATCTCCGGATATGACGGTTACCAATTAAAAAGATCTAATTTGATTCAGTAATGATTGGCATGAACCACCATATTGTTGAAAACATCCTCTTAGAAATTCCAAAACTATAAAAAATACGCGCTTGGAGAGAATTATCAATTCCCCCAGCATATTATTTTTTTTGGTTTAATTTTAATAACGGGCAGCCCCAGCTCCAATAACCCCATTTTACGGTACTGATCGTATTTCTGGACAAGAAACTGTAAAGAGTGTTTATACTCTTCCCCCTCGTAAATCACAGTTGCATGACCTTCAACAATTATATAGTAGAGACTAGTCCAGTCCTCGTAATATTTGTCAAATACAATCGAAACATTCGGATTAACGGAAATATTTTTCAATCTCCTTAGATTATTGGGGGCAACCCTTTTGGGTTTTTTATCGATCGGTGTATAGATAATATTGCCGACCAGGGCAAAACAGACAGGAAGCACTAGGGGTTTTCCAATCTCATCAACTGTTGCCAACCTTCCGATCCTTTGTGAACTTATGATGTCTTTCTGTAATTTTGTGAGAGTATTAATCAAGATGATTTTTTATCCATACCTTAGTTATGTCTTGAATTATAATTTATGTCTTTTATAATACCTTGTTTTAATTTTGGGTGATTGAGTAATTTATTAAAAGCGAAATCAAATGGAAAATTTTAAAATCTTTTGTGGGACTTCAAATGCCCCTCTTGCAAAAGCTGTATGCAAATATTTAGACGTCCCATTGGGGAAAGCGGAAATTAGAAGGTTTAGTGACGGAGAGCTTTCTACAGAGATAGATGAAAGCGTGCGCAGATGCCATGTTTTCGTAATACAGTCAACATGCCCTCCGACAAATGAACATATAATGGAGCTTTTGATACTCACAGATGCATTAAAAAGAGCATCTGCGACAGCGGTGACTGCAGTAATTCCATATTACGGCTATGCGCGCCAGGACAGGAAAGTAAAACCCAGAGCGCCAATATCTGCAAAACTTATAGCGGACTTAGTTACCACGTCGGGAATTAGCAGAGTTGTTACAGTGGATCTTCATGCTGGGCAGATACAGGGATTTTTTAATATCCCGGTAGACCATATATATGCCGCACCCGTACTACTGGATTATATAAAGAAAACCAGAAATAACGGAGACCTTGTAATAGTCTCCCCTGATGCAGGAGGCATGGAGAGGGCAAGAGCATTTGCCAAGGGGTTGAATGCTGGGCTTGCAATGACTGACAAGAGAAGGCCAAACCCGAATCAGGCTGAAATAATGAACGTAATAGGTGATGTAGAAGGGAAATCGGTCATACTCTTTGATGACTTGGTTGATACTGCCGGCACAGCTATTCAAGCCGCAGAAGCATTAATAAGAAACGGGGCCAAAAGCGCCTCGCTATGCTGTTCTCACGGAGTTCTTTCCGGAAACGCAGTTCAAAGGATTGAAGATTCCGTACTTGAGGAAGTTATAATTACGGATACTATACCACCGTCTCAGGAGATCTTGGAATCTGATAAATTTAAAGTTCTTACGATTGCCGATCTTCTTGGCGAATCAATAAAAAGAGTAACAACAGGAGAATCCATAAGCAGTCTTTTTGACCAATAAGGCTAACAGCTTATGTAAGGAGTGGAAAAATGGCACAGAGCACATTAACCGTAACAAAAAGAAAAAGAATGGGAAAAAGCGGGGCAAGAGAGATAAGAAAGGAAGGTAATGTCCCTGCAGTTTTGTATGGCAAAGGGACAGAGCCCCTGTCTTTGGTAATCAACCCCTCAGAGCTAAAAACAGCACTCTCAACCGAAGCGGGTGAAAACACATTACTAGATATACGCGTTAAAGACGGTGAAGCCGAAACCCCAAAGCTCTCTCTTTTAAGAGAAATTCAATACGACTATCTGACAAGCAAACCAATACACTTTGACTTTCAGGCATTAGACATGAAGCAGAATATTACAGTTAATGTTCCTGTTCAAATAGAAGGTAGACCTATAGGCGTGAAAGAAGGCGGAATTCTAGAGGAAGTATTAAGAGAAATCACCGTTGAATGTTTACCTATTAATATTCCTAACTCATTTATTCTTGATGTAACCGAAATGGACATAGGCGATTCAATACACATAAGCACTTTAGAAATAGAAGAAGGTGTGACAATACTCCATGAACCTGAGGACACCATAGTTACTGTTCTTGCTCCTAAGATTGAAACAGTTGAAACTGAAGAAGAGCTTGAGGGAGAAGAAGGGGAAGAAGGCGAAGAAGGAGCTGAGACTCAGGAAGAAGGTGCAGAAGAAGGAAGTGAAGAGGGTAGTTAACCCTAATGATACTGGTTGTAGGACTCGGAAATCCTGGGAAGGAATATGCTCTAACAAAGCATAACGTCGGTTTTTTGGTTTTAGATGAACTGAGTCAGAGGTTTGGGGTAGAGATTAATAAAAATAAATTTCAGAGTTTATGCGGGGAAACATTCGTAAAAGGAAATAAAGTTATTTTTTTAAAACCGCAAACTTATATGAACCGTAGCGGGGGTGCGGTGGCAAGCGCATCGGATTTTTACAAAATTCCCCCTGAAAATATAATTGTAGTACACGATGAAATGGATCTATCCCTTGGAAGGATAATGATTAAACCAGGCGGAGGAAGTGCCGGGAATAAAGGTATAAAATCGATCATATCTTCATTGGGAAATAAAAATTTCATAAGGATCAGATTAGGCATCGGAAAGCCGGAAACAGAATCGGATGGAGTGGACCACGTGCTGTCTAACTTCACCAAAAATGAAATAGAGATTGTACAAGACTCAATTCTAACTGCTGCTGACGCTACTCTCGAAATAATTCAAAACGGCCTTCAGAGCGCTATGAACAAATTTAATGTTAAAACAAAAAAAAATGAAAACACAGAACAAACGAGTTCTCATTAATTAAAGGAGGTTTAATACAATGGGTGAAGTTATAGCAGCCCTGTTTGGGCTCATCTTGGGTGTAATTGTCTTGGGCTATGCTTATCTTGTTTATCGCGAGATAAAGTCGCTTCCCGAAGGCAACGACAAAATGAAGGAAATCTCTTCTTCTATTCACGAAGGAGCGATGGTCTTCTTAAATAGAGAATACAGGATAATAGGCATATTTGTAGTTGTTGTTTTTATCCTTCTTGGAATTTTTATCGGATGGAAAGCGGCAATCGCATACTTGGGCGGCGCAATCTGCTCAATCCTTGCCGGATTCTTCGGAATGAAATCTGCAACTAAAGCAAACGTTAGAACAGCTCAGGCTGCAGCAACCGAAGGGCAGAGCAGAGCTCTTGCAGTTGCGTTTAAAGGCGGAAACGTTATGGGACTATGTGTGGCCGGTTTAGGCCTGCTCGGTCTTTCCATAGCATTTACGCTTGGAATAGGTCTTCCGGAAAACCCTGGCGACCCTTCAGCACTAGCTTCATTCGCTCAGGACTTCGCTGCAGTAATCGGCGGTTTTGCAATGGGCGCAAGTACTGTTGCTCTATTCGCCAGAATCGGGGGCGGTATCTTTACCAAGGCCGCAGATGTTGGAGCCGACTTGGTTGGTAAAGTAGAAGCCGGCATCCCAGAAGATGACCCCAGAAACCCTGCCACAATCGCAGACAACGTTGGTGACAACGTTGGAGACGTTGCAGGCATGGGCGCTGACCTCTTTGAGTCATACGTCGGTGCTGTTATCGCAACAATGGTTATCGCTGCTGGTATGGGCTTAAATGAAATAGCATTAATGTCAATTCCAATAATTCTTATCGCAGTAGGCAGCTTCTCGTCCATAATCGGATCTAAGAGTGTGGAGTGGATGAAAGACTTGGAACCTCAACTTGTACTTAGAAGAGCAACATTTTATGCAGGTGGAATTTATCTGGGACTTTCGCTGATAGTGCTCTTAGTTGTAGGTCTAGTAGACGGAATAGGTGGATACATAATCTGGATTTGGCTATCTGCCGTTCTGGGTCTGCTGGCCGGTATATCAATCGGACTACTAACAGAATACTACACTTCAGGACCACCTGTTAGAAAAATTGCAGAGGCATCCCAAACTGGTGTTGCTACAAACATCATCGAAGGGCTCTCAGTCGGTATGGCAAGCACCACAGCACCCGTGATTATTATTGCGATCGCAATTGGTGTTTCCTACGCGTTTGCCGGCCTATATGGAATTGGTATCGCAGCTGTGAGCATGCTTGCAACAATTGGTATCACAATGTCTGTTGATGCATACGGCCCTGTAGCAGACAATGCTGGTGGTATTGCTGAGATGTCTGAGCTTGGAGCCGATGTAAGAAAAATCACTGATAAGCTAGATTCACTTGGAAACACTACAGCAGCTATAGGAAAAGGTTTTGCAATCGGCTCTGCTGCACTTGCAGCTCTTGCACTTTTTGCAGCCTTCACGAAAGCAGTCGGTT
>CBDUCG010000050.1:0-13355 GCA_965365595.1 uncultured bacterium
AAATATATTTTTCATATCTAGTAGTATTTGGTTCGAAATCTGTAACCTTTGGGCTACCATGAAACTGTCCTATAAGTTTTCATATCACCCCCTTAATTACATAAATTGAGAAAAGCAACGTGAATTAATGTTTATCGATAATATAGTTTTTGCTTTTCGAACAGTTTGTATCCACCTGAATAAAGTAGTTAAAACTAGACTTGAATAAACGGTAATTATGTTAAATAGTATCTTTAATGATAATACTATGAATAAAAAGAGTAATATTGATCAAGAATCAACAGACATTTATTCATTCGGATACCAAAAAGGTGTAATAGATTACCTAGTCTATAGAGCTCAAAAATCAGTTGACTTTATCTTACCCCATTTAAATTCTGACATGGAAGTGCTTGAATGTGGATGTGGGCCAGGAGCAGTAACATTCGAAATAGCAAAAAAAGTAACAAAAGGTAATGTGATCGGAATTGATATAAATAAGAATCAAATTGATTCCAATAATACAAAAGTTGATGATTCAGATTTTAACAATCTGCGATTTGAAGTTGCTAATATTTTGGACCTTCCCTATTCTGACAATTCTTTTGACATTGTATATATGCAAGCACTTCTAATACATATTAAAAATCCGATAAATGCTATTAAAGAAGTTCAAAGAGTATTAAAAAATGATGGAGTAATTTTAATTAGAGAACCGATAATGGATAGGACAATTGTCAGTCCTGAAATACCAATATTAATAGAAGCAATTGAACTAATTCAAAAAGCTATATGTAGTTATGGTGGTGACCCATCTATAGGTCGGAAGTTATGGTTATTATTAAATGAGGTTGGTTTTGTAAGCATACATATATCTTCTAATTGGGGGCAACCTGAAGCGATAGACGAGTGGCCAGATTTTTATAAAGGTTGGGCTGAAGTTTATAGAGGCAAAATAGGAGATATTATTTTAGAAAACGGTTGGGCTGACGAAAAAAGACTTGTAGATATTAGTAATGCTTTTATAAATTTAGGTATAAATAAAAACGGTTATGCAGCTGCACCTTGGGGTGAGGCAGTAGGCAGAAAATAAATTGTTACTAATGTTGATAGCTCTATGAACTATAATAGTTAATTTGTTCCCTTAACACGGATATAAAATTATTTTATACTTATTTTTTTTAAGGTAATAATATGAGCACAACGGTTATTGTACAAGCTAATATAAGACCCGAATCAATAGAAAATATAAAGCTATATCTAGCAGAAATTCTACCTGAAACTAGAAAATTTGATGGCTGCAAATATGTCGATGTATATTTTGATTCTGATGTACCAAACAAGATGGTTATGGTAGAAGAATGGGACTCACGTAAGCATTATAAAAAATATCATGAACGGCGTACTGAAACAGGAGTGATTGATAAAATACGTTCTATGATCGATGGATCTGCTGATATTAGTTTTTTAAATAAAATTGATGCCTAACCACTGAATTCTGAGCCCGAAATAATCACTACACATTTTCGTTCACATAACAGATAACAAATAGTAAATATAAGGTGTATGGGGGGAAGAATGTCTACACGAGAAAAACTTATCGGGACATGGAAGCTTGTTTCGATGATATCTGAATCAACTTCTGGCAATGTAATCTATCCCTTCGGCGAGAAACCATTAGGGTACATAACATTTACAGAGGATGACTTTGTATTTTTAACTGTTACAACTGGTGATCGTCCAAATTTTGAAAAACCGGACCGATTGGGGGCTTCAATGGAAGAAAAAGCTCGTGCATTAGATACCTGTTCTGCTTATAGCGGTTCCTACAGAGTAGAAGACGACCTCCTTTTTATGCACATATTATGTGGGTCATTTCCTAATTGGGTAGGAAAAGTTCAGAAAAGACATTGTGCATTTGAAGAAAATAAATTCATTGCTACTACAGAGCCGAGAATCTCAGGCGGAAAGGAAGTTATTGTGACAGTAGTTTGGGAGAAGGTTTAACAGTATTTTAATTCAAATTATGAAGAGTGTTTGTAACAAAGAAGCTTTTCTCTAAGAGAAGTTTAGTATTTTGGTGTGAAATAAGTGTAATATATATTTCAAATACCATTAGGGATATAATCCTCAAATTTTTGGCCGATATTCGTAATTATTCCCTGATAATTCAACAATATCCATGTTCAAAGTTAAGTATTCGTATCTAATTATTGTTGTTTTCATGAGCTTTGTTCTAGTCCCAAATATTCATGCAGAAGAAAATTCAGAAGTTAATGGGTCTGAAGAAGTTAGTGATAAAATAGAAACAACAGAGAGAAATCAAGAAATAAATGAACAAAACCAACAGGAAACTCGAGCTCCTCACGAACTATCAGATAGAGCACCTGATAGTATTCCTAAGGAAATATTACAATCAGAGACCATAAAAAGAAGTATTTTTACGTTTGATCCATTTAATAAAATTGTCCGCCCTTGGAGAAAGCTTAATTCAAAACTAAGGGAAACTATAAGATTAGAGCTTACACTTGCATACACGGGACTCTATCAAGTTGCCGACAAAGCTACACAAGGTGAGAAGAAAAACCATGCGGCAGGCGGGATATGGGATTTTTCAGGTCTATGGGAAGTATTTTCAGAGAAAAGAGGGTATCCCGCTTATATCGGGTTCAGATCGTCAACAAAACATAAACTCTTTACTGATATATCTCCTTCCGAATTAGGTGATAATATAGGATCACTCTGGAGGACTGACGGGACTTATGGAGAAAATCATTTTTTTATTTCACAGCTCTGGTGGGAGCAGCATTTATTTGATAACAAACTGATCTTTAGGGTTGGAAAGATAGATCAATCCGATTATATAGACTCTTTTAATTTCAGCAGTGCTAAGTTGTTTTTTATTAACTCGGCTTTTTCGAGTAATCCCACAATATCATATCCGGGCAATGGATTAGGAGTTGCAGCATTTTATCATCCCAATAAATTTTTCTATGTCCTCTCAAGTCTTGGAGATGCTAACGGCGATTCCTCAACCTTTGATTTTGGAACTTTCTTCAGACAGCAAGAATTCTTTACTGGTATTGAGGTAGGTTTTCTAACTAAAATAACCCGCCAAGGAAATGGAAATTATCATATTGCGATATGGCACAGTGATCGAATTAAGAAACAGAATGTGCCCTCAGGCAAAGGGTTAGCGATTACATTTCAACAGCAGTTTAGAAATGAATATAACACCTTCTTGCGTTACTCATATACAAATGGGGATGTGACTGACGTGAAGCAGTTGTTATCAGGTGGATTAGGTGTATATGACCCGTTACATCTGGGTATAGATGAGAACCTGTTTGGGTTGGCATTTGCCTGGGGTGAGCCTGAGGTTAACAGTCTTCGCTCTCAATATGTTATAGAGTCCTTTTTGCGTTTACAGGTTTTCCCAAGTATACAAATTACGCCAGATATACAATTAATTATCCACCCTACTGAAGCTCCAGATGAGAATATTGTAGCAGTTTTAGGAATGAGGTTTAGAATAGCATTTTAATGGCGTTCTATTGCAAAAATCACAACTTTGACATAATAGTTATATATAATTCCGAATACCATTAGGGATTATTATCAATATTTTCTGAATATATATCTGTACTATTAGCTGTTGACGTTATATAATCCCTAAACTTGTATATATTTTTCATATCTATAAGTGTCTGGTTCGAAATCTGTAACGTTTGGGCTACCAGATTTTAACGCACTGGAATCATTAATATTTTTGATTGGTTTCATTTGTAAAATTGGTATTTCTGATATCTTAGCAATATTTTTTTATTGCCTGGAATTGAATATACAAAGGGGAGTTATTTTTTTATAACTCCCCTTTTAAATAAATCTACTTTCTTTCAATGAGTACATCAACATTTGTTCCGTTAGAAGTTACGTCATATACAGGAGATAACTTACTTAAGGCTTTTAACCTTTCTATGTTTTCTGCATCATCAGTTTTAACCTTAAACTTGACTCGTATATTTTCGTAACCTCTTCTAACATCGTTAGATATTCCCAAGAATCCACGTAAGTCTATATCACCTTCGAGTTCGGATTCTAGTTCATCTATTTGTATACCTCTAATGGCAGCATGGTAAACAAGAGTAGTTGTTAAACAAGTAGCCAATGCATTTAGCAAATGCTCTACAGGGTTTGCTCCTAAGTCAGTACCTGCGAGAATTGGTGGTTCATCAGCATCTAGCTTGACTTTAGTTGCGTGCTGATTCTCTTGGCTAACTCCATAAAAATCCTGCACAGTAGTCTGACAATGTCCACCATTAATCCACTTGTTAGATACCCGGAACTTAAAGTCAGCAAGCTCCTTATTGTCTTCAAACATTTTTACTGCATCGTTGACGTAATCAACGTTTACTCCATTTAGTACAGTTTGCTTTACAGCGAAATTTTGTTCTGACATTTTTATTACCTCCTTATTTTGATTTTGTTGTCATGAACTTACTCTTATTAGTTGCACATGCCGTGCCAAGTTCACCAAATTTAATATTATGCAATAATATCAATTGGTTATAAGGAAAAGGGAATTTTCTTTTCAATATAATTTGAAGAATACAACGAGTTTTCGTGGTTACAAACAACTATATTACGTTGTAATCGTAGTTGTTAAGGTAGAATTTGTGATAAGTAAACTTCTACTTATGTTTTTTAATGTCTAAAGCCTTCATTTTAGAGCTTAACGTTGTGGGCGGAATACCTAGTAGCTTTGCAGCACCTTTTTCTCCATAAATACGCCAATTAGCTTTATTTAGGGCACGGATAATATTTTCCTTTTCATTTTCCTGGAGTTCCTGAAAAGTTTGCAGTGCCTGTTCCGAGCTCTGTACTTTGCTATCTGCTCTTTTCGATATAGCAGATGGCAAAGCCCTCTCTAAATTCAAATGACCATCTTTGGCGGTAATAACTGCTAGCTCTATTACATTTTGAAGCTCTCGAACGTTACCAGGCCAATCATGTTGCAAAAGGGCCATTTTTTGTCCTTCATTAAAAGGTTTAACTGAAACTCCAATTTTATTAGAAACTTTATAAGAAAAGACTTCTGCTAATTGAACTATATCGTCACCCCTTTCCCTAAGAGGGGGTAATGTAATAGGGAATACATTTAACCTATAATACAAATCTGTTCGGAATGTTCCCTTCTCAGTAGCACTATGCAAATCCACATTTGTTGCAGCTATAACCCTTGCATCCACCTTAACTGTTTGTGAACTTCCTACAGGCTCGAATTCCCCCTCCTGCAAGACACGAAGTAATTTAGTTTGTAAATCAAGTGGTAATTCTCCAACTTCATCTAAAAAAATTGTTCCTCTATCTGCGAGTTTAAATCTTCCTTCCCTTTTTGACGTAGCTCCTGTAAAAGCACCTTTTTCGTGGCCAAACAATTCGCTTTCAATCAAATTAGTTGGTATGGCACCACAGTTGATTTTTATTAATGGGTATTCATTTCTTGTGCTGTTACTATGTATGGCTCTGGCAACAAGCTCCTTTCCAGTTCCTGTTTCTCCTAATATCAATACGGTCGCATTGGTTTTTGATACTTGATTGATGTCATCAAAAACTCTCTTGATAGCTTCAGAATCACCAACAATTTGTCCAAAGTTACTTAGTTCTTGAATTTCTTCCTTTAGGTACTGTGTCTCGTCAGATAGTAGTTTTATTTTATTCTTTGCTTCCAGATGTTCATTAATATTTCGTAATATAATTGTGTAATTTCGTCTTCTTGAAATTTCATATTGAGAAATAGTAGCCTCCGCAGGAAATAATACTCCATCAGATGTTTTAGCTTGAAGGCCGCCTGAAATCCATAAATACCTCTTCCCCTCAGGTTGAACACCTAATTCTTTTATTAATTCTGGAAATCTTTCTGCACTATCATCTGAAAGTAGATTTAAAAAGCTTTTTCCTCGGATCAAATCATCTTTTATTCCAAACACTTTTTCTGCTGCAGGATTCATCATTTTCACTTCGAGCATATTATTGAGCTCTATTATTGCATCCATCGCACTGTCAACTAACCGACTCAGCTTTTCCTCCCTCTCCCTTAAATCATATTCTGCTCTTAGACGCTGCAGTTCTGCTGATGCTCTTGCAGCAAATATTCTAAACACTGAGTTGACCCAAGATTCCTCAGGCAAAGGTTTTGTATCAAACACAGCTAAATGACCTAATACACAATTCTCTAAGTCAAGAAGAGGCACTCCAATATAACTAACAGCACCTTGTGGTCCTAAATCTGGGTCATCTGGATAAAGCTCGATTACATTTTGGGCGACGTGAATAAGTTTTTTGTCTTCTACTACAACTTCGCACGGTGTTCCGGAAATATCATATCTATATTCATCAATCCATTTACCATCAATCCAAAAAGCTAATGAATTTAGTTGTCGATTCTCTTTTTTATATTCTGTAACCCAGGCTCCTTTTATATTCAAAACTTTGGCGAGATTCTCAACAAGTGCTTTAAAGAAATTCTCCCCAGTTTCAGCCGCTGTTCCCTCCATAATAATTCTTAGAGCCTGGTCTTCATCTAAATTTCTAAAAGTTTTTCTATTTGTCATAATGAACTCAAATTATGCTCATATACATTAAATCTCAATGATAATATTGCTTTATTATATTATAAAATAGAACGTATCACATGGAATTACAATGAGAAGAAAAGTATTTGGGGGGATAGATACTCCCCTAAAGCTTCTACCTATTTTTGAATAAAAAGATAAAACCAAGATTGAATGCAATTTGAAACTACCTTAAATGCTAATAACATAATATTGATATACTATCTTTACATAATTCGAATACCATTAGTGAATATTATCCATAATTTTTTTCAGATATATATCCCTATTCTTTCCCAATAATTCTATAATATCTTTAAATTCATATATGTTTTTCATATCTTTAGTATTTGGTTCAAACTCTGATACATTAGGCCTACCATAATATTGTTCAATGATACAAGCGTGTTAGAAGAACTACAATTTAGATAAGATATTAAATGCTACAACACTGGTGACCAAGCATATGGCAATGTTAATGAAAGGAAGCTTACTTATTGCCGTCATCAATTGGTCGCAGTGCATATAGGAAATAAATTCCAGCAATTCCGATTGTTATTATCCAGAAAAACCAAAGAACCAAGCTTGTGGGGTAAAAATTCCCACCTATATTAACCGCCTCTCCGGTCGCACCAACTGTAGGAAGACCTTTTTGAAACTGATACCCTGCAAATAATATAAAAACACCAAACAAAAAACTAACTACCCTCTGTACTAAGAGCATTTCATATCAGCCTTTGATTAATAAACCAATTTTTTCTGCATAAGAAAATAAGCTTATCTCAACTTCCACCGCCAGAGAGCTCTATTTCACTTATTTCTCCGCTATTATTTTCCAAATTAATGTCCTTGCCATGGTCACTGAATTTCCCTGTCGCACTGCCCAAAATTATTTCCTTAGCTGGGAAAGGGTATACCGGGTTCTCAATTTTCTGTGGCGAACTTTTGTCATTTCCCGTGACAGGCAAAACCGCTATATCACCCAATTCACCCAATGTCAGTCTGTATTCTCCAATTGTCGTGTCTGGGATAACAACATCGACATTTACAACTTTGATCCCCAATTGTTCCCCGAGTTGTGAGAAAGGGGCTCCGGAAAGTATACTCCTCAAGGCTTCTTGTTGTTCATCTGAGGCATTATCATCGATGTAATATCCTGTGTATATAAATTTGAGGTTTTCTCCTGAGCCAGTGAACTCGCCCAATACTCCCCATGTAACGCCGTCCAGTGAGGTATCTTCATAAGTTCCTTTGTTTATTTTCATTCCTCCAAGGAATCTGCAATGTCCATGATCAGGGTCAAATCCAAATAAACATGGACAATTTATCCCACATGTATCAGAGATAACCAAATCACCTTTCATATTCCAAGCTGGTATCTTCGAATTTGTTTCTTCTTCTGAAAATACAGATGTAGAAAAAGCAAATAAAAAGACAGCTATGCCAATAAAAAATAAATTTCTCATTTTTTAAACCCCCATTAATTGGAATAGAAAGCAGAAGTAATTAAACAACTGCCATAAAATTCATGGTATCACAAGATTGAGTATTCAGTCAATAGAAATCATTCTCTAAAATCTTGGGCTCTATAAACTCTATGATTGAAAGTAATGTGATCACTCAGATTTCAATTTTCATAAGACCAACTTTAATCGAGCTTGACAAAAGGGAGACTAGTGCAATCTTTACTTCAAATACCATTAGGGAATATTATATATATTTTCTTGTATATATCTGAATTATTAGCCGATAACCCTACGATATCACTATATTCATATATTTTTCATGTCTATCAATATCTGGTTCTAAATCTGTAACGTTTGGGCTACCAAAGCAATTATAACAATTTTTAGTTAAATGAAATCCATATTATAGTGGATTTGACAGCAACTTTTTATGAAACTCCAATAATGCAAATCATAAATTTAGGATATTTTTTATCTCAGCTATACTGAATATTTGAATAAGTACAATTTTCAAAAAGGTGCGGAATGAGCAAGAAAACAGTACAGCTGGAGGTGGCTCAATGTGACTACGTGAACGAAAAAGGTGAGCGTTGTTCATATCAAGCGGATAAAGATCAAATGGGGACTTGTAGCGTTTGTGGAATAGATGTTTGCAAGAACCATTCCGAAGTAAGCTATGTAACTTCACGGGTATTAAGCAACAGCATGCTCAGAGCGGGACAACACCGTTATTCTTATTGTTTCTGTATTGAACATATGGATCATCTGATCAACTTCATTGTGGAAAAATTGGGGGATCAGTATGAAGTTCCACCCAATCATTATGGCGGCGGGGTTGGAGAAACTCAGGTACTCCAAACCCATAACGACTCATTATCAAATAAGTCTAACAGTCCTAAATAAACTCTGATAATTTATGATCAATTTTGCTCATTAGGATAAAGTTATTGCTATTCATCCATTAGTGATTGAATCTCCAACATATTCTAATGAATTAATTGCTAACTGAGTTGGCAAGGCTGCTGGAGTACTAGGAATAGTTGGTTTTTTTGTGATTCGCAAAAAAAGTAAGTAGTTGCTTAATACGAAAAAATACATTCACATCATAAACAAAAAAGGGAGTCGAGGCTCCCTTTTTTGTTTCTTTTATTGGACAATATACCGGTTCAAATCAGGTAGAAGTTCTACCCATACAAGATAATTAGCTTTGGCCATAGGGATCAAGTTCGATAACAACAAGCTCAACGCGGCGGTTTTCAGCACGGCCTTGATCTGTAGCATTTGAAGCAATCGGATTAAGCGGACCGACACCTACACCAGCTAGCCTGTGACTTGCAACTCCCTCTTTCATAAGCTGATTTACAATTGCATCTGCACGTTTTTTTGAGAGCCCTAAGTTGTAGTTAAAATCTCCCGTGTTGTCAGTGTATCCAACTACAGCAAGCTCTAGGCTTGGATGCTGTTCCAACATATCTGCAATCTTTGCTACTATAGCCTCAGCACTAGGATTTATCTTTGCGCTGTCAAACGCAAACAGTATTCCTCCGCTGATTGCAACACTGCCGTCTCTCTGAAGAGCTGTATATATCTCCTGCTCGGATGCCTGATTTATATCGAATTTTTCCATCTGGCCGATTTTGCCAGGTGGTGGAGGCGGTGGATTGCTTCCGCCCATAGATGCACAACCAGTTATATTGGCAGTTACACCAATTACCAATATAAACATTAAAATTGATTTAATTAAACTACTCACAATATTACCCTCCTTTTGAAGTGTGTTTATTTCTGCTGCTTTTTATGGAAATGACCCAAAATTAATAAATCCTTATGGCTAGATTCTATCATAAACTGTAAATGCTGTACAATTCTCGACTTGGCCTTAAGCAAAGCTAATGAGCATGAATTGTTCTAACCAATTTTCTCATTCTTCTTCATATGTGGCTTTTGCTGATGATTCAAGTAATTTTCTTGCTTTTTTCAGTCCTTCTTTGACAGCCTTACTCTCATTATCAGCGCATCCAGGAACATTCACGATCACTCTGACACTCATTACCCGGCCAACTAGTTGCTCTTCTTTCTCCATATAGCCGAAAATAACCTCTGTAGCATCTCTTTCAAAATTATATGTTGTATCTATTAAATATAACGAACCATAATCAGACATAGTATAGCCCCGCTCCAATTGTGATATTGAGGATATCTAAATCTTATAATATCCTATAAACTATGAGTAATGTATTAGTGATTAAGATACTTGAAAATCTATATTTTCTGAAATCTTCTCTAAATAACGATTAGTAACATAGGCTATAATTTTTTCATTATAACCAATATAAATATTGAGGAAACTCATCTATGCTGGCCAAACAGCTAAAGCACTGGGCGGTAACACAACCTGAAAAGATAGCAATACAGATACGAGATGCTCAAGGAGCATATTCAGGCTATACATATAATGAGCTATTCACTATAAGTCTGAAACTAAAATCCAAACTCGAGCAGATGGGATACCGTAATGGGGATTATATTTCAGTGTATGGGGATAATTCACCAAACTGGGTTATCTCATACATTGCGATCAATTTTCTGGGCGGAACAGTCATACCTCTTGATGCGCTTCTTGGCGCTCAGGATATATATAACTATCTTGAATTTGCTGAAGTAAAAGCAATTATTGTAGATCATGTACATATAGAAGATTTGAAGAAAGAGTTAGAAGCTAAAGGGGCGGGAATTAAGATCATTCCAATGGAGACTACAATTAATGAACATCACGATTGTGAATCTCTTGAGCCGTATTTGCCAGAAGAAAATGATTTACTCGTAATACTGTTCACATCGGGAACTACTGGAACACCGAAAGGAGTTCAGTTATCAAACGGAAACGTTTTCGGCAATGTGCAAGCAATACTAAAATCCATTGATGTATCGCCAAAAGATAACGTACTAAATATACTTCCTCTTCACCATGGCTATTCTTCAATAGTGGCATTACTGTCACCCTTATGGGCAGGGGCCACTGTTACATTTTCAGAGTCAATTAAAAGCAGGGATCTACTGGCAAGTATTAAAGAAACAGGCGTTACGATTTTCCCTGGGGTGCCGAGGCTATTTGAGCTGCTTTATAGTGAAATTAAAAATAAGGTCAGACGTCTGCCTCTGGTGCAGAAAATTTTATTCGAAACACTATTCAAAGTATCAGAGGCTGCTTGGCAATCTGCAAATATCAGGTTGGGAAAAACATTCTTTGGTAAAATTCATGAGCCCTTTGGAAAGAAGTTCCGTTTTTTTACCTCAGGTGGAGCAAAGCTTGATCCAAAAGTATATAGGGGATTTTTGACCTTGGGTTTTAAAGTTGCAGAAGGCTATGGGCTGACCGAAACATCCGCAGTATCAACACTTACCTCACCTGATATGCCAAACCCAGGGAGCGCGGGTAGTCCGCTTCCCGGAATTGAAGTTAAAATTGCAAACCCTGATGATAATGGAACTGGCGAGATTTGCCTCAAAGGTCCAAACGTTATGCGAGGCTATTACAAGAATGAAAAAGCGACAAATGAAATAATTAAAGACGGATGGCTTCACACAGGTGATCTCGGATATCTGGATTCTAAGAATAATGTATTTATCACAGGAAGGGCGAAAGAGGTAATAGTGCTTCCGTCCGGCAAAAACATTTACCCTGAAGACGTTGAAAACCTTTATAACAAGAGCTCTACCATTAAAGAGATATGTGTTGTGGCCCAGAAAACCGCATCCGGAAGTATCAAAGGTCTAGGAGTTGTTGTTGTGCCTAATATGAGAGAAGTAAAAGAACGAGATGTGTTTGATATCAGGAACAGAATACGCTCGATTATATCGATGCAAGGCTCGAGTCTACCCTCTTATATGCAGATATCGGAAGTATTTATTTACAATGACGAGCTACCCAAAACCAGACTTGGGAAATTCAAAAGAAATGAGATCGAAAAAATCGCCGATGATTTACGGTCGGGCGTAGAGTCGAAAAAATTAGCAGAGTTAAGCTCTGAAGAAATTGAGTTACTCAATAAACCTGTATCACAAAAATTCTTGAGCCGATTTTCGGATATAACTGAGATTAAAGGGCCTTTTCACCCAACTGAAGACCTCACTCTGGACTTGGGTATAGACTCTCTTACGCTTGTTGAGATAAGCGGGCTTCTTGAAAAGGAATTTGGCGTTTATATCCCGGAAGAAGAGATCACCGATGTCCGTACAATAGGAGATATACTGCAACGGCTGCCAGAATCGGTGAATGTATCTGAGGAGGCAGTAGAACAGGCAAAAGCTCTTGAGAATACTGAATCGCTTGATGATTTGTTTAACCTCAACCGTAATTTTTTGAAACGTACCACAATAAGAATTTTTCAACTTATACTTAGATTCGTAGTTTTGATCGCATTTAGATCGCGCCTAAAAAACAAGAAAAAAATCCCGAGAAAACAAGCGGTGTTGATTTGTCCAAATCATCAGAGCTTGATTGACGCTGTCTTAATTTATGCCCTTTTGCCAGGCGAAATGCTGGAAAAGACACTTTTCACAGGGTTTGGAGGATATTTCAACAAAGCTCCTCTTTCATGGATTGTGCATCCGATGAGGATTATACTTACGGGTACCGGGGGAACATCGGCTGAATCATTGAGGCTTGCAACAGAAGGACTAAAAAGAGGATACTCAGTCTGCATATTCCCCGAGGGCGAGAGAACCAGCACTGGAGCCGTTATGAAACCTCGTATAGGAACGGGATTACTGAGTGTTGAAACAGATACGCCAATCGTTCCGATCTATATAGACGGAGCAAGTAAGACTTTGTCCCCTATTAATCCAGGTCTGCGTTTCCCAAAAGTTGGAGTCACTGTTATGGACATAATTGAACCTGCAAAGGGGGAAAAAGAGGCTAGGGATTTATTTGAGGAAACAGTTAATATATGGTTTGATGCTATGAAAGAAATGGAGGCGCGGAGCTAAAATGAAAATATTTTTCTTACTAATAATCATTGCACTCGTTTCCGGGTGCGGAGGCGGAGACAAAAATGAAATTAGTCAGCACGAACTATACGGCAAAAAGCGGGTTGACTGCACTCAGACTAAGAGTACAGATGAAGCTGCAAATATCACTCAGTGTTCAAAGATAAGACCTGATGAGAAGAAAATTGAAAATAAAGATAATCTTATAAAGGACTACTCACCAGATAGCTACAATACCATTTATTAAATATTGCTTTTGTTTTTTGAACTTCTTTAGTAGAATTAAAAACTATCTAGTATCCCGGTA
>CBDUCG010000051.1:0-12649 GCA_965365595.1 uncultured bacterium
GATAAAACCTCCCACTATCAAAACTAACAAAAGAATATAGAAAAATCTTTTCATCATATTTTCTACTCTCCTATAAAATTGATGTTGACTCAAATACTAGAAGTATTTCAATATCTCACTTGAGTATTCAGGAAAATAGCGCGAGATAACAGAAACATTAAATCTGTTTAATATCGATTCCTTAGATTCTCTTTCAAGTAGAAACTCAAATGAACACTGTATAAGCTCCTTAGGGGAAATTTTTCCATCGGTAAGGTTTTGGTATTCATCACGGTCTAATTCAACCAGATGAGTTGTGAGTGAATCCCCTTCTTCGACATCCACTCTAAACGAAAATTGATGATTATCTGAATCTAAATCCTGAACGACAATATTGGTCATTATTCCCCTTTTTTGAATGTTATTTAGAAATATTATAACCTAGACTCAATTGGGCAGAAACAATTATTTACTGTTTATCTATGGAAATTAAAAAATTTGACCTAAAAACCGACGATTTAGATATTGTAACCGAGCTAATAATAAAAGGATATGGTGAATCGGGACAGGAAATATCCAGAGACGAAAATACAAAAAATCTGGTTGGGAATTTTGTTAAAACCGGAAATAACTTCATCGGACACGAGAATATTTATCTTTGCCTCATCGGAGGTGAGATAGCCGGGGTTGTAATTGGATATTCAGGCAAACCTGTTAACAAACTCAGGACAATATTTGATCTGCTGTGCAAATTTAAACTTTTTCAAATCTTAAACTATCTTTTAATAAGTTCTTCATTGTTTGACTCAGTTTATACCCCGAATCTCAATGAAGATGAATTCTATATAAGCGTAATCATAGTACATGAAAAATTTAGAAACCATGGAGTGGGAACTTTCCTTCTGAGTGAATCTATCTTAATTGCCAAGGAATGCGGCTGCAATAAAATAGTTCTCGATGTGAATACAAACAATTATGCTGCGCTATCCTTGTACAATAAATTTGGTTTCAGTGATAGAGGAAGAGATGATCCGGAGCACTTGAAAAACCATAACAAAAAAAATAGTCAGACAATGATATATAACCTTAACTAGAGGAGCCGTTTAGTGGCCGATTTTAAAAATGAATTCAGCTGGTCCTATTCCAGAGACAGCCTTTTTAAAGAATGCAAAAGGAAATATTACTACAACTACTATGGCTCGTGGGGAGGATGGGAAAGAGATAGGGCCGACGAGGTAACCAGAACACTATATGTACTGAAAAACCTCCAAAACCGCTGGCAGTGGAAAGGCTCAGCCGTACATAATGAAATAGAGAGGATACTGAAAGAGCTTGTCACTACGGGCAGGCTGATACCGCTTAAAAAATCCAAAGAACGACTAACAGAAATCATGAGGAATGATTTCAGATCGTCCAGAGAAGGGAATTACTGGAACAAGAACGGCAGTCTGAGGAACGAGCCCGGTCTATTTGAGCATGAGTACAGAGCTGAAATACCTGATAGCACATGGAAGAAAAACTATGATGAGGTTATTTTATGTTTGGAGAATTTTTATAAAACAGGTGTAACAGATGAGATTTCAGGGCTTCCTAAGGAGGCAGTTTGCTCAATTGAGAGCATGACTGGAGCATACTTCTCCTTCAATACTGCGCTCTATTATGTAAAACTTGATCTTGCTTACAGTATTGGGGATCAAATCAAAATATTCGACTGGAAAACGGGATCTGGAGACGCCGACGAACTTCAATTTGTGATATACGCAATGTATGCAATGGAAGAACTGGATTTTGAATTGGACAAAATCAGCGTTACCGAGCTAAATCTTTTTGAAAATTATACAAAATTACACACCTTTACCAAAAAACAAATCGAATTTGCCGGAAATTATATAAATAAGAGTATTGAAGATATGAAGAGTTATCTGAGCAATCCCGAAGAAAACGAAGCAGAGATGAAGAATTTCCCAAGAACCATTGACAAAAAGATCTGTGAGATATGTAATTTCCAGAAGATTTGTTTCGATCTTGGCTGATTTATACGCTTTTTCCGCTCGATTTAGGCGAAAAGATTACAAAATTCAGTTATGTGAATCCTCCCATACCTATTTGACTATAAAAATTTGGTGAATTAAAGTATCCAATGGCTGTAATCAATAACTTTACACTGTGAATTAATATGGCAGAACTGATAAAAAAAGTACATGATTTTCTCAGAAGGGACTTATGGCACCTAGACACGGAACATCTTAACAGGTTCAGAACCTGGCTGGTTTATCTTCTTAAACTAATATACGCCACAATTAAGGGTTTTACTGAAAATGAACTAACCCTAAGAGCTATGAGTCTTGTGTACACGACGCTGTTGTCGATTGTGCCTCTATTGGCGTTCAGTGTATCTATTCTTAAAGCATTCGGTGTTGTAGAAAACCAGCTTGAACCATTTTTGAATAATTTCCTTGAGCCCCTAGGAGAAAAAGGGACAGACATAACATCGCAGATATTGGAATTCATCAACAAAATTAATTTCGGCGTGCTGGGTGTGGTTGGTCTTCTTCTCCTTATCTACACCTCTGTTTCACTAATCATGAAAATTGAAGACTCATTAAACCATATTTGGAACATAAAGCGGGGTAGGAACATTATTAGACGCTTGAGTGATTACATAACTATCCTACTAATAGGACCGGTTCTTATGTTCTCGGCAATCGGATTAACCGCGTCCTTTGAAAGTAATGCTATTGTGCAAAAAGTACTCTCTATAGAGCCTTTGGGAATGCTGGTTCTACTAGGGGCCAAGTTGATACCATTTATATTTGTTTTTCTTGTGTTTACTTTTATATACATGGTAATCCCGAATACCAAAGTCAAGTTTAAATCCGCCTTTATTGCGGGAGCTATTGCCGGTATAGCGTGGCAGACAACAGGGTGGGTATTTGCTATTTCAGTTGCGAAATCAACAAAATACGCGGCAATCTATTCAAGCTTAGCGGTGCTGATATTGTTTATGATCTGGCTGTATGTGAATTGGCTGATCTTGCTCATCGGAGCTCAGATTGCTTATTGCCACCAAAACCTTGATACTCTGGATTTGGGCCGGACAATATTTAAATTAAGCAGCAAGGTAAAAGAGAAACTTGTGTTTGTAATAATGTACTTAATAGGCTACAACTTCTACCACGACCGTGATAAATGGACTTTTGACGATCTGGTTAAAGAATTAGGGCTTCCGCAGGAGTCAGTGGATAGAGCTCTTTCCGAGCTACAGGATAAAAAACTGATACTTGAGACCGGCGAAGACCCAAGCTACTATCTGCCGGCAAAAGACCTTGAAGTTATAACGCTCAATGAAATTATTAATGCAGCTCGAACCAATAAGGAAACCATGCTTCTTGAAAGCAGATACCTCTCTAATCCTCAAATTGATAAGATCACCGGCGACGTGGATAATGCCATTCATGATGCTTTGGGGCAGAAAACCCTAAAAGACATAGTTCTGGACAATGGAGACATAAAGGACTGAATAATTAGTAGAAATGCACTAATTACATCTTAATTTGCCGTTATCGTTATAAATGCCTTTATTGCATTTTTCATATTTAATAATGGAATGCTTCCATTTACCATTTTTATTCTTGCAATCCGCTTCAAGAAATGTACCTTCCATGTAGAGATTTTTACATGATTTTTTATAGCTTCCTTTTGGGAATTCCGAACGGTTCCCGCCTCCACAAGTAAGATTGCCATTATCGTTCTTTATGTCTTTATTGCAGTTTTTATATTTGAGCGAGGTTTTATGCCAGTTTCCGTTTTTCTTCTTGCAATTTGAATAAAGCCATTTTCCTTCAACATATGAGTTTTTACAACTATCCGTGTAGCTGCCTTTTGGAATCTTTGAGCCTCCGCCGCCGTTGCAGCTAAGCTCGCCGTTGTTATTACTTATATCGCCTTTACAATTTTTGTATTTAATACTTGTGTTGTTCCAATTGCCGTTTTTCTTTTCACATTTAGCTTTTAGCTGCTTCCCGTCAACTCTTATATCTTTACATGTTTTTTTATATGATCCGTTCGGCGGCTGTTTCCTTGATTTGTGTTTACAGGACAATTTACCGTTACTATTGGATATATCTCCATCGCATTTAGTAAACTGCAGCGTTGATTTCTCATACGACCCGTCTGCCTTCTCACACAAAGCCCACAAAAGATAACCCGGCATCACCTGTATATCCTTGCAGGTTTTTTTATAACTTCCTGGCGGTATACCTGTTTGCGCTGAAATAGGGTTGGCGTAAAAGAAGAAAATCAAGGTTAGTACCGGTATTATTGCCAGACAATTTAAATATTTGTGGTTCATTCTCCACCCTCCTTTGAATGTAATCACTACCTAAAGCAGATTATACACATTTTAGGCAAATTTTATCAATGCTTTTTACAGACAGCCCATGCTGTAGCCTGCCTTTCTCCAGCCTCACGGTTCATGTCGGTGCACTTTAGGTTTCATGCGGCGTTGATTGAATCGGGAGCACTCTTAGTGAGAACACCTCTGTGCACTGTGTTTAAAAATCCGAGACACTCGCCTCCGCCTCTGATAAGAACACTCTTTTCCGGGCACACACTTTGAACCGAAATACTGTTGCCGATTGCCAAAGGTACTTGCTCAGACTCCTGGGTTATTGTTATCAGATCATCTTTAGCAAAAGATAAACCAATCATAAGAAAAGTTATTGCCAGCAGTAGAAACAATCTTCACAAAAGGAAATTTCCTTAGTCTTTATAATCAAAGTAAAAACTATTTATCGTAAAGTCCGCCTTCACTACTCGGATCCTCTGTTTTACCTTTCATTTGTCTTACAGAATCATCATATGCATCTTTGTAAGCATCACACTTAATCTTGTTATCCGGATAATCTTGAAGACACTGCTCATAAGCAGATTTATTTGCCTGTTTTTCCTTAAGCGGACGCTTCCAGCTCATGTTGCAGGACGTTATAAACAAGACAGGAACTATCAACAGTATCCATTTGTACATGTGTAACTCCTTTAAATATTTATAATTTATGTTTTATAGCAGGTACAGCCAATAACGGTCATTTGGTGCAAATCCGTCCGGATGCCGGATTTGCACCAAATCTCTATAAGAAATTTTTAGCTCCTCAGATGTAAAATCTCTCTTGAGTTCAATGAGATTGAGAAACAGTGATAAATCATTTGTATTCAAATTATTGATCTAGTTTAGTACGTTATACCCTCTGCCAACCATGCAGTTACGGTAAATCTGCGAATATCCCTTTTCGCTGTCATAAACGCCTTTGGCTCCGCCAGCTACGCCCCCGATCACCGCACCATAAGCTAGACCTTTGACCGCGTCTCCGGCTATAGCACCTATGAGAGCACCTGTTCCAGTACCGACACCGCCTCCTATTACGGTGCTTTTAGCCGTGTCTTTCCAGCCCGGAGCACCCTGCTTTGCTATTGCCTGGCACTCAGCCTGGTCTCTGTAATATCTGTCGCTATTCTGAACACTGCCAGGATCTATAACTGGTGAATAAGTCTGACATCCAAGTACTGCCATTACGGAAAGCATAGGTATTATTAATAATAGTTTTTTCAATTTATATAACCTCCGAAGTTAATTTTAATTCATTTATATCTAAAACATATTGTAATAGTTTATGGTGCGACCTGCTCTTCTGCAACTATTACATAGTCCGAACCGATTGGCTCACCAAGAGTGAAACCCTGGAGTTCATTGTACTCACCAAGTTTGTAGTCACGTATTGTCAAGACGCATTTGCTCTTACTGTTTTCAGGATAACAGGAATATGAAACATTGGAGGCTGCTATAATATCATTGTCACCCTCGACGTGAACAGAGGGGATCAAGCCGAAATTGTATACATTAAAACCGCCCTTATCGTTCTTCGCCACAATAAACTGACCGAGAAATTCTGAATTTCGTGTAGTAAGAGGCTCAGCACCTGCGTTTTCAACCGAGAGTGTTATCGCTTCCTCATATATAAAAGCAGTATCGCCAAGAGTGTTGACTCTATCTAAGATTTGAAGAGTCTTTTTTTGTACCATTTCTCCGTTTCTCGTAACTGTAATTACTTTTGTTACAGGAATATCAAAATCACCCTGGCCTAAATCTACAGCCTGTCCGTACTGCCACTCAGATGTAATCGTCGCTCCGTTTGCTTCTGCCTGTGTTGATAATGTTTTCCCGGCTAAAAGACTGTCATACATTTGCCTGAATTCCGCTGTTGATAAGCCTTTAGCTTGTAAACTGATTCCACTCGTAAACATAATTAAAATAAAGGCAAACGACATTATTACTTTACTCATAACTACCTCCCCTGTGTTTATTTTAGGATCCGTTTTTAATCAAGTCATTCTAACTATAAATCATAGAAAATTCAAGGAAGTCACCCCTCTATTTTATTGCTGAATCACTTGGTGTTTAATTAGCAAAATAGAGCAACAGTCTCCCTAGAGTTCCAATTTAAATCCAAAGCCGGGGGATGATAGAAAAAAATTTATACTTCAGGTGGTTCAGCCCGGACTTGCTGGTTTAATGGACGGAACAGTTTCATAGTTAGCTCCCCTTTTCGCGGCCGCGCTTGCAACTCAGAACAGTAAAACCGCTTTTCTGGTAGGTCTGGCAAGAGCGTTTGGCGCCGAAATGGGTATGGCGTTCGCCGAAGCTCTTTCAGATGACAGCGTTATAAGCGGCCGAGGAAGCCCCTGGATGAGGGGAATTGTGGAAGGAGGGATGACTTTTCTTGTAGCAATTGGTCGCGCACTGCCGTTTCTCATCCCATTTCTGGACTGCGTTCATTATAGCAAGCGTTGTGGTAGGAATTGTGCTTATAGTAATCGCATATAATAGAAACAAATATATGTATACACCATTTCTTCGTTCTGCTTTTCAAATTACAATTGGTGGAATGATTGTTTTAATAGCCGGCATATTAATTGGGAAATCATGATGAGGCATTATTCTTATGATCTCCATGTTGCTCATGAAACTTGTCCAGAACAAAAGTGATCATCCTATCTCTGCTGACATAACCTTTGACAAATAGGTTATCGAGATTGTCTACCACCGGGACCCACTTGAGGTCATGATCTCTCAGTGTTGCCGCAACGATGGTGGAAGAATCATTTTCAGTAACTACAACTGGCGAATTATTCATGAAATTCGAGACTTTTGTCATAGGGGTTACCGCTGATTCAACTGCGCGGAATATATCCGTTCTGGTGATGATTCCCTGAAGCTTGTTTGAATCGTCCAAAACGCAACAAAAGTCAAGCTCCTTCCTGCTTATTGTCTTTACAGCTTTCTCAAACGTGACGTTGGGGCTCACACTTACAACAACAGGTCTGATAAATGTAGATAGGGGCTGATCATTCAGTATTTCATAAACAACCGGGAGCTTTTGCCACATATTTCCGCTTCTTCTTTTCACCGCGTCAGCCAGAAAATCCCTGAATGGCTTAAGTGTGCCGGATATCTGCTCAAATATCTTTTTACCCATAACTGTAACTTCAAGCTCAGTCCTTGCCCTAACGGCTGAAGTCCGGGACCTGTGATCTAAAAGCGCCATCTCTCCGAAAAAGTCGCCAGGACCCAGTATGGCAATCACTTTTTCATTCTTTGTGTCAACTTTTCGAATAACCTCAATTTCACCCGATTCGATAATATAGAAACTATTAGATGGATCACCCTCTCTGAATATATAGTCTCCGGGCTCGAAGTGCGACTTTCCCACCCTGTCTGTGAGTTTAGCTTTAGGATGAGCAAGATCGCGGGAATAAAATATTTCCCAGGCCCAGTCAAAGCCGACTTTTACCTTATGAGAGAAGCTAGGAAGCTTAAAGAGATAAACAGACCGCCAGAGAAACCAGGCTAAAAATCCTGAAATATGTAATCCAAGAAACTCTGCTACGGCGTTATGACCTCCGATTGCGCACAACTGTCCCAGAGGTCTGAAGTAAAACGGTTTGGTTTCTTTGCCTTTGATAATCCGCACAATATTTAATGCTGTCTGATGGCCCTGACGTTCAGCAAACTGTCCAGTTGGAGGACTAAGCGTATCGTCGTATGAATTGGTTATAAGGGCACAGTCCCCGACGGCCCAGACATCTTGATGACCTTGAACTCTCATATCAGTCTCTGTTATAAGCCGCCCTCGTTCTTTCGGAGCGTCCAGTTTCTGAATTACCGGGGCAGTAGCATTACCCACTGTACAGACTATAGTGGCGCCTTTTATTGTTACACCGTCATCAAATCCCACGCCTTCCTGGGTGACATGTGACACCCGTCTGTTGAGTACGACATTAATGCCGGCTTGCTCCATTTTCTTTCGTGTAAAATCTCTAAGTTTTGAGGTAACTTCGGGTAGTAACTGATCCCTCGAATGTATTAATGTAACTTTAATCTCTTCCTTGGATATATTTCTGTAAAACTTTCTCGTATCGCGTACCAGATCGTTTATCTCACCGGCTACTTCGACTCCGCTAAATCCTCCCCCAACCACTACAAAAGAAAGATGCCAGCGTCTTCTATACATGTCCTCAGCTATTTCTGCATTTTCCATCTGCTGCATTACATGATATCTGAGCGCAACAGCGTCACCTACAGTTTTAAGGGGGAATGCATGGTCCGCCATGCCAGGTATCTGGCCCAAATTTACAGATGACCCACAAGCAATAACCAAGTGGTCATATCCCCTTTGACCTTTCATGCCCTTGTCGTCCAAGTACTCTACCAGATTGTTCTCAACATCAATACGGGTAATGTCTTCTGTTCGGCAGTAAACCCCAGGTAGCATCTGACGAAGCGGCACCGCAACCGGCTCAGGGCTGATAGAAGCCCCTACGACTTCGGCAAGAAGCGGCTGGAACACAAGATAATTTTCACTGTTATATAGAATAATATCAGCTTCTTCCCTTTTGAGTTTTTTGCGCAGTGTCAAGGCGCACTTAACCCCTGCAAATCCGCCGCCGATAATCTTAATCTTTTTCCTAACGCCCATACTTATTTGGCTCCAATGGATAGCATATTAAGCTGATATGAATAAATTATGAAGCATGATAATGAATACCCGAAGCAGAAAAGAACACAATTATATTAAAATCATTCCTCTATATTAAAATCATTCCTCGCTAAAAAGTCTCTGAACTGTCCATCCCCCAGGACCAACAATAGCAAGAAAAAGAAAGGCAATCATATAAAGAGTCGCAAGCTCAAACTTTGAAAACGTGTCACCGAATATTGTCATATGTATGACAAAAGCTGCAACTAGCATATTGATACCTGCGATAAGAGCTGAAATCCTGGTTAATAGTCCGAAGATAATCAGAAGCGGAAACAAAGTTTCGGCCGAAATTGCAAGATATGCCAGAACGTTAGGCATTGGCAAACCCATCTTTAAAATATTTGCTATAAAGGGTTCAGGGTTTAGGAGCTTTCCCAGTCCATGCCCAAGTATCATTATTGAACTTACTGAAACCCTGAATAAAAATAATCCCAAATTATTATAATTCATTAAACTGTCCCCTTATATCTCAATTTTTTAATTATCGGCAAGATTTATATCTATTTCAATGGCTAATCGTTTTCCGCTTTCATTTGAATAAACCAATATTCCAGACATCTCATTATCGGATATTTCTTGTTCGATTTTTGTAATTACATCGAAACTCATATTTGTGGTATTGCCTTGCACGAATTCTACAGTTTTCACATTTGCAACTTTACGAGAGTCGCCGGGGTTTGGGTAAAATTCAACTTTTTTATATTGTCCATTTGATATTATTTCCAGTTCAATTCTAAGCGTACGAGAATCTATTCTGAGCCTGTTTGCATTAATTTCAAATGGATTATCTTCCGCTGATACAGTATTAGGCACTAATCTTTGCCATTTTGCAAATATTGCTTCATTCTTTCGGAGTTCTGAACCTTCTGTTTTTACGTCATATTTAAGATCGGCTCTACCAGGAATACAGATTTCCTTACAACTCACCCATGATGCTTTAGCACCAAATTCATCAATTTTGCTTTCACTCAAGTCTGAAGGAATCTGAATATCAGTCCACAACAAGACTGATTTTTCATAACCATAGTCAACACCGCCTTCAGGTTTTTCAAATGCCATTGGCAGAGGCCAGTTAATCTCATCCAGCTTGAAACCATCGGGTGCATGGAAATTAACTTTTGTTGGCAATCCGTTTTCTCCCGGGTATTTCCAGTAGATATGCCATCCGGGATCAATATCAAATAAAACGCCTAATTTAATTGACTCTCCCGGATTGATTTCCAATGAGTCAGAAACTAATCTTGCGGTTACAGGTGTTGGGATCTCTTGCGAAAATGATTCTGATATAAATCCAGAAAGAAATAAAATTGAAAGTACTGAGGCAATTCTCATGTAGTTGAACATAGGACTCTTATAAAAATATGGTAAAAAAGCGCCATCAGAACTCTTAATCGAACCAGTTTTCAGGCGGGACTTTTACAGCAAGCACCTCAGCGCTTACGCATACATCTTCTCCTGAAAGCAATTTGCAGACTACTAGCAACTTCCTTCCCTCTCTCATCGTTACTTTAGCTTTCAATTTGACCTTTTTGTCAATAGGGACTGGTTTGTGATAATCGATCTTCATCGAGGCTGTTACGTACCATATCACAGGCTTGCTGTTAAGCTCCCTTTCTTCGAGTTTGTAGCCGTCCGCTATTGCCGTGCAGATTGAATGACAGTCAATAATGGTGGCGATAACCCCTCCGTTTAAATATCCGGTAGGCCCTGCTTTATGGTTCTTACTAGGCATCCATTCACATACTGACTTGTCTCCCGACCAATAACTTTTTAATTGTAAACCGTGCTCGTTATTGCACCCGCATCCCCAGCACTCATTGTGTTCCCAGTTGTCCTGAAATGCTTTCTCACTCATTTGATTCTCCGAAAATTTTAAAGATTTCATCCGTTCTTTACAGAACCAGGCTATATAAATATACCTAGATGTAAATAAATCAAGTTTCAAGATCTTTCTGACGCACTTTTTTATCCTTTATGTGGAATCCCCGGATATGCCCTTTATACAAGATCTCTTTCATGCTTGTGGTCGTTATAAATATCTGGCCGGCAAAGTCCTGAAGGAGTTTAAACAAGAACCTTTTTCTGTTGCCGTCGAGCTCGCTGGTTATATCATCCAGCAGTAAAATTGGTGTTCTGCCTATAAACTGTTTTACCATTTCAATCTCAGAAGCTTTTAAAGCCAGTGCCAGATTCTTAGCCTCACCCTGTGATGAGTATACTGAAGCATCCCTTCCTGAAATAAAAAAACTGATTTTGTCCCGGTGCGGTCCAACTGTTGTATGAAACCGTTTCTTATCCTGTTCAAACTTTTTACGGAGCTCATTTTTAAAGGAATTTTCTATATTGTCATTTATAGATACCGAGCTGTCGTATTGAATTGTCACATCCTGATCAGTTCCTGAAGTGTTTTTATATATATTATTAAGCACCGGTTCTATTTTTGTTATTAATTGGAGTCTCCTTCTAATTAGGCGGGTGCCTATCTCAGCCACTTGCTCATCCCATACCTCAAGCCTGTCCCGTGTAAGCGAGGGATTTTTGGCTAAAACAGCGTTTCTTTGGCCAAGCGCTCTCTGATAGAGTTTTAAATCCCTTAAATGCTCCGGGATAACCGATGATATTATGGAATCTATATATATTCTTCTTCCCTGAGGCGACCCTTTAACAACATCTATATCGCTCGGAAGAAAGGTAACAACATTATATCTGCCGGAAACTCTGGAAGTCTTGTAGACAATTTTATTGTTGAGCTTAAGAGTTTTATGATTTTCATCTAGAAAAATATTTATTTCATCAAATCCTGCATCAGACTCTATCTCACCCTTGAGCCTGCACTCGGCGGATCCAAAACTTATTATTTCTTCCGTTCTTAATTGCCTGAAGGGTTTTAAAACCAGAAGAAAATGTATGGCCTCAAGCAGATTGGTCTTACCCTGGGCGTTTTCGCCTATAATAAGGTTGAATCTATCGTGAAAACTGAAGGTTTCAGCCGTATAGGATTTGAAGTTTTTTAGTGTAAGGGATTTAAGTATCACAGGTACGCTGCGTTATTTGAATTTGAAAGAGTATAATAAATATGTGGCTTTTATTCAATTGCAGGTATGCGGAATTAACTGTGTCTAATTACAGCTTGACCCAACCACTGTTGGCGGTATTATTTTTTTAAGGTTAATAATATGATTGCTCTTAAAATATGCAGGATAGAAAATAAAGATTCGGGAAAGGGGTTTGCAAGGCTCAACTCAGGAGACATGCGTGAACTTGGGATTGAAGCCTGGGACCTGATTGAGATCGGCGGTAAGAGAAAAACCATCGTCAGAGTAATGCCGCTTGATAAGGGTAAGAGCCTAAAATCGGTTATAGAACTTGACGATGTAACCAGAGAGAATGCGCGCGTAGAGTTAGACGAACACGTTTTCGTAAAGAAAATCGACTCGAAATCCGCGACTAAAGTTATACTTGCCCCCAGAAATAACGATATTTTATATAATGGAAATGAGAATAAATTCTTGCAGGACCGGCTGGACGGTTTTCCGATTACCGATGGGGATACGCTGAGAGTAAATCGGCCCGGG
>CBDUCG010000052.1:0-12613 GCA_965365595.1 uncultured bacterium
TGACAACTCTGAGGAACTTGAAGCGGTAAATAACCCTGAAGACGAAAGCGCAGGAACAAGAAAAGTGCCTTTTTCAAAAGAACTCTACATAGAACGCGACGACTTTATGGAAGATCCCCCTAAGAAATTTTATCGACTGGCGCCCGGTCGAGAAGTGCGATTTAGATACGCTTATTTCATTACATGCAACGAAGTCATAAAAAATGAGAGCGGTGATGTAGTCGAGCTACACTGCACATACGATCCTGAGACCAGGGGCGGCAATGCCCCCGACGGCAGAAAAGTAAAAGCAACCATACACTGGGTCTCTGCAAAACACGCAATAAAAAGAGAAGTGAGATTATACGACCGGCTGTTTACGGATGCTGATCCTGAACATAACAAAGAAGGTAAAGATTTCATAGAATTACTAAATCCCGATTCTCTTACAGTATTAAATGAGTGCTATCTGGAACCCAGTCTGGCCAAAGTAAAACCTGGTGTAAATTATCAATTTGAAAGACTCGGATATTTTATAGTTGATTCAGTAGAAGCCGCCAATGGAAACCAGGTCTTTAACAGGACATTAACCCTTAGAGATACCTGGGCAAAGCTTAGGGGAAAATAATCTAGCTTCCGAATTGAAGACCTGATCGGTCCATTCTAACGCCTTCAAGATAAACATTTGCATCTTCATCAACCTCAATACACCCCTTTGCAATAAGCTTGTGCACTGCAAACGGGTAAATCTTCCATTCACCTTTATCCCTGATAATTTCATTTACACGCTCTTTATCCGACTCTTTAAAACCAACAAGTGAGATCGGCTTTGATTGAAGAATGGCCGGACCGAATCTTTCATTCTCCCTTTCCAGATAAACGGTGCACTTAATGCTATCCTCACCGGCTCTCATAGCCTGAACGTTGGCATCAACTCCCTTTGTCAAATAGTCTTTTGTAATATCCCCGGGATAAAGGTTTATAATCTTATTTTTAAATCTTCTATGAAATGGACTACCCAGTCTTCTCCTATAGCCCGCGAGAACTATAAGGTCCGGATCGCATACTTCTTCAATGTTTACTATAGCGGCCGCATCATAATAATCTCTGACTTGCTCGTCATTGGGTTCCTTATCCAGAAATTCAAAGAATTTTTTAGAACTGAGTCTCGCAACCGGAATACCGTACTCTTCAGCCAACTGTGCACCCCTGCAATTGGGCACATTCGTGAAAACAACGTCAATTCTTCCGAAATTTTTCTCACCTTTTTTTTCCAATCGTTTTTGCTCCTCATAAAGCGCGACAAAATTCGTCCCCGAGCCGGATAAAAGCACAGCCACGCTCATAGGTTTATCGCAAGGAAGAAAAATTGGAGTGACTTCAGATTTCTTCATAAATTCACAAGACCTCAAAAATTATTTGCAATATCAAGTAGTTCAGGGAAATTATAATCACAATAATACCATGAGCAACCCTATACAACGACTAATAACTGCGGCTATCGCAGTGCCTATATTATATATCATTTTTCTTCTCGGAGGAGTAGTCTATCTTCTCTTTTTTCTAGCATTAATACTTGTCGGTCAGATTGAATACCAAAAACTGCTTGAATCAAAAAACCTTCCCAACGAAAAAATACTCGGAATAATCTCATCCCTCTTAATTGGTATCTCAGCTTATATGGGATACTACTACTTTACTTTCTGCTTTACCGCACTCGTATTAATTATTCTGATCGTAGACCTTAGAAAAGGAGACTTTAGCCAAACAGTCACTAACATCGGCGCGACTCTTTTCGGAGTAATTTATCTTGGATGGCTTCTGAGCCACGCAATTCTACTCAGGAATTTACACCACTATGAGAGCATAAATACATATTCCCAAAACATACAGGGGCTAAACGATTTGGGATTTTTTCTTGTCGTTTTTGCCGTCGCGTGCACTTTTTTAAATGACACCGGGGCCTATTACACTGGCACTTTAATCGGAAGCCACAAGCTTGCGCCAAAGATAAGCCCTGGAAAAACGATAGAGGGCACAATAGGGGGTATTGTTGTCTGTATAATTACCGGACTTATAGTAAACTACCTTTTTGGAAATCCACTAAGTTCAGACTGGACAATAGCATTCGCGCTTTTGGTTGCCATATCTGCTATACTGGGAGATCTGGTTGAATCTTCTATAAAAAGAGGCGCCGGGATAAAAGACTCCGGCGACATTGTGCCCGGCCATGGAGGAGTGCTCGACCGCTTTGACAGCCTGATATTCGTATTCCCTGTAACCTATTATTTTATTATCATTTATTACAGTCTACACGGCGCTGTTTAATCAAGACCGCTTTTCACTCATCTCACCAGCAATCATAAGTCTGAGTGCAATAATAACAAGAATATTCACAGAAAGTCCGGCTAGAGCTGCAAACTGTTCCTTATAAAATATAAACACATATGTAAGAAGTATTGAAACAAGAACAGAGCGCTCAAACATTTGATACGAAACAAGCCTGGATTTTCTTAAATTGTAAACACCAAGCAAAACAAAAACCCCTGAAAGTAAAGATGAAAATATTTGAGCCTTGTCTATGAAACTCAGATTAAGTGATTTTTCGGCTATATTGGTCAGGATTTTCACATCCAGAATGCTTTCCCACCCAAGACCCAGGAAAAATGTAAATACGGCTATATATGTAAAGGTTAACAGTAGTTGCCCTACAAAAAATATTACCAGGGCGGACCGAAAATATTTATATCCGACAATTTTTGCGTAAAAGTTTTTCAAAGCGGCTTTCAATCTTATATATAAACCGGGTTCAGAGTCCGGGACTAATGTGGAATTACTTACAAGCTCCCTTACCGACCTGGCTAACGTATTGTCGGGATCACTTTTATCCAAATACCTGATAACTGTATACTTCTCATCCTGATCAAGATCCTGAAGCGCCACTTCTTCAAGACCTTTTAAGGCATTTACCAGATATTCTTTTTTCGTGTAAGTCCAACCGGTTTTAATCATGTGCATTGAGAGTATTATTAAAACAAAAATGATATACATTACAGAAATTGAGGGTTCAAAAAAGTAGTCATTGTCGCTTGTTATAAACTTTCCCACTTCGTCAATAAAAGTCCCGAATCCAACTCCTCCAAAAATCGCCGCCCACACTGCTATGCGCTTGCCAATAAACGAAAACAGCAGAATAATGGCTATTAACATAAACAGGCCGCCCCATAACATATGAGCGATATGCAGAGTGCTGTTGCCTATCTGGGGATATCCTGTTAAGTGCAGAAAAATACGTATGATTAAGATAGAAGCAACGGCACAAACGATAAAGATCTCAAGATGGTAAAAAGCATCGAGGTTTCTGACTAGAGGAGTATTTCTCTTCATAATTGACTCTATTTAATATTCTATGTTAACCTCACAATAAACCCATTAGAGGGCATATATTTTAAACAGGTATTAATTAGCTGCTCTACCGGCTTATCATGACAAAGACTCACTCAAACCCCAAACTGCCTTCTTTAGAATCGGTTACAGAAGATAATAATACACTCAGGCTCAAAATAAAAGGGGCCCTGAATGCTTATACAACCGCAAAAATATGGTCCGACACGCTTTCCGCTTTAAAAAAGACACAGCCAAGAGAGCTTATTCTGGATGGATCAGAAATTGATTACTGTGACGCCTCGGGAATTGCTTTAATTACAAGTCTCCAGATTCGCCAGGAAAATTCAGGCGGCACATACAGGGTCGAGGGACTATCTGAAGAAACGAGCAAATTACTACACCTCTTTAACCCCAAAGATTTTGAGGATACAGAACCTACCGAATCAAAAGAAAGAGACAATTTCATAGTAGCTGCTGGCAAATTCGGTTATGACGCATGGGAAGAAATCAGGGCAAATATCATCTTTACCGGGCGCGTCACTATCGCTCTGTTAAACGCGCTTATTCGTCCAGATAAGATTAGATGGAAAGACGTATTTATTACTTGTGAGAAATTCGGGGCCAATGCTCTTTTTATAATAGCTTTGGTCAATTTTCTGGTTGGACTGGTAATTGCTTTTCAATCCGCAGTACCCATGAAGCAATATGGAGCTCAGATATTTGTGGCTGATCTTTTAGTCATAGCCTATTTCAAGGAGCTTGGACCTTTAATGACCGCGTTTGTTGTAAACGGAAGAAGCGGTTCTGCTTTCGCGGCAGAGCTTGGCACTATGAAAGTTAACGAAGAGCTTGACGCCCTGGATACCATGGGACTGGATTCTGTTCCTTTTTTAGTGGTTCCCAAGGTAATAGCTTCGGTATTGATGCTCCCGCTTCTAACAGTCTTTGGTAATTTATTCGGCCTATTGGGAGGACTGGTAGTGATGTTTTCACTTGGTTTCACCCTGGAAACATATCTAAACCAGCTTTCTATTGCAGCGACTTATGGAATGCTTTTGGCGGGATTATTTAAAACATTATTTTTCGCTCTGATTATCGCGGGCGTCGGTTGCCTTGCGGGAATGAGAGCCGCAAAGGGGCCGTCAGCTGTTGGAGATGCCGCTACCAACGCTGTAGTTGTCGGAATCGTGCTGATGATCGTTGTGGACGGAATATTTGGAGTCATATACTACATTTTAGGAATTTAATATGGAAGACACAATAATTAATGTTAAGGATTTCACCGCTGCATATGGCGATAATGTTATTATCGACAACATTACATTTGATGTTTACAAAGGCGAAAAATTTGTAATTCTCGGAGGTTCGGGCTGCGGAAAAACAACTTTATTGAAACACATGATAGGACTCTACCGCCCGGCACACGGAAGCATTTTGATTGAGGGTGATGATATAGCCAAGGCTGAAGGGCAGGAAAGAATTCAGATACTAAAGAATATTGGCGTAGCCTATCAATTGGGAGCTTTATTCGGGTCGATGACTGTACTTGAAAATGTGATGCTCCCACTGGAGCAATATACCGACCTAAATAAAGATTCTATAGATTTAATTGCCAGAATGAAGCTCAATCTAGTTGGACTTAAAGGATCGGAAGAAAAAAGCCCGTCTGAGCTGAGCGGCGGAATGATAAAACGTGCCGCTCTGGCAAGAGCAATGGCTCTTGATCCTGACATTTTATTTTTAGATGAGCCTTCGGCTGGGCTTGATCCCATTACCTCAGCAGAGCTTGATCAGCTAATAAATCAGTTAGCCAAAAGCCTGGGAGTAACCTTTGTAATAGTTACTCATGAATTAAACAGTATTTACAATATCGCTGATAGGGTTATTATGCTAGATAAAAGTACCAAAGGCATTATAGCAAGTGGAGATCCTACATACCTCCGTGATAATTCGGAAATCCCGGTTGTGCAAAAGTTTTTTAAGAGACAGACAGATGATCAGCTCGACAGCTAAAAACTATTTACGGATAAAACTATGAGCTACAAACCTAATTTCTTCAAAATCGGTCTTTTTGTTATACTGGGAACATTAGTTCTTGCGGTTGCCATAATATTCTTTGGTGCAGGCAAGTTTTTTGAAAAGAAATATATAGTCGAAACATATTTCGACCAGTCCGTTCAGGGTCTGAGTGTAGGGGCAGCTCTTACATTTCAAGGAGTTCAGGTTGGGAATATAAGTGAGATCGGTTTTGTCTTTCAGGACTATGACACAGATCTCCAATACGTACTGGTCAGAGCACAAATATATCCGAATAAAGGTCGGCACAAGGGAAAACGGAAACTCTTTATTGACGATACAGACAGAGAGCGGGGACTTCAATTAATGGTAGATAAAGGGTTGAGACTACAGCTGGCGCCTCAAGGGGTGACCGGTATTGCTGTTTTAAACGCAGTTTATCTTGATGCAAACAGCTTCCCTCCATTGAATATAGACTGGAAACCCGACTATCTCTATATCCCCTCTGCGCCGGGAACAATTACGCAAATTACACAAACTATTGAGAAGCTGACTAAAACAATCGAAAGCATAGACTTTAAAGAGATATCTGACGATGTTGAAGAACTTGTTAAAACTTTAAATCTAGCAGTTCAACAGGCCGATATTCCTCAGCTAAGTAAAGATATGCAAAGCTTAATGGTAAGTTTAGACAAAACTGTTACAAACACAGACAAGCTGCTGCAAAGTAAAGATGTAAAAGAAACATTAGCCAATATTGCTCAAACTACAGAAGAACTAAAAAGAACCTTAAAACGCACAGACCGTCTGATTCAAAACAGGGAGCATAATATTCAAGGCATACTTGAGAATGTAGAAAGAGTTTCGGAAGATATTAATGAATTTATGATTACGGTAAGGAAATATCCTTCATGGGTACTTTTCGGAGAGCCACCGCCTCGTTTCGGGCATGAAGAAAAAGAGGAGAAAAATAATCAATGAGAATTTCGTATACACTGTGTTTCTGCTCGTTTTTGGGACTGTTACTACTATCTACAGCTTGCCCAAACGTAAATAAACCTTATCCTGAAAGAACATATTTCCTATTTGAGTTACCAAACCCTTCTTCAACTATGGCTACGGTTAGAGGTTCGACGCTTAACGTAAACAGATTCACGATATCGCCTACGAGTGAGGGCAGGGAATTTATCTACCGAACAACAGATCTTGAATACAAAACAGACTTTTATAATCAATTCTTCAGATCACCTGACAATATTATGACGGAAGCCGTCAGACAATGGCTAAACCAGACAGGTCTATTTGAAGATGTATTAACGCCGGTAAGCCAGGCTATAGCTAATTACACCGTAGAAGGAAACATAATAGAGTTATATGGAGATTACAGAAATCAGGCCTCAGCCAATTCCGTTCTCACTATACAGTTTTTCTTTCTTAATACTTCAGAGGATACCCCCGATCCAACAATTTTACTCAGCAAAACCTATTCATCAGTTCAGCCCATAGGCACAGCGTCCCCTCAAAGTCTTATGAACGGATGGAATAAGGCTCTTGAGAAAATATTGAATGAATTTCTGAGCGACCTGAGCTATCATTTAAAGCAGGACCAAATGAATTCATCAAATCAGACTAAAGATAACTAAAATAAAGTTCTAAAGAGAGAAGCGAAATGCGAACTTTTGTAATAATTGTTGTTGTCATACTAATTGCTGTATTAGTTCCTCCATATTGGTTTGGCAAAAAGGCAGAAAGTGAGTACAAAAATCTTATTGAAAACGTATCCGCATATGAAAACATGGAAATTAACAGTATGAGCTACAACAGGGGATGGCTTCAATCTTCAGCAGAAATCACTTATTCTATTAAAGATATAGAAGAGGGCAGTGTGAAAATTACCGAGAAAGACAAAATCTATCATGGTCCGATTCCACTAGGTTTATTAACTAGCGGAAAACCTGTGCTAAAACCCGTATTAGCCGTTATTGACACTAAAGCAGAAGTAAAAACCGAATCGGAAGAAGAATATGCCGAGCTTATAAATTCGTTACCTGTAATGAATTTTGAAACAATACTCTCCATAAACGGTTCTGGTATTACCGAAGTGTCAATACCTGAAATTGAACGTAATCTTGAAAACGGAAAAACGCTTAAATGGTCAGGGCTTGACGGCTTGGCCAGCTTTACTCCTAATTTAACAAACGTCTCTTCTGTGATTAACTCAGGCACTTTTAATATAGAAGATGAAACCTTTAGTTTACAACTAAAGGGTATCAATCTTGAATCCAACTTGAACTACCCGGCTACAAATTACAAAAATCCTCTCGGCAATATTAATATCACAATTGAGGAATTCAGCTCTGAGGGAAAAGACGGCGACCAGTTAAACAAAGTGACTTTAACAAATACCGAGATAACAGCCTTTACAGACCTTAAAAACAATTTTTTAAACCACACTCACAGTGTTGGATTTGAAAAATTGTCCGTTGGAGGTAATGACTACGGTCCGGGTATCTATGAGCTCCAAGTCAGGAACATTGATAAAACCGCTTTTGAAGATATGCAGAAAGCAATAGAACAAAGTGAAAATCTGGAAGACAGTTCAGCATCAGACCTGCTCTATGCGGAGCTGATTAAGCTTCTGCCGGCTCTATTTAAAAGCTCACCTCAAATTGAGCTCACAAAACTCCTTATAAAAACGGATGAGGGTGAAATATCGGGTCATGCAATAATTTCCGTGGATGGTAAAGATCTGGACAATCCGGAACTTGCTACTAATCCCATTTTCATTCTGGCAGCTCTGTCCGCCGAAATGAACCTCTCAGTTTCACAGCCCCTTATGGACAATCTGATTAAAGATTATAAAATTGAAGAAATAACTGACGATGCGAGCAAGAAGGGTGAAAAGCTGCCTTCTGAACAAGAATTGCAAGAACTGGGTCGTCAGCAGGCGCAGTCTGAAATTAAGAATATGCTGGATCAAAATGTACTCATTCTCAAAGACGGAAAATATGAGATTGAGGCTTCTTATGGTCTCGGACAAATCAAACTAAACGGTAACCCTCTGGATATTAACTCATTATTGAACCTTACATCAGGAACCTGATTTAAATCTGGATTCAAGTTCCCTATAATTTTCAGTACCGATTACTTTTTCAAAATCCTTAAACTCGAGCATATTTTCAAACCCCCGGCTTGTACCATTATCCTTGACGTGTTTTAGGCATAGTTCAATTGCTTTTGCAGCGGAAAACATAGCGGAAAGTCCATATACAACTATTTTATAACCCAGACTCTCTAACTCCTCAGTGCTCAGAAACGGAGTCTTTCCGCCTTCTACCATGTTTGCGAGAAGCGGTACACCTGGAAAAGCTGAAGCCACCTCTTTGAGCTCTTCCACGCTCTGTGGAGCTTCTACAAACACAATATCCGCCCCGGCCTTATAATATTCATGTCCTCTTTTTATCGCATCATCAAGCCCGTGCGACGCCCTTGAATCCGTTCGCCCCACAATGACTAACTCGCTCTCGCCGCGGGCATGCACAGCAGCCCTGATTTTCTCCACGTGCTCATCCATTGAAATAACTCTTTTCCCCTCAAAATGACCGCATTTTTTTGGCCACTCCTGGTCTTCAAGGATTATTCCACCACCCCCGATCCGTACTATCTCCTCAACAGTCTGTATTACATTTAACGGATTGCCGTATCCAGTGTCAATATCCACAATTATCGGCAGCTTCACCGATCTGACTATCCGGCTCACGCTCCATAACATCTCTGTCGCACTCAGGTAGCCGAAATCAGGCTTTCCGAGCGTAGATGCGGATATACTAAACCCACTTGTGAACGCGGCCTCAAAACCTGTTTTTTCAGCTATTAGTGCTGACACGCAATCGTATAAACCGGGAAGCGCCAATATACCCGGCTTGGATAATATTTTTCTTAATTGATTCCCTTTAGTCATATTTACTTCTCCTTAATCATCTCACAAGAACAATAGATAGGAGGTCCCCTGTTGTCAATAACGATTGAACTGACTGAATCTTTATGATAATTTTGAAATATGGATTCAGGCTATATTACCGGATACTCTGGGTCAGAAAAAAAAATAGAAAATGAAGCAAGGCCAAACAAACCTGGAGGGATCACTATAACAAAGGCCCAGACCGGGCTTAAGAGCATAGACATAATTCATCTCATCGAAGCTCTTGAGGGAATCAAGCTCGACTTCGATCATCTCTATTATTACGAGCACACGGGACTTCTTGTTCCAAGTCTTGTAAAATCGCAGGGAAGGGGTGTTCCCAAACTCTACTCTACAGAAGATTTTATTGTTCTCAGGTGGCTCATATCCCTTCAAAAAAACGGCATACCAGTAAAACGCTTCCGTGACATACTGGATTTTATAAAGGAAAAGATGCCGGACGTATTAAAGACCCCTCAAAACTGGAATCTTGTTACTGATGGCAAATCCATCAGGTTCGTGAATAAAGTCACTTCCAGAACGTTTGAAGTATCAAAAGATACAGAGCAGTATTTATTCTCATTCCCGAAAGACTAAATATGTTATTGAGTTTTTATTCCCTCTCGGATAATGTAGAGCGCTCAGCTTTAGTCCCTTCGGCAACTACATCAGGGATTGAGGTAAAGGATATGCGAAGGGGGGCCGACTCCGAGGCATCGTGCATCGATCCAAAATATATGCTGTTTGTCCCGTATTTTTCATTAATTCTGTCAAGAGCGCGTGCCAGTTTGTCCTTTTTAAACTCGTTTGAGAAAAGTGAGTAGCTTGCTTCATTAATCGGGGTAAGCTCAGATAAAACTACCGCCACGCTAAGAGGCGTAAGACCCCGGGGCCTGTATTTCCATATCTCTGAAAAAGCTTTGATCAGGCTTTGAGTATCGTGGCGTTTCCCAATATTGAGCTTTCGTTTCCAGCTGTTTGCAGCGTTAAAATATTTCACTTTAACTGTTATGGTTCCAGCCAAATATTTAAGTCTCCTGAGCCTGAAACCGGCTTTATGTATAAGTCTTATAAAAACAGCGCGCATACGCTCATCACTCCTCATCTCAGGGGGCAGCACATGGGAATGGCTCACGCTTCTCCTCCTGGTCTCCTGCTCCGGCATATTCTGGCCGCTTAAGAGCTGGCTCAGGCGTTTCCCTTCAATGTTATGCCAGATATCCAGAAACCTGCCTCCCGAGAGGGAATAAAGGTCTTCAACATTATGAACGCCGTGCTTCTTTAGGCGGGCGCTCATATTTCTCCCTATACCGGGCAAATCAGCGAGCTTAACAGAGTATAGAGCCTCGGGCAAATCCTCTTTTGTTATAACAGTAAAACCATCAGGTTTTTTCATCCCGCTTGCCACTTTTGCTATAAAACGGTTGGGAGCAAACCCGACAGAACAGCGGAGAGATTCCCCGGCATTTTTTTTGATAGATTCTTTCACCTCACGGCCCAGAGCAACCGCATTGTCATAGTCCCTGTCTCTGCCGGTAAGCCTGCAGGACATCTCGTCAATTGAATGAATTTTATCTATGGGCAGAACATTTCTTACAGCCGAGACAATCTTGTTATGGCATTCGATATAAAGGGTAGGCCTTGCCTGTATCACATTTAATTCTTCACAAAGCTTTTTGGCTTTTCTAACCTGAGTACCTGTTCTTATACCATATTTTTTTGCTTCATAACTAGCCGCTATACAGCATGTACTGTCTGCCACAACTGGAACAACGGCTGTGGGTTTACCTCTTAATTCGGGCCTCAGCTGCTGCTCGACAGAAGCGAAATACGAGTTCATGTCGAGGAAAAGCCAGTCCAGTTTTCTATTTGCCTTATTTCCCATGATAACAACCTGATGACTCTTAAATTAAAACCCGGGACTAAATGAAAGTATAAAAATAATCTCACCCAACAAAATAAGTATGGACCCTTTTTCGTTTAAAGCCAAGGGCTTATTTATTGCCATATTACTAAATATAGAATTATCATGTCCGGCAATTTTACGCTTGTAATACCAATCCTCAGAAAGTATATTAGATAATGTTGTGAGAAGCATATGCTAGAATATGTATATGGTTGACCACAGCTTTGACATACTACTCATAGGTGCCGGGATTTCAGGCTCGGCAACTGCTTACACACTCTCAAAAGAACTTGAAAATAAAGGACAGAATCTTAGTATTGGTGTAATTGATCCCGATCTTGAAGGAGAGCTTTCCTCAACACTAAAAAATGCCGGTGGAGTGAGGGCTACATGGAGAAACAGGGCAAACATCGAGCTCTGCAAACATTCGATCAATTTTTATGAATCAATATCGGACGAGATACAGTTTAGAAAGCTTGGTTACTACTGGATGCATGATGAGCAGTCCTGGGAGGAGATAAACAAAAACTACTCTTTATACAAAGAATACGGACTTCCTGTGGAGTTTTATACTGCGTCCGAGGTGCCGCGGCTTCTGCCTTTTGTAGATAACACTGAAGATATCTCCGGACTCTCGGTATCCAGAAAAGCGGGCCTTATAGATCACTACTCTCTAAGAGAATTTTACCGTAGAGAAGCTCGTAAGAGAGGAGTTAAGTTCCTTGATCGTGTATACATAAATAGTATAGATATACAGAACGGGAGTGCCGTGAAGGCATCGGCCTACGACTTAAGCTCTCCCAAAAATAACACTAAAAACACAGGTGACACTGTACGAAGCATACTGGTCGAAGGAGACGTAAATGCCCGCTATTCCGAGCTCTCTCTATCGTACGGCGTTCTGATCAATACCGCTGGAGCCTGGGGCCCCAGGGTATCTAAAATGTACGGATTCAATGATAATAAGATAAAACCCAGAAGGCGCCAGATGGTTGTAATTAAATGCTCCGATATTGACCTTTCCCCTTACGGAATGATTATAGACACCTCAGATATTTATTTTCATTACGATTCAGGCAACATCCTCGCCGGGTACTCAAATATGGATGAGCCCTACGGATACAATTTCGATTTCAGCTTCGGCGGATTAACCGAAGGAAGCCCGTTTGTGAAGTATATTTGGGAACCGTTGTGGAATAGAATAAGCGCATTTGAAAAAGTTAAGTTCATAAGGGGCTGGGCGGGAATATATGCTGAGACCCCGGACCGTTCAGGATATCTGGGCAAGGTTCCGGATTTTGACAATATTTACGAGTCCGTAGCGCACACGGGGAGGGGGCTTATGATTTCCTATGGCGCGGCAA
>CBDUCG010000053.1:0-12602 GCA_965365595.1 uncultured bacterium
ACTTTGTCTCCGTTTCCTTTTCCAGAATACAAACCGCAGCCGAATTACCCGAAAACGGTTTGTCCGTGAATGCGTCTACTTGATATATTCTTGCAGGCATGGGTTCTTGTATAATTTGAGTGTTACGTATAATTCTAAAAGCAGTATAGTAACACAACCGAAATCCTGATTACAGTATCCATAAAAAATGAATAATTATTGACATTTTCGCTGATTTCTTTATTTTATAAAGGCTTTTTGTAGGATAAACAGCACCGCTTGGATCCAAATTTGCAGACCGAGACGGGAGATTAAATTGATTAAAACATATAGCAAGGACGGTACACAGGCCGTACCTACAATAATTGAAATAAAGACAAGCCAGTAGGGTTTTGAGCCTGATCTGGCTTTTTTTACGTTCAGAGACAGTAAATGAAAAAAATAACCGTACCAGTCATAAGCTCGATGAAAAATAAAGCGAAAATCGTTATGGTCACTGCTTACGACGCACCTACGGCAAAAATAGTAGACGAATCAGGAGTGGATATAGTCCTGGTAGGAGATTCCCTGGGCAACGTAATACAAGGCTTGGATAATACGCTTCCGGTCACTGTGGACGAGATGATATATCATACTAAAATAGTATCCAGGGGCATACAAAACGCTCACCTTTGCTCTGATATGCCTTTTATGTCATACCAATCCTCAAATCTTGATGCCGTCAAAAACGCAGGCAGATTTATCAAGGAAGCGGGAGCTGAATCTGTAAAGATTGAAGTAACTGAAGATTACATTGATACAATTAAAGAAATACGAAAAGCGGGAATACCCGTTATGGGGCATATTGGTCTCAGACCACAATCAGTACACGACATGGGCGGATACAAACTCCAGGGTAGAGAAAAGAAAGAGGCTGTAAAACTGCTCGCCCTCGCTCAAAAAATAGAAGACGCAGGAGCATTTTCATTAGTACTAGAGAGTATTCCACAGAAACTAGCAAAAAAAATTACTAAATCTATTAACATTCCCACTATCGGCATAGGCGCAGGAGCAGACTGTGATGGACAGGTGCTGGTAATTAACGACTTGTCCGGGTTATCAGAGGAGCCGCTACCAAAATTTGTAAAAAAATACGCCGACGTCAGAGATATCTTAAAAAGCGCAACAAAAGAATATGTTGATGAAGTAAGATCTGGAGCATTCCCGACAAAAGAGCATTCGTATGACTAATAGCAAAATAAAAATAGTCGACAATATTAAAGATATGCAGAGTCTTTCTAACACGACAAGAAGAGACGGACGGACTATTTCATTTGTGCCTACCATGGGAGCACTTCACGAAGGACACTTGACACTGATGAGAGCAGCAAAGGAAAAGGGCGATTATTTGGTAGTAAGCATTTTTGTAAATCCCACTCAGTTTGGACTTAATGAAGATTTCAATAAATACACAAGAGATTTGGAAGGGGATATTAAGAAAATCAGCAGTATAGGCGTTGATACTGTTTTTTTTCCTGATGTAGATGAAATATATCCGGATGGCTATGAAACATATGTAGAAGTCCAAGAGTTGCAGAAACCGCTCTGCGGACAACACCGTCAGGGTCATTTCAAAGGCGTCGCCACAGTTGTATTAAAACTCTTTAATATTGTTAAACCTGATGTGGCAGTTTTTGGGGAAAAGGATTACCAGCAATTATTAATTATAAAAAAGATGGTCAGAGATTTACACCTTGAAATAGAAATACTGGGTATGCCTATTGTAAGAGAACACGACGGACTTGCACTTAGTTCAAGAAATGCTTATTTATCAGATGAAGAAAGAGAAAGGGCACTTTCTCTTTCAAAATCATTAAAGACCATTATGAGCGAATTTAAAAAAGGTAAACAGGATATTCAAGAACTTGTTAAACTAGGCAAAAGCATTTTAAATGACTCCTCTATTAACAATATTGATTATCTGGAGATACGTGACGGAAACACGCTTAAAAGAGAACATAACGCAAAAAAAGGTGACATTGTAGCAGTTGCAGCAAAAGTCGGAAATGCAAGACTCATTGATAACACCAAGCTTTAGAGTATATAATGTAGAAAGGAGATAAGAATGGACAGAACACTGCTTAAATCTAAGATACATAGGGCTATTGTGACGGAAGCTGACCTGGAATATGAAGGAAGCATTACAGTTGACAGAAATCTTATGGACGAAGCGGATCTACTTCATTATGAACAGGTTCATATATTCAATATCACAAACGGACACAGATTCACTACTTACGTCATTGAAGGAAAAAGAGGCTCAAATGTAATTTGCGTCAACGGTGCGGCAGCACATCTCGCCAGAGAAGGGGATTGCCTGATCGTTGCCAGCTTTGCGACATATAATGAGGAAGAGTGCAAGAATCATACCCCCAAGCTCATTTATGTGGATGAAGGCAATAACATCACGAGTATCAAACCTGAAACCAAGAAATTAAAGGTGGCTAGAAATTAAATTGATTATAGCAAATTAACAAGACTATCTCAGAAATGAAATATTTTTGATAAATCAGAAGCAAATTTATAAGAAATGTATCTTAAATATTGACATAAACTCTATTCGAGGTTATAAATTAGTCTATTAAAGGAGGATCAAGGGTACTGAATCAGCACCCAATCCAAAATTTTATCACCTTAAGTACAAACGACTAGACCATAGCCTTCTTAAGCGGAGAGGAAACACAATGAAAGCGGTCATACTTGCAGCCGGTAGAGGCCAGAGGCTTTACCCATATACAAAATACATTCCAAAATGTTTGCTGGAGATCGGCGGCGAGACTATATTGGAACACCAAATCAATCATATAAGAGATTGTGGTATTGATGAAATAATCATTGTTGTTGGGTTTGGTTTTGAGAAAGTTGAAAACTTCCTTAGAAACTATGATGGCTTGGGAATGAAGATTAAAACTCTTTACAACCCATTTTATCAAACAACAAACAGTCTTATTTCACTCTGGATAGCCAGAGGAGAAATGGATAGTGATTTGGTTGTAATGAACGGAGACGATGTATTTGAAATAGACGTTTTAGAGCAAGCACTTAAAATGAGGGATGAAAAAATCTGTCTTCCGGTAAAACGCAAATCAAACTACGAAGACGAAGATATGAAAGTAATAATTCAGGAATCAAAAATCGTAGATATTAGCAAAACTCTAACGAGCAGAGCGTCTGCTGAATCAGTAGGCGTCAGAGTTTTCAGAGACACGGGCGTTGAACTCCTCAAAAGATCAATTGAAGAGGAAATGAGAACTGGCGGAGCTGAAAACAAATGGTATATTTCCGCAATCCATAGACTGATAAAAAAGGGATACAAAGTTAAGTCACTTGATATTAATGATCTTTTCTGGATGGACGTTGATTATCCAAGCGATTTATTTAAAGCAAGGCTCAATTCAGATAAGTTTATCAAAAAATCATATCAGGAAAGGGTCCTAAGAGTAGTAGAAACAAGTTGATAATATGGACCATGCAATTGTTGTAGCAGCTGGTACAGGTATTGAGAATACAGACCTGAGTTCCTATGGGCATATTAAATTCGGCTCCCTTCCCCAGATTAAACGTTTAGTCATTACTGCTCAAAGAGCGGGAATACACCATTTCACTATTATCACAGAAGATTGCGACTCTCCATTAAAAGATCTTCTAGCTAATGACAAGAGAATAGAAAGCACCATAACTTGGATCAATCTTCAAGAAACAATACAGTTTGAGCACATTCCCTATTTAATAATTCAATCAAACCTCCTTACTACTCCACAAGCTATCTCAAGCTTCATAGAAGGAGAAATCGAGAACGATCAGATTTATATTTTATCGGATACCTCAGATGATCCGTGGGTAAAGATTGATCAAGACCGTGTATTGGAAATTACACCAGATGGAGGAAAAGCCGTAGGTGCCTTTATAGCCTCTGGTGAGCTTTTAAATCAAAATTATTCCGATTCTAAATCATTATACGGCATGGTCCCACAGATGGTTAATGAGGGTAAAGCAAAGTACAGAAAATTCATGGGCAAGTATTGGATGAGGCTCTCAGATAATACCAACACGGCTAAAGAGGCCGAAGATCTTATATTCAATTATGTGGGAAAAACAGCTACAGGGTGGATTTCAAGAAATATCAACAGCAAATTCTCTCTTCCAACTAGCAGACAGTTAATCAAAACCCCGCTGACCCCCAATATGATCAGTATAGGAATAAATATTATAGGTTCATTATGTGGGATATTGTACGCACTCGGCCACCCGGTAATAGGGGCACTGTTCATGCACACTGCGACCATCTTAGACAGATGTGACGGCGAGGTGGCAAGGGTAAAATTGATGGAAACTAAAAAGGGCGAGTGGGTTGATACTATATCAGATCAGTTTACAGTTCTTTCATTCCTATTGGGTGTCCCAATAGGATATTACTTGATTTCAGAAAAACCAATAGCACTCATACTAGGCGGAATTAATATTTCCATATTTCTGTTTTTTGTAATCTGGTCATTTTATTTCCTCACACGTTATACAAATTCCGGAAGTCTGGTAACGTATTTCAAAGTGGACAACCTTGTTGAACCCCAAAAAACATCATTCATCAGACGAATAATAAAAATTGTACGCCCTATGGGAAGAAGAAATGTGTATTCAACAGCCTTTATATTTATTGCGATATTTGGAGGCTATCCCTGGCTACTGGGGATAACAACTATTGCAGCAATTTTATTTTTTATTCACCAATTTGAGGATATACTTAAAATAAGAAGAATAAAGCCCAACAAACAGATTCAGGACTAAATAAGTAAAAGGAAAAAATATGAGCGAATCAGATAAAAATTCAGAAAATAATAATCAGGAAATAGAGTATAGAAAAGCTAATTATGATACTAAAGAATATGCAAACGGATTTCTAGCGTCTTTTATAAAAATGGTTGAGGATTTTAATGTCCGATTCTCCAAACACGGAAATCCTCCAATCTATGATAAAGAAACTTTTCCTTGGGTAAAAAATATCGAAGATAATTGGGAAAAGATACGTAAAGAGCTGGATGAAGTAATGGAAAGAAGAGATGACCTTCCAAGCTTTCATGAGATAATGCCTGAGGTTGAAACAATTACTGCAGATAATAACTGGAAGACTTTTTTTCTTGCCGGATATGGTCTTGAAAGTGACGAAAACGCGAAAAGATGTCCGGAAACCGTGCGCTTGCTTAAACAGATTCCAGGGATGAAAACTGCTTTTTTCTCAATCCTTTCACCAAATAAACATATACCGGCTCACAAAGGACCGTTTAACGGAGTTTTGAGATATCATCTTGGGCTAAAAGTACCTGAACCCAAAGAGAAGTGCAGAATACGTATAGATAAGGAAATTACACACTGGGACGAAGGTGACAGCATAATATTTGATGACACATACAACCACGAAGTCTGGAATGATACATCAGGATTTCGCGCAGTGCTGTTTGTGGATTTTGTCAGACCGGTCAAGTTCCCTTTTAACTTGTTTAACAAACTTGTAGTCAGCGCTGCAGCTTTTGCGCCATTTATTAAAGAAGCTGAGAACAAACACAAAGAATGGGAAAAGAAATTTTATAAGCAGTGATTAAGAGCTGAATTTAATTTGAATCTTCTTCACTATTACTATGATTCGGATTGCCAGCTAATTTAATCAGGCAAAAAGCTAAGAGTCCTAATGTACACCCCCAGGCACTAAACATGAATATTATTGCATCAAGATTCATTTCTTTCACTCCTTTTTTTATCTGCGATAAATACTAACACAGTAAGGATTAAAAATAGAATGATCAAATAAGCTCTGGCCAGCCAAATTGTCCAGTCAGTCTTTTCAAGCTGTCCAGGAAGCAATTTCACTCCCCACCAACTCAGAAGAAATAACATGAATAGAGGCGTTACATATCTTAGAACGTAGTAAAAAAATCTGGGGACCTTAATAGATCCGTGTCGATTTAACTCAGCCCAAGCTTTTTCACCTCCAAATACCCACATAAAGAGAACAACTTCCATAAATCCAAAAAATATTATTCCTATAGTTCCCGCCCAGAAATCCCACTCATCAAGAGTATTATTAACGAAAATGATCATAACAATGCTAATTACAATTATTCCCATCGTAATGAAAACCGATTTTTTTCTGCTCAGTCCAAAATCATCTTCAAAAAAAGCAACAATAGTCTGAGATAATGCAACAGAAGATGTAAGACCCGCAAAAAACAAAAGAAAAAACCACAAGAAACCTAGGAATTGTCCTGCAGGTATGCTCGCAAAAATTGCGGGCAAACTAACAAAGCCTAAGTTGAAAGCTCCTGAATGCGCTATTGAAACTGCTCCTGCAACACCAAAAAACGCAACAGCCGCGGGTATGGCTATTGAGCCCCCCAAAATAACTTCTGCTGTTTCATTAACAGCAGCTGAAGTAAGACCTGTGAGTGCTATATCTTTATTTGATTTTAGATATGAGGCATAAACAATCATTGATCCAAACCCTAAACTCAGAGTAAAGAAAATTTGCCCTGCAGCCGCAACCCATACACCCGGGTCAAGGAGTGCCTTTAAATCAGGTGTCCAAAGAAAATTAAGTCCTTCAATAGCGTTACCATTGGGGGTTTCTAAGGTTAGAACCCTGACCAGCAGAATTAATGCCATAATGAAAAGCGTAGGTAACGCAAATTTTGCAAACGCCTCAATTCCCCGGGACACTCCCCTGAGCAGGATTACTAAATTAATAACTACAGTTACTATTAATGCAGCATATGCCATCAAAGATGGACTAAAGAAGTTCCCTTCACCAGATCCTATATACGTCCCCAGAAATGCGCTATAAGGCTTTAAAAACTCTTCAGAATTATCAGCTCCAACTGCAAGCTCGGGGGCATGACCCAACAGAAAATGGATTGAATACCCCAATGTCCAGGATTCAATATACATGTAGTAAATAACTACGACCAAGGGGGTCCAGAGGCCAAATACCCCTATTATTTTCGATATTGGACTCTTCCAGAAGAGACTGAATATAGAGGGAGCTGTCCCATAACCCTTTGCACCTCCATATCTGCCAATAGACCATTCCGTCCACATTAGAGGTATACCTATCAGCAAAAAAGCTATAATGTAAGGAACCATAAAAGCGCCGCCGCCGTTTTCCGCTGCCTGGACCGGAAATCTCAGAAAATTTCCGAGTCCTATTGCACTCCCTGCCATGGCTAATATGAGACCAGTTCTCGATTTCCAGAGTTCCCTTGTAGGAGGTAATTTGTTGCCCATAAAGTTAAACCTGAAGTAAAGTACACTTATTTTAAGTAATTTATATTTTTAAGCAAGAATCTATGACACACATGGTTAAGCTGAGATATATCTTTACTTGATTTACTCTCCAGGCTATGAAACAAATTACACTTGACAAACTATTTTATATACTTATCTTAATACACCTTCGGTTTACGAATCGTAGAGCAAGTAAATTCAATAGAGATGATTTGAATTAACAGATTTTTATATTTAGGCCTATAGATTTATTAATTTTTTATGCCTTGAAAGTAGATTAATAAGATAACATGTATTTTAGAACAATAATCTTAAGGAGACTCTACAACGAATATGGCAACTGCAAAAAAAGCTACTAAGAGAAAAACTGTAAAAAAGACTAAAACCAAATGGCGTAATGATATTAAAGCATTACTGCTTCAAATGAGAAAGGAGCTTCTGCAGGAGGTTTCCCAATCCATGAGGGCGGAATCTGATCATCTGAAACATGATATAGGAGATTTCTACGACCATGCCTCAAGCGACAGAGACAGGGAGCTTGCTTTAATGCTCGCAGACAGAGAGAGGGAAAAACTTACCTATGTTGACGATGCGCTAAAGAGAATAGATCTCGGAACATATGGAATATGTGAATCCTGTGATGAGGAAATTGACAAGGACAGGCTTTTGGCCATGCCTTTTACCAAGCTTTGTCTTTCTTGTCAGGAAGATCTTGAAAGAGGCTAATTCTCTACTTATTCAAATCTGACAATCCTTCAAAATAAGGACTTGCAACTGCTGCTTTTTCCGTAATTATAGAACTGATGTTCTCATTTGGCGTTATATCAAACGCAGGATTGTATACATTAACGTCTGGGGCTATTTTCTTTCCGGAAATATGTGTTACTTCTTCCGTATTACGCTCTTCGATAGGAATGGAACTGCCTCCGGGACAATCATAATCTATGGTAGATATCGGAGCAGCCACATAAAAAGGAATACCATGGGACCTTGCTAGTAAAGATATTGAATAAGTCCCTATCTTGTTGGCAACATCTCCATTTTTTGCAATCCTGTCAGCGCCGACTACAACAGCATCAATCATTCCCTTACTCATTAAATGACCAACCATGTTGTCTGTAATAAGTGAAACCGGAATACCTTCCTTATCCAGTTCCCAAGCGGTTAATCTTGCTCCTTGAAGAAAAGGCCTTGTCTCAGTTGCAATTACCTTTATATTCTTTCCTGCTTCTGTGGCTCCCCTAATCACACCTAGCGCTGTACCATATCCCCCGGTTGCCAGAGCGCCCGCGTTACAGTGTGTTAGGATAGTCGAATTATCAGGTATGAGCTCAGCACCTACTTTGCCTATATTCCTGCAGGTTTCAATGTCCTCCTGAAGAATAATATCAGCCTCTTTAACCAATCTTGCTTTTATCTCATCTACAGTGCCGTTAGAAGAATTCAAGACTCCAAGCATTCTCTTTCCAGCCCAAAAAAGATTCACCGCAGTTGGCCTCGTAGCAAGAATTACATCGGTAATTTTATTAACTTCGTTTACAAATTGGGTTTTGTCGTCAGTTTTCACATCTATAGCGCCGAGCGCAATACCCATAGCAGCAGCCACTCCAATTGCAGGGGCACCCCTTATTACCATTGTCTTAATTGCATCGGCGACTTCTTCATAAGTTGTATATTCATTGTAGATTTCTTCAGTTGGAAGCCGAGTCTGATCAATCATAATTACTTTATCGTTTTTCCACTCAATTGTTTTAAATGAAGACATATATCTCCCCTTGTTTTCAATAAAAAAATAAAAACGTTGCGAAGAAGAGTTTACTTCAGAAAGGGTCTTTATCAATTCAGCCTGAATTCCAATGCCACCCAGTCTCCTTCTCTCAATTCGTTATGCAACTTGAATCCTGCAGCATTAAGCCCTCTCACGGCCTCATCCCGCCTAGTATGAGGAATTCCCGAGATAATTAATATGCCGCCGGATAACAGTCTGGATCTTAAATCATCTCTCATTGATAATATAGGCTCTATGAAAACATTTGCAACAATCAAATCATATTGACCCTTGGCGCTTTGCAGATAACCACAGAAAAACTTTATTTTATCAATAACCCCGTTTTTCATCGCATTTTTTCTGGACTCTCCAATAGCAATTGGATCTGTGTCAAATCCTGTTACATCGTCTACCCCCAGCTTTACAGACGCTATGCTTAATATTCCGCTACCACACCCGATATCAAGTATTTTGTTCACGTCTCTTATGCTAACAGTATTTTCAATTGCCTCAATACAAAGCCTAGTTGTTTCATGGTGTCCAGTTCCAAAGGCAAGTGAAGGGTTTATCTCAATTACTATCTCTTCACCCTGCGGCTGATGTTCTTCCCATGGCGGCGTGATAATTATCCTCTTTCCAGCTCTTATCTTCTTGAGAACTCTTTTCCAGAGCTGCCAGCTGGACTGGTCTATATGCTCTACTGTAATTTGGCCTATTTTAATCTCCGGGAGGATTTCTTTTAAGAAACCTAGATACTCTTTTAAGCTTGACATAACCTGAGCTATATCGGCTTCCATAGGAAAATATGCTGAAATCTCGAACATATTGTCCTGTTTGATATCCGCAGCTACCCCCAACGAACCCAAGCCCAAGAGAAAATCAGAGATGAGAGAGTTCCCCTGTTCAGAAATTTCAAGCTTAAGCTGGGACAGTTTAAATATCCCTTCACTTCTTAAATTTACAGTATTCAATAATATGGACTCCTTGTTTCGAAAAGCACATTAATCTTACACACTAAACTCAATTAATTGAATGATTAAAGTAAATTTCAGCTTATGCGGATAAAAGTATATATAAGAGGTGGGGAGCTTTAATTTGCAGTAGCATGGGTAAGTGATATAATTTTTCCATATGAATGAGCGGCAATTAAAGAAGTTTAGAGATATTCTGATTAAAAAAATGGCAAACCTTATGGGGGTTGCCGAAGATACCGTTAGCCGTATGAGCGCAGGAGACGGTACATTTCCTGATCCTCTTGACAGGGCCATGACTGAAGCCAATACATCCATAGAGTTGAGAACCAGAGACCGGGAAAGAAAACTTATAAGTAAGATACAAAAAGCCATACAAAAAACCGAAGATGGCAGTTATGGAATTTGTGAAGAATGCGGAAATGAGATAACAGAAAACAGGCTAATGGTAAGACCTGAAACTACACTTTGTATCAGCTGTAAAGAAGAGCAGGAAATAGAAGAAAAACAGTTCGGAAAATAACACATAATTTTGTGTCTTAATTACTCCCGCCAAAAACAAACCTTTCCAGAAAATCAGCATCAGATTCTTTTACTATGTACCATTTTTCATCTATTTTCGATAAATGAATCTTTTCGTTCACCTTAAAACGGTTTTTAGTCTCATCAACTGATGCATCAACAACAGTAAATTGTACTACCTCTATGACTCCATCCCTCTCATATATACTTCTTTTGGCGTTTGTAAGTTCTAAAGTATCAAAAAGTGTAACATTGGACAGAAATTTCTTTTTAATGTCTTCCCTGCTGACGGTTTTATTGCCTTCTTCCACTTCATATTCTGGGGCAATCAATGTCATATATGAATCGACATCTTTTTTTTCTATAGCTTCTTCTCTTTGGGAAAGAAATGCCTCAATTTCTTCGTTGTTAGGGCTTCCGCAGGATACGGCAAACAAGATAACAATCAGAATTATTAATGAGTTTAATTTCATCCTTGTGATTGCTCATCAACAGCATCCTTAGTGTCTTCTTCGGGTATAGGAGCTGTCTTGCCTTCAATATCGTTTAAAAGGGAAGAGGCTTTATTTGCATACTTTTGGTCAGGATAATTTTGCACTAATTGGGTAAGAGTTACTCTGGCTAAATCGTATTCATCCTGCTTTGCGTAAGCACGCCCCAAGAGATACATGGCTTCAGGCATCTGTTTAGTATCACTATAATCTTTAACAACCGTATTATATCTATTCGCGGCAGCTTTATAGTTTTTACGCTTGTTGTAAAAGTTGCCTATATAAATCTCTCTTTTTGCGAGCCTTTGTCTGCACTTTGTTATTCTTTTTTCAGCTTTAGCAACAAGTGGAGAACCGGGATATTTATCTACAAATATATTGAACCACTTTAGAGATTCTCTCGTGTTAGTCGGATCTCTGTCAGGACTGCTTATTTGTCTGTAATACGATCTTGCCAATTGATAGGTTGCATATGAAGCCTCTTCATGACCCGGATGACGCTTTAAAAACTCTTCATACTCAATTACGGCCTGCTCATATTCACCTTTCTCAAAAAACACATCTCCCGTTCTTAGTTCCGCCAGAGTTGCATACGGACTATAAGTATATCTCAGCTGCACTTCTTTTAAGTATTTAAGAATGGTGTCATAATCCTTGCCTTTGAAAATCCACGGAAACCCGCCGTCGTCTTCATTCATTCTCTCAAGCGCGCCTTCATATAGCTCCTGGTCGTTTAAACCCTCAGGAACAGTTCTAGACCCACAATTGACGATAAACATTACTGATAGGGAAAGAAAAAGTAATATTAATATTCTATTCATGTGGTCTATAGTATTTTGATAAAAGTTTAGGTGTCAAGTATTAATATCTATGATATATATGAACCAGATACTTAGTTAGATACTAGAGAAAGTTTATTAAATAGGCTTCATTAATATATGTAAATCATATGTATTGGATGAATTTCATATAAAAAAGGGACAAAATATGCCCTTTTTTTATCATTACCTTGTTTTACCTTAACAACGATCAATGAATTAGTATTGATTTCTGTTTTGTAGCACTTTTTTGTAGATCTTTGCCTTATTATGGGAATAAGCCTGGTTGATTAGTGTCTTACCTTGCTGTTTGGTTCTTATGCGGTAATTAAAAGTAGCAAAAACATTTTCACCAGCTCTAGCTCTGGCAATTTTTAGACGCATCAACTAAAAAAATGTTTGACCAGAACAAGGGACGTTACCGCCTATAACAGTAAGATCTCCGGTTTCATTGTCCCTAGCCTGCTGGGCATCTATGAGACAAAAATGAGTCTGAAGAGCAAAAAAATGTCATTTGGAACCGCATTTGCTGCTTCAACAAGGTTTTTGCTCACATACTGGAAATTAGGATTTAGTGATAGTGAGATCTGAATGTTTCGCAGTTTTTCAACAGAAACCTGTATAACATATACATTCAATTCCTGAATAGAGTCGACAATTGCCATACCCTGCTCTGCTAGTTCACCCTCAATGTCAGTGAGATTTACACCCTCCTATAATCTAGAAATCAGCTGACCGGGAA
>CBDUCG010000054.1:0-12472 GCA_965365595.1 uncultured bacterium
TCCGTTGTTAGTATTATGTATTCCTGGGAAATCATTTTCCATTGACACTTATGGCAGTTTTGCGGACGATGGAACTGAGCCTCAGTATGATGTTCAGGAAAACGAGTTACTCAATCTGGAAGTCGCCAAGTCCGATCTGCAGCTTGTTATATTAGGCACAATTACCAATGGAAAGACTACAAAAGCCCTGATTAAAAACCCTGTTACAGGTGAGCTGGGAAAATATGTCGAAGGGGACAGGCTTGATATTGTAAGTTCGGAGAACGTAACAATATTAGAAATTGCGAACTGCATGATTCTCATAGAAAGGTCGGGAAATCACGAAACTCTTGAGTGCAACAACAAAATGCCGACAGTGGTATTTAATCGTGCCTCACTATCAAAATACAGAGTAAATGGGCCAGGAAGCGGAGTAAAGATATCAAATGGGTTCAATTCAGCATATGACAGGGATATTGTATTTATTAGTGAGAAACACAAAGTAGACCCATATCTGGTGAAGGCTGTAATCAAAGCGGAATCAGATTTTAACCCCGATGCCGTATCTCCAAAGAACGCTCAGGGAATGATGCAGCTAATCCCCGAGACTGCCAGCGATTATGGGGTTGAAGATCCATTTGACGCCAAAGAGAACATGGAAGGTGGGATTCAGTATCTAAAAGATCTGCTTGATTATTTTGACGGCGATCTTAAATTATCACTTGCAGCCTATAACGCAGGTAAAGGATCTGTAATAAAACATGGGTTTACAATTCCCCCGTATCCTGAAACAACCGATTATATAGCAAAAGTTCTTCAGTATTACAAGCATCTGAAAACAGAGAATTACTCAGCTAGAAGATAAATATCTTTCTATTCTTCCTAATAAAATTCAACTAAAATACACCAATGCAGACCTTTCCAATCTGAAATTTCAGAGATTTTCTAGAAATGAATTGACAAGGTTTAATTACTTATTTAAAATATAAGATTTGCTAATTAATACTGAGGGCCCATAGCTCAGTTGGTTAGAGCGGCGGACTCATAATCCGTTGGTCCCTGGTTCGAGTCCGGGTGGGCCCACACATTAAAGCAGCGAATAAATGAATATAAAAGAAGAAATAAAACAGAATTCAGGCATTGGCAACTTGGCAAGTTCTTCAACCCAAAATAATTCCACTCAGTACGTAAATCAAAAATTTATTGTATATATATTATGGAGGTACAAATGAGAGAACAAATAACAGTTCTCGAGGCGCTCCAGAAGATTGATTCGGAGTTAAACGAATTGGAATTACACCTAACAGAATACCCTAATAAAATATCCACCTTAGAACAAGAAATTCAATCCTCAAACGAAACTATAGATAACCTTACCAACCAGAAAGACGAGTTAGTTAAAATAAGAACCGAAATAGAAAACGAAATAAGCCAGAATCAGGAAAGCATCAAGAAATCAGAAGAAAAACTCTTTGAAATCAAAACGCATAAAGAATATCAGGCTCTTCAAAAGGAAATTAGCGAGATTAAAAAACTCAACTCTGATCTCGAAGAAAAACTCCTTGAGGAAATGGAAAAGATAGAGAAAGTTGAGAACGAGATTTCTGAAAAAAGCGAAAAGTTAGCCGCAGTGGAAGCCGAAAACCAGGAAAAAATCGGCGAGTACACATTAGAACTTGAAGAAATAAAAGAAGCTTATGAGCCGAAAAAGAAAGAAAAGGAAGAGATCATTCAAAAATTGGACCCTGAGCTAATTCCTCTATACGAAAAAATATTAAAGAAAAATAACGGCGAAGTGCTTGCAATAGCAAAAAATGAAGTATGCACAGGATGTTATATGAACATTCCTGCGCAGCTTTTTAATGAAATACTAACTCTAACAAGAATTATTCAGTGCCCGAGCTGCCAGAAAATTTTATATTGTGAAGATGAATCCGATAGTGAAGCCAAAACAGGGTAGACTTCCAATCAACTTAAACACTAACGATCAAATAGAAATATTTATTGATGGTGCAGCAAGAGGAAATCCCGGAGAATCCGGTATTGGTGTTCTTATTAAAGAAACGGATGATAAAATCCGTGAAATTAAAAAATATCTAGGAACCAAAACCAATAACCAAGCCGAATATACAGCTTTAATTACAGCGCTTGAATCCGCACAGGACCTTAAAGACAAGAAGATAAAAATATTTACGGATTCATTGCTGGTGGCTAATCAGATAAACGGCTTATGGAAAGTTAAACATCCTGATATTATCCCCCTAAACAAAAAAGCAAAGGAATTATTTAAAACCTACTTATCTGTCTCTATTCAACACGTTCCAAGAGAACAAAACAGCGAGGCTGACAGACTTGCAAACCTTGCAATCGATGAATATCATTCATAATAGAAGCAAGTGAGCCGGGCAATCGCTGGTTTTCGCACAAGTTGTGAAAACTGGAGGAAAGTCCGAACTCCAGAGGGCAAAAGCGCTGGGTAACTCCCAGGTGTCGTGAGGCAACGGAAAGTGCCACAGAAAACAAACCGCCTAAGCTCATTGAGCCGGCAAGGGTGAAAAGGCAGTGTAAGAGACTACCGCGCACTTTGGTGACAAGGTACGGCATGGTAAACCCCGCTTGGAGAAAGACAAAATAGGGAAGCGCTTTTTCTCAGGAAAAACGAGGCTGCCCGTCTTGAGCTTCCGGGTATGTTGCTAGAGGCACTCAGTAATGGGTGCCCCAGATGAATGATTGTCCAAGACAGAATTCGGCTTATAGGCTAACTTGCTTCTATCTTTACCAAAACAAATTCCTTTTTACCGATTTTAAGTTGATGAGTGCCATCAATAGGGGAGATTCCATTAATATCTGATATTTTTTCTCCGTTGATACTGAGTCCGCCCTGAATTATCAACCTTTTAGCTTCCCCTCTGCTTTTTAAACTTGAAGAGGATTCTACAACAAGATCAAGAACAGTACGTTCTTCATTTCTTGAGAGTTTAACTTCTCTTGCTTCTTCTGGGAATTCGCGGCTTGAGAACTTGGTTTCAAAGTCTTCTCTGGCTTTTTTGGCTTCGTCGTCCCCTTGAAGCCAAGCGGTAATTTCAAATGCAAGCGCCTTTTTCGCATCCATGGGATGACCGGCCTTTATTTGATTTATCTCTTCATCTGTTCTGTAGGTTAAAAGCTCATAATATCTCCACATAAGATCATCAGAAACAGACATTACCTTCCCAAATATATCTGTAGCAATGTCTTCAACCGCAATGTAATTATTAAGAGACTTAGACATCTTTCTAACCCCATCGAGCCCCTCCAGTATAGGCAGCAAAATCGCGATCTGAGGCTCCTGATTATAATGTCTCTGAACATCTCTCCCGAGCAAAATATTAAACTTTTGATCTGTGCCACCAAACTCTACATCGGCTTTCATCTGCGCCGAATCATAGGCTTGTATGAGTGGATATAAAAATTCATTTATGGAGATAGATACACCGCTTTTATACCGTTTCTCAAAATCGTCCCTTTCAAGCATACGGGCCACATTTTCAAGAGTAGAAAGCTTGATTAGATCTGCCGCACTCATAGAACCAAGCCAGCTCGAATTAAAAACCACTTCGGTTTTATCCCGGTCAAGTATCTTAAAGACCTGTCTTTCGTAAGTTTCTGAATTTTCTTTAACCTGGGTTTCAGTTAGTGGTGGCCGGGCCTCTGATCTTCCGGATGGATCGCCAATCATAGCCGTAAAATCACCAATCAGAAACATCACATTATGACCAAGATTTTGAAACTCTCTAAGCTTTTTCAATAACACACAGTGGCCGACATGAAGATCGGGAGCTGTCGGATCAAACCCTGCTTTAATTCGTAAGGGTTTGTTATTATCGGCTGACTTTTTTAGTTTTTTAAGCAGTTCCTCTTCAGAAATTATTTCCGCCGTTCCATGTTTAATAATTTTGAGCTGCTCTTCAGGGCTTTTAAAACTCAATCTCGAACTCCTTTGGGTAATAGCATAATTTACCGCTAAAAATATAGAATATCAGGAACTTAAGTCAATGCCATGGTTCGCAGACAGCTGTCATATTAAAAAAATTGTCAGCTCAATATAATCATATAAACTAAAATTAATGGTCAAAGAAATTAACGGAAGAAAGTTTAAGCTTCTAATTGCGTCCTCCGATATAGCCAATAAAGTCCAAAAGCTTGGAGAGGAAATCACAGAGGATTACACTGGCAAGAATCTTCTTGTTGTAGGGATACTCAAAGGAAGCTTTGTCTTTCTGTCAGACCTGATACGCAGTATTGAAACCAAAACAGAGATAGATTTTATAAGACTCTCTAGTTATAAGAACAAAATGGCGCCGGACGACTTAGAACTTGTTACGGATTTGGGAACTCAAATTAATAACAGGGACGTTCTATTGGTGGATGATTTATTGGACACAGGAGGAACTTTGACATACATCAGAGATATTTTTCTTTCCCGTAAGCCTAAATCATTTAAAATATGCACTTTGATTAAAAAGAATAAATACAGAGAAAAGAATATAGATCCGGATTATTTCGGTTTTGAAATTGAAGATAATTTTATAGTTGGCTACGGAACTGATTTTGCTGAAGAAGGACGCAATCTGCCAGATGTCTATGTTATTGAAGATTGAAAAATTAAGTATTAAGTCTCAGTTCCAGTTAAACTAAGAACAATTAAAAACTTGGAGAATAAAATGGGATTAAAAGATCAAATACCTGAAGATTTAAAAAACGCGCTTAGAAATAAGAACACACTTGAATTGTCGGTACTGCGCATGCTTCAGTCCGCGCTAAAAAACAGGGAAATCGACAATAAAAAAGAAACACTCTCAGATGAAGACGTAATCGGTGTCGTTGGGGCAGAGATCAAGAAACGAAGAGAAGCGGTAAAGGAATTTGAAAAAGTAAATAGAGCGGACGCTGCGGATCAGGAAAAGGCTGAGATAGAAATACTTATGAAGTACATGCCTCAACAGATGAATGAGGATGAAATAAGAGCGGTTGTAACATCAGCAATAGAGGAAACTAATGCTGAGAGCATGAAAGATATTGGAAATGTAATGAAGGTGTTAATGCCTAGAGTAAAAGGCAAGGCAGATGGCTCAGTTGTAAACAAAATAGTTCGGGAAATTCTGGATCAATAGATTTACATCTAACCGATTTTCATACCATCATTAACATCAACTTAACATAGTTCAGATTCAATAAACTACAGGGGATTTAAATGGCTAAAACTGCAAGAGCAAAGAAATCTGGAGCTGAAGGGATAAGATGGGACTTGTCTGATCTCTATTCGGGACTTAAAGATAAAAAAATACAGAGAGATATTAATGATTTATTCAAAAAGTCGGAAGAATTTGAAAAAAAGTACAGGGGAAAGATTAACTCTACAAAGCTAACTCCCAGAGTTCTCCAGAATGCCGTACAAGAGTTGGAATACATATCCGAGAAAATAGGGAAGCTTCTTTCATTCGCGTATCTGGTTTTTGCCGAAGATACAGGTAACCCTGAAAACGGCGCATTCCTTCAAATGATTCAGGAAAAATCTACAGAAGCCAGGAAACATTTAATGTTCTTTGAGCTTGAGTGGATCAAAGTCAGCAATAAAAAAGTTAACTTACTTCTTGGAAATAAAGCTCTGGCTCAATATAAACACTTCCTTGAGGAAGAAAGAAAATATAAACCGCACAGACTGAGCGAAGCTGAAGAAAAAATACTGGATGAAAAAGCCAACACTGGATCGCGCGCTTTTAAGCGCCTGTTTGATGAAGTTTTAAATAATGTCAGGTTTCAAATTAAGCTTGACGGCAAACAAAAGTCTCTTTCTGAAACAGAGGTTCTTGCCCTGCTTTATGATCCGGACCGTAAAAAGAGAAAAGCTGCTGCTGAGAGCCTCACAGTCGGTCTAAAAGATAACGCTCATGTTTTGACATTTATATTCAATACGCTTGTTCAGGACCACTCGCTAAACGACAGACTTAGGTCATTTGAAGACCCTATGGACTCCCGTAACCTGAGTAATGAAATAGACAAACCGACACTGGACTCTCTAATGACTTCATGTGAAAGAAACTATAACATGGTCGACACCTACTATGGGCTTAAGAAAAAACTCCTTGGAATAAAAAAGTTTTATGACTATGACCGCTACGCACCTATTTACGGTGATACTGAAATAATAAATTACCGCAAGGGCAAAGCAATTATCCTTGAGTCATTTCATAGCTTCTCACCAAAAATGGCAAATATAGCCCAAAAGTTTTTCGACAAAAATTGGATCGATGCTGAGGTTAGAGACGGTAAACGTGGAGGAGCATTTAGCCACGGCACCGTACCGAGCGCGCACCCATATGTCTTTACCAACTATACGGGCAGGATGAGGGACGTTATGACACTCGCCCACGAGTTAGGCCACGGGGTACACCAGTACCTGTCGAGACAGCAGGGATATTTTCATTCTGACACTCCTCTCACTACGGCTGAAACCGCTAGTGTTTTCGCCGAAATCTTGGTATTCCATAAATTAATGGAAACTGAGAAAAACCCGAAAATTAAGCTTGCCCTTATTTGCGGAAAACTTGAAGATATATTTGCTACGGTATTCAGGCAAGTTGTGCTTACAAGATTTGAAGAATCACTACACCATGCAAGAAGAAACCAGGGAGAGTTATCATCGGAACAGATAAACGAGCTTTGGGCCAAATCAAACAGCGCGATGTTCGGCAAATCAGTCGAAATGACTGATAACTACGAATACTGGTGGATGTACATTCCGCACTTTATACATTCACCGTTTTATTGCTACGCTTATTCGTTCGGCGAGTTGCTTGTACTTTCACTCTACAGTAAATATATAAACGAAGGGAACTCATTTGTACCGCGTTACATAGAACTGCTTTCCTCAGGTGGGTGTGATGCCCCCGACATTCTTCTGGAACGTGTAGGTGTGAATATAAAGGATCCGGAATTCTGGCAGGGAGGCCTAGACTTATTGAGAGAAATGGTAGATGAAGCGCTTGCTCTTTCAAAATCAGTAAAATAAATTTAACTATTATAGGCGGTGAATATAATGCTTGAATCAATAAATATAGAAAGTCTTACTACTGCGTACCTCCTCCCGTGGGGTATTAGAGTCGGTTTTGCCTTATTAATATTCATAGGCGGCCGCATTGTAGTCTCGATAATTGGTGGAATTGTAAAGAAGCTCCTAATAACGGCCAAAATGGATGAGATACTTGTTAATTTCATTTCCGCCATTGTCAGATGGCTCTTATACCTGTTTGTAATTATTGCGGCGCTTAGTCAGTTGGGAATAAACACAACCTCATTAATCGCACTAATTGGTGCTGCAGGTCTGGCAGTTGCTCTTTCTTTAAAAGACTCGATGCAGAATTTCGCAGCCGGTGTCATGCTGCTTGTATTTAGACCGTTTAAGCAAGGAGATTATGTAGAAGCGGGCGGCACGTCAGGAACAGTTAAAGAAATTAACATTTTCAGCTCGACATTACTGACTCCCGACAACAAACAGGTCATTATCCCTAACGGGAAAATATACTCGGATGTCATTACTAATTATTCCGCTACAGGCACTAGAAGAATAGACATGGTTTTCGGTATTTCATATGAAGACGATATTGTAAGAGCAAAAGGGATAATAGAGGATACTCTCAATGCAGATAACAGGATATTAAAAGATCCCGAGCATGTAATAGCAGTTGGGGAACTTGCCGACAGCAGTGTTAATTTCTATGTGCGTCCTTGGGTTGCAACATCAAACTATTGGGATGTATATTTTGATCTTACTGAAAAAATTAAACTTGAGTTTGATAAAAATGAAATTTCAATACCATTTCCTCAAATGGATGTACACTTTGACAAACAGGATGAAATTACTACAGACGATAATTTAAACTAAGGAAGATCTTATGCCATCAATAGCTGAAACAAAACGTCAAACAATCTCTTTCGTTTTCCCCGAACACGCAAGCGTTCATAACAGGCTCAGCGGGGGTAGATTAATGGACTGGATAATGCAGACAGCAACCATTAATTCAGCACTAATCTCGAAGGGAATCACCGTATTAGGCGCAACAGACAGTATAGACTTTATCAACCCGGTTATGGTCGGAGATATTGTAACAATGGTAAGCTGGGTCGAGTATATCGGTTCAAGTTCAATGGAAATAGGGGTTGAAGCATTCTCTGAGAATCCTGAAACTGGAGATAAAAAACTTACCACATCTTCACATCTTGCATTTGTGGCAGTTGATGAAGAAGGTAAGCCGCGCGAAATTAAGGAAAAGATAACTCCTGCGGACGGGGACGAGATGGCAGTTTTTATGGAGGCGAAAAAAAGGAAAGAGGAGCGCCTGGCTCAGGTTGCAAAGAGAGACAGCCAAGCTAGAAATGCCATTGATGAAACCGAGATTGTAAGAGAAAGGCTCGAAACCAATAAGATCGTTTTACCCGAAGACACTTTCCACGGCGACTTCATGGCAGTAGCCAAACTGATCAGGGACATTTGTCAGGCTGCTTCCATTCTAGCCATGAAATATGTTAAGGGCGTAATGATCACAGGATCACTCGATGACCTGTACTTTTATTCCCCAATTAAAATTGGAGACATTATTACCTTTGAAGCCGGTATAACTTATGTAGGTCAAAGCTCGCTCGAAGTAGGGATAAAAGTTCTTTCCGAAAATGTAATGACCGGCGATCAGCGTCATACTTGCACCGCTTTCTTAAGTTTTGTTCATCTTGATAAAAACGGAAAAGCCAAACCGGTCCCCAATTTTGATCCGGAAACACCTGAGGAAAAGAGGCTTTGGAAAAAAGCAGAGGAAAGAAAGAATTTCAGAGCTGAGAGAGTCAAACAGTTCAAATCAAATGTTGAATATTAAATTCTGATAGGATTTTTTCTGGCATATGTTAGGATTGTCACAAATCAGGACTTTCCAGCATATGAAAACTCACCTGTTTGAAATAAAAATTATTCATATACTAACAATTCTGGTTATCACCCAACTGGCATTTATTTCGGTTCTAACTAATAAGGTAATCTCTGATACTGAAAAACCCGCTTCGCCGGATGACGGGATTGTGCAACTGAAAAGCGATATGGATTTGATTGAATTGATACATACAGCAAGTGACATAAACAGTGAGACATATATTTTAGACGAATCGGTAAAGCCTCAGGAAGTAAATATAATCACTCCAGAAGGTGGTATGAAAAAAACAGATTTTTTAAAGTTCTTTAATGTAATTTTAAATATGAATGGATTGTCTGTTGTTAAATCTAACGGAATTAATAAGGTTGTCAGCTCCGCTCATATTAAAGAAGAGAGTACTCCAACTATTATCGAACCTGAAGAATAAGAATATTAATAATTAAGATTTAGAACTTCAACTTCGGCATAACCTCTTTTGATAACAACTCCATAGATCGGGTCCAATGGTCTTTAGGTTCCCACTCGTGCCCCATAACAAGCAATACTCCGAATCCACCAACGGAACTATAAAGCTTCTGAATTTGAGCTGCAACATCATCAGGACTACCCACAATCCACAAATTGTCGATCATATAATCAATTGTAACATCGGAATCGGGCATCGATTTGTCAGATTTGAAGATGTTGAGATTGCCCCTGATTTTCGGCACCATTTTAAAGAAGTAATCGGCGAAGTCGCGGGCCAATGTGCCTTCCTTGACCAGTCTTCTGGCTTCTTCAGTTGTTTCTGCAACAAAAATGTCACGCGCAATTCTCCATTTTGAGCGGTCAGGGCTTTTGCCGGTCTTAAGTGCGCCTTTTTCGACCGAATCCCAATGTGTTTTCAAGATATTTGGGGTTACAAAGTTAATGCTCATAGGAATCCACCCGTTTTCACCTGCCACTTTCAATGTGCCGGAACTCTCGGTAATACCTGCAACTGCGATAGGAGGATGAGGTTTTTGATACGGTTTTGTATGTACTCCAAGGCCAACATCATCCTGCGGCTTGGGCACTGTAAAGCTCCACCTGCTGTTGCTGTACTTGCCGGGTTTTGGATCGTTCCAAAGATTCAGAATGAAGCCAAGGGCATCATTTGTCAGATCCCTCTGCTCACCTGATCTCGGATCTATATCAAAAACTTCAAAGTCTCCGATAAAACTTCCAGCCCCTACTCCCCACTGAAACCTGCCTTTTGCCAAGTTGTCCAGAACTGCAATCCTGTGTGCCAAAATGAACGGATCATGATCCGGTAGACATGAAACACCTGTGCCCAAAACGATATTTTTTGTAATAGGAATTGCATTGGCTATAAACAAATCGGGAGCTGCGATATTTTCCCATCCTGCGGTGAAGTGCTCTCCAATCCATGCTTCTTTAAAACCTAATTCATCGAGAAGCACTATTTGTTCAAGGTCTTCTTGAAGTGTTTCTGAAAGATCTCTACCCGCAGGGTGTAGAGGCATCGTAAAATAGCCTAATTCCAAAGCTGAACTCCGATCAAATTGATATGAATATGGATATTAACACAACTTGGATTTATCTACAAAGCAGGTTTTTGATTCATAGCTATGCATTTAGAAATTTGAAGTATATAATGATTCAAGATTTAATTGAATATAGAGCCATATTGGAATAAATTTTGAGAGAATGAATGACAATTCGAATAAATATTGGCTGCGGATAATCTCTAACAGAGAACTTGGAAAACTACAATAATTCTATGGCCTTGATGCTATCCAAAGTCCCTCTTCTTGACAAGATGGCTGGCTCACTAGGACTTTTGTCACAAAACCAGATGGAATTTATAAAATTTGCTAAAAATACGAACATAGTATGGGCGGATGCCCCCAAGCACATAACTCATAAAGACAACTCGGTTGAAGTCCTTTATATCAGGCCACATGCTGTAACATCTTGACAGAGACGAGGCTAAAGCATTTTTTAAAGAGCCCGTCGGGTATTGATGTCTGGTGGAATTCTGACGGTTTCTGTTCCGGATTTAAATTTCATATTGATAATTATCTAGTTGATAATAATGAGGACAACTTTATGGGAAACACACTACTATGCATAGAAAATAAAAAGACCCTGTTGGACAAGCTTAGGTTTTTGATATTAGGCGATAGACATCATAAGTGGATGTATGACGAGAAATCTCTTTGCAGGCTCCTCGAATCCGCCGGATCTGCAAATCCAAGGTTTTGGAACCAGGAAAAACAACTATACCAGATGCAGGAACTTTGGACCTTGAAGAAAGAGCTGACGAGAGCTTATATGTAGAAGCGATAAATCCTTAGCATTTTCAAATTTGAACAAATTCGGTCTTTTATTCCGTTCAAAGAAGTCAATGCATATTCTCCTAAGATAATTAATGTTTTGATAATAAAGACCTTTAGCGTATAATTTTTTCAACTTCAGGAGGGTTAATCTAACTAGATGAGCGTTAAGCCTATTCGCGCACTGGAAGCTATCAGAGAATTTCTCAAACTCGAATCAGCAAGCGGAATTATTTTAGTCGGTGCCGCAGTGCTTGCCCTGATTATTAACAATTCTCCTTTGTCTTGGCTTTACGACCTTTTTTTGGAAACTCCTGTCGAAGTTCGGATAGGTGCTCTTCAATTAGCAAAACCTCTGCTTTTATGGATTAATGACGGTCTTATGGCCATATTCTTTCTATTAATTGGCCTAGAAGTAAAAAGGGAAATACTAGACGGCCAGCTATCAAGCTTGTCTCAAGTAGCTCTTCCAGGGTTTGCTGCCATAGGCGGAATGGTAATACCGGCACTTATATATGTTATTTTCAACCTCTCTAATTCATCATCATTAAGCGGTTGGGCCATTCCCGCTGCAACTGATATTGCTTTCGCATTGGGAATACTCGCGCTTTTAGGCTCCCGGGTGCCGCTTTCATTAAAACTCTTTCTTCTAACACTGGCTATCATAGATGATTTGGGCGCTATAGTAATAATAGCAATTTTCTACTCAGGCGACCTCTCTGTCACATCTTTAATATTCTCAGCAATCGCCATTGCCTCATTATTTGCAATGAATTTTTTCGGGGTAAAAAGAATAGCGGCATATGTAGTTGTTGGAGTAATCCTTTGGATATGTGTATTAAAATCCGGTGTCCATGCAACTCTTGCGGGAGTAGTGCTTGCATTTGCCATACCCCTTAGAACAAATGAAGACGAACCCTGCCCACTTAGAGAAATGGAGCACTCACTACATCCGTGGATTGCCTTTGGCATTATGCCGATTTTTGCGTTTGCCAATGCTGGGGTATCGCTTGAGGGGATGTCTCTTGGAAAATTACTGGAGCCAATCCCGATCGGTATTGCGCTGGGTCTTATTTTAGGAAAACAGATCGGGGTATTTGGATTCTCGTTTGCCGCTGTTAAACTGGGCTTGGCAAAACTGCCGGATGACCTGAACTGGAAGCTGCTCTATGGAACTTCAATACTTTGCGGAATCGGATTTACCATGAGCTTGTT
>CBDUCG010000055.1:0-12451 GCA_965365595.1 uncultured bacterium
TCTAGTATACCAAAATCTATATTTAATCAATATGCAAAGCACAAACATTGAAACCAACGAGTTGCCTAATTACAATTACCCCATGAAGGTATTGGGACTAACCGGAAATATAGCCAGCGGTAAAAGCATCGTTGGAGCTATGTTTGAAAAACTCGGGGCAAGAGTCATCGATGTCGACGATATCGCCAAGAAGATAGTTCTGCCAAATCAGCCTGCCTGGAATGAAATAGTAGGGAAATTCGGAGATGAAATATTGAATCCGGACAAAACAATAAACAGAAAAAAACTCGGAGATATTATTTTTAATGATAAAGATAAAAGAGAAATCCTGAACAATATCACTCACCCCAGGATAATGGCTATCGTTAGAGAGAAAGTTGCGGAGTACAGCAATCAGAACGTTGAATTAACCATTATCGAGGCGGCATTGATAGTAGAAAAAGGCAGGCTTAAAGATCTTATCGAAAAACTAATAGTTGTAATATCTGACAAAAGATCTCAAATTGAAAGGCTTGCCGACAGAGATGGTTTTTCAATCGAGGAAGCGATGTCGAGAATAAATTCTCAGATGCCTGCGGAGGAGAAAGTTCAGTTTGCTGATTATGTAATAGATAATTCCGGAAGTCCCGATGAAACCAATATTCAAGTACAAAAAATCTGGCAGGAATTAACTGGTACATAACCGCCAATTACAAATCGATGGACAATTGAAAAACCGGAGTTTTGTAAGCCAGTTAGCTATGGCTCAGGACTTGCCAACTATGGAATTTCTGAGTAAAGTTTTGGACTCTTAAAGACCTTCAAAGGAGCTGAGTATGAAGGAAAAAATAGAAATACTGGAACAAAAAGAAAAAGAAGCCGAGTCGGGCGGCGGGGAATCCCGTATAAAAAAACAGCATGACAACGGCAAACTAACAGCAAGAGAAAGAATTGAATTACTTCTTGATAAAAACACCTTTATAGAATTAGATAAATTCGTTGTGCATAGATGCAACGATTTTGGAATGGGTGATAAAAAGTTTCTTGGTGATGGCGTTGTAACCGGATACGGAAAAGTTGAAGGCCGCCAGGTATTTGTCTACGCGCAGGATTTTACAGTCTTCGGCGGATCGCTCGGAATGGAGCACGGACGAAAGATTTGTAAGATAATGGACCTTGCCATGCAGGTTGGTGCCCCTGTTGTCGGACTGAGCGACTCGGGCGGTGCTAGAATTCAGGAAGGCGTTGAGAGCCTCGCCGGATATGCGGAGATTTTCTCAAGAAATGTACTGGCTTCAGGCGTTGTGCCTCAAATTTCCTCAATCATGGGTCCGTGTGCGGGAGGGGCTGTATATTCTCCCGCGATCACAGACTTCACTATAATGGTTAAAGACACCAGCTATATGTTCATAACCGGCCCAGATGTAATTAAGGCCGTAACACACGAAGAAGTTAATTCTGAAGATTTAGGCGGAGCAATGGTTCATAACTCCAGAAGCGGTGTCGCACACTTCGCCGCAGAAGACGACAAAGAATCCATACTACTAATAAAAGAACTGCTAAGCTTCCTTCCTTCCAATAACATGGAAGACCCACCGAAAATCACGACTGATGACCCATCTGACAGACGCGATATGGGGCTCCGGTCAATAGTCCCCGAAAACCCCAATAAGCCATATGATATGAAAGAAGTTGTATCGGCAGTGGTGGATGAGGGTTATTTTTTCGAAGTCCAGGAGCACTACGCTAAAAATATTATTATTGGCTTTGCCAGGCTGGCAGGGCGTGTAGTCGGCATTGTAGGAAATCAGCCCAACATGCTCGCCGGTTGTCTCGACATTGACGCATCGATCAAGGGTGGCCGGTTTGTTAGATTTTGCGACTGTTTTAATATTCCGATTTTAACATTTGAAGATGTGCCCGGATTCTTACCCGGCACCTCTCAGGAGTGGGGAGGAATTATCAAACACGGAGCAAAATTGTTATACGCTTATGCCGAAGCAACAGTTCCTAGAGTTACCGTTATAACGAGAAAAGCATACGGCGGTGCTTATGATGTAATGAATTCAAGGCATATAAGAGGTGATATGACGCTTGCTTATCCAACGGCCGAGATTGCGGTCATGGGATCCGACGGCGCCGTAAATATCATTTCCAGAGGCCAGATAGCTCAAGCTGATGACCCGGAAGGGGAAAGAGCAAGATTGATTGAAGAATACAAGGAGAACTTTGCCAATCCATATAAAGCTGCGGAATTGGGTTTTGTTGATGAGGTTATAAAACCTGAAGATACTAGACCTAGGGTTATTGCGGCATTTGAAATGCTTGACGGGAAAAGACAGACTCTACCTCCCAAAAAGCACGGAAATATTCCACTTTAAAACAAAGGAAATACTGCATGTTTAATAAAATATTAATAGCAAATAGAGGGGAAATAGCGGTAAGAATAATCAGGGCATGTAAGGAATTGGGAGCAAAAACTGTTGCTGTCTATTCCGATGCCGACCGCAGATCCTTGCATGTAGCTCTTGCTGACGAGGCCTATCATATAGGTGGAGCATCGCCAAATGAAAGCTATCTTGTAATAGATAAAATAATACAAGTTGCCAAAAAGTCGGGCGCTCGGGCCATTCACCCCGGTTTCGGATTTCTTTCCGAGAATGAAAAGTTCGCAAAGAGATGCGAAAAAGAAAAGATCGTATTTATCGGCCCATCCGCTGAAGCCATTCGTTTGATGGGTGATAAAATCACTGCAAGGAAAATAGCTCAGGATGCAAAAGTACCATTGGTCCCGGGTTCAGATGGCGCTGTCACCGATGTTGAAGCATCTGGAGTTGCAGACAAAATTGGCTACCCAGTAATGATTAAAGCTTCTGCTGGCGGCGGCGGTAAAGGTATGAGGCTTGTAAGAAATAAAGAAGATTTTGAAAGCTCGCTTCGTATGGCGAGAAGTGAGGCCCGTTCGTCTTTTGGCGATGATTCCGTATTCGTCGAAAAATTTGTAGAAGAGCCGAGACACGTTGAGATTCAGATTCTTGCCGACAATCATGGAAATACTCTATATTTGTTTGAACGTGAATGTTCAATTCAGAGACGACATCAAAAAGTAATTGAAGAAGCCCCTTCTCCGGCAATTAGTGCGCGTACCAGAAAAAAAATGGGTGAGGTTGCGGTAAGGATTGCCAAAGCAGTTGATTACAGCGGGGCCGGGACTGTTGAGTTTATAATGGACCAGAAAGAAAATTTTTATTTTCTGGAGATGAACACCCGCGTTCAGGTTGAGCACCCGGTAACAGAGATGATAACTGGCATTGATATAGTAAAGTGGATGGTTCGCATTGCAGAAGGAAACAAACTACCGTTTAGGCAAAAAGATTTGTCAATCAATGGTTGGGCTGTTGAGTGCAGGGTTTACGCTGAAGATCCTGAAACCAATTTTATGCCTTCACCGGGACACCTGCATTATGTAAAAGCCCCGACAGGACCCGGCATAAGAGACGATTCCTCAATATACAGCGGATATGAAGTCACTTCATTTTATGATCCGATGTTGTCAAAACTCGTAACTTGGTCTGAATCCCGAGAGGCCGCAATTGATAAAATGGCATCGGCGCTCAGAGAATATGTTGTTCTCGGAGTTAAAACCAATATTGGCTTCCTGATTCGTGTAATGAATAATGAGGATTTCAGATCGGGGAAGCTGGATACAGGATTTATAGATAAACATCCTGAATTGCTGACTGCGGAAGAAGTTGATATCGAACCCGCCGTAATAGCTGCGGCGCTTGCGGTTAATGATGTGGAAGAAACTGCAGAGACAGGCGGCAAAGCTCCTCAATCCAACTGGAAAGTGCTCGGAAGAAAAGCCGCTCTTTCAGGGGGTTCTATTATATGACATATACATTTAAGATCAAGGATCAGGTCTTTTCCGTGGAAATAGATCAGGATAAGGATCAGACAATTGTTAATATTAATGAAAAAGAATTCCCTGTTGAGTTTGAAAAGATAGATACCAACCTTTACTCCATAATTCTTGAAGACAAATCACTTGCTATAGGAGTATTGAAAAACGGCAAAAGTGTCCAGGTTTTCATGGATGGCAACTTATATGAGTTCGAAGCAATATCTGAAAGGGATCAAAGAAAATCTTCTCATTTGCTTTCAGGAGTTCAGGAAATCAAATCTCCTATGCCAAGCCGCGTGGTTAAACTTCTGAAAGATGTTGGAGATGAAGTCGCTGTCGATGAAGGTGTCGTAGTAGTTGAAGCTATGAAAATGGAAAGTGAACTCAAATCCCCGATCGAAGGAAAGGTAACTGAAGTAATGGTAAGTGAAGGGGACGCAGTTGAAGCCGGAAATACGCTTCTTGTAGTGTCTTCGGAATAGAAATACCGTATTGCTTCGTATTAAATTGTCATATCTAGTCTGTTTGCAATGAAACCTTTTCAGCCAATAGCCCGAATTCCTCGATTGTTAAAGTTTCAGCCCTTCTTTTGTTATCTACTCCCGCAAGCTCAAGTGCCTTTGAAGCCGTTTCTTTTGACATAATCGATTGAAGCGAATTCCCTATCATTTTTCTTCTGGAAGAAAAGGCCGCTCTGACTACCCTTTCAAATAGCTTTTCGTCAGGAACATTAACACGGGGAGTTTTAAGAGGCGAGAGCTTCAATACTACTGAATCGACTTTGGGTCTGGGCCAGAAGGATTCTGGAGACACCTTAAACTCTCTGGTTATATCCAAATAAGTTTGCAGTATAACTGAGATAGATCCGTAAGTTTTCCCTCCTGGAGAGGCCGTTATTCTTTCACCAACTTCAAGTTGGAGCATGAGAACCATTGACGAAATATGTTTACGGGCTTCAAGCAATTTAAACAGCAGTGGTGACGATACGCTATAGGGAAGGTTTGCGATAACTTTCAGCTTCTTTCCTCTATAAATCTTGCTGTAATCTGTTTTCAAGGCATCTTGCAATATAAATTCAACATTAGGATAGTCAGAAAACAACGCCCCAAGATGATCCGCAAGTTTTTTATCTTTCTCAACAGCGACAACTCTTCCTGCTTTATTTGCCAAAGAAAAAGTTAAGGCTCCTAGCCCGGGTCCGATTTCTATTACTTCATCATCCGATGAAAGACCGGAGACTTCTACAATGCGGTCTATTACTCTATAATCCTTAATGAAGTTCTGCCCCAAACCCTTGCTTGGATGAGATTTCAGACCGGAGAAGAACACTCTGGGATCTACTCTATTTTCATTTTTACCGGGCATTAAGTTCAAGTGTAATTCAAATACTGACTTTGGAAAGGGAGTTTATTAACTGCGGTTAATTAAATGTATTAAGTTCCAAGCTCCTGAAGACTTATGTCTTGATAATGGACTACTTTATCTTTACCCTGATTCTTTGATTCATATAAAGCCCTATCGGCTTTTTCTGTGAGGATCTCGCCGTCAGGTGCATTGTCAGGATAAGTAGATATCCCGATGCTGAGTGTAATATTAATCTCGTCGCCCTTAAACTTAAAAGGCATATTCTTAATACTGCTTTTTATTTTCTGAGCCACTACAAGAGAACCCCGTTTATTGGTATTGGGAAGAATCACGGCAAACTCATCACCACCGTAACGTGCCTGAACATCTATCTTCCTAAGAGATTCCACTAAAACTTTCCCGACAAATGACAAAACGCTGTCCCCGGCCTGATGACCGTAACTATCATTAACTTCCTTTAAATTATCCACATCTATCAAAATAAGCGACGCTTTTTCATCATATCTATCTGAATGGGCAACAGTATAGTCAAGCATCTCCTGAAAGTGCCTGTAGTTATATATACCGGTGAGACCGTCTCTTAGTGAAAGCTCCCTGACTTTTTGATGGCTCAATGACGTCTTTATAAATTTTGCTGCTTCTGAGCAGACAATTCTAGCAAGCCCGATTTCACTTTCAACAAATGGGAGCCTATCATTACGAGCGAGCACTACAGAGCCGAAAATAGGGGCATCCTGATCCTGCTCTTGTGGTATTTTTTCTACGATGGGATAAATTAAAACCGACTTTATATTTTTTACTCCAAGAGCAAAATCTATCTCTTTACCAAATATGCTTTTATATTTTGTTCTGGCCGATAAATTATCCGTATTAAAATAATTCTTTCCTTCGTGTACAAGCCAGGTCAATGTATCTGTGTAGGGAATTTCATTACCCTCAAGATGGCTTTTATCTTTATAACTGATTCTTGTTAGAGTAGAGACACTTTCTTCATCATTAAATCCCGATATCCCGACAAAGTCGGCTTCAATTGAGTTACCCAGTGTATCCAAAATATGATCCATCACTGCGTCCACGCTGTCTGTGGAGTTGAGTTTTTGACTGAATTCATAGAAGGAATTGAGCTCCTGAGTACTCAGCTTAGCCTGCTCTGAGAGCTGGAATCTGTCTATTATTTCTCCAATTCTGCCTGAGATTAACGAAACGATCAGCTTCTCTTTATCCCCGAAAACATTTTTATCCATACTGTCTATAATCAGAATTCCGACAACATCTCTTTTACTTTCGGGAACATTTTTTTCAAGCTTCATCAAAAGAGGAGCAGCATATAGAGACCTTACAGGAATATCTTTTGTATAATATATCAGATTCTGTCTCACATTTTTTATACTGGTAATCAGAACCGGCGTTTTAGTCTTTAAAACCCAGCCTAGATATCCGCTCCTGAAACTGACACGCTGCCCTTTGTCGATAGAATCTTGATTTTCGGATATATAATCCGTTATTGCATAAAGACCGTCGTCCATCTTCATGTAAAACACTATGCTGTGACTTGGGATAAGATTGCTCAAAATCTCAAGTGTTTTGTTTATATCAGCCCTTAACGCTTTTATGTTATCCGAATCCTCTTTGTCATCGTCAATATTAGCAGATAACGTACTCTGAACAGCCAGGTTTTTATCAGTATTTTTTTTGAATAGATTTGATCCCCATACTATCTTGTTTCCCTTTAGCAAATATCCCAATATTAATGTTGAAATAAGCAGTATGACTATTTGATAAGCAAGCAAAGGACTTTGGAATTTGATTATCTGAAGGACAGAAATTATTACAAAAGAGAGGCCCGCGGCATGCCAACCTAAACCAAGAACGATTATAGGTAAAAGTACGAATGAGAGAGGAAATAAACTGTTCCCCGATATTTCTAGAATTATTTCAAATACCAGTGTGAATAATAGCGCAAATTCGAGTTGATCAATCAGAGATAAATTTTTTGTTGAGGAGGATAGGTAGTTTGTAGACTTATAGCCGAGAGAAGAAATCAAAAGAAGACCCGCAAGGATAGAGTATGCATTAATATTCTGAAAACTATTCCTGTAAATAAGGGCTAGAACCAAAATGGAAAGCACAACAACAAAAACTTTGCCCAGGATATAGTTTGAGAATTTAATTTTACTCTTGAAATCTGTAGACTTTTTCACCTTTTTTTATCATCCCCAATTCTTGTCTTATTACTTTTTCCATATAAGCGTCATCTGATTGAATCAGTTCTATTTTCTTTATCAATACTTCATTAGCTTTTTCTAATTTGAGGGATTCTGTTATTACTTTCTCATTCTCCTGATTAAGAGCATAGACTTGTGTCATTTCTCTGGCGAAAAGATAAAGAGAAAGGCAAACAATGGCGATTACTAAAACTACTCTGATTATTGTCTTTTCCATTTTACAATATAGCCAGATCACCTGTAATGAATGGGTTTGATCTTCTTTCTATGCCTATTGTTGTAAAGGGTCCGTGTCCGGGATATACATTGTAGTCATCAGGAAATGTCATCAGTTTTGTCTTGATGGAGCCTACAAGTTCACGCATAGAGGTTCCTCCTGTCAGATCCACCCTACCAACGCTTCCCGCAAACAATGTATCTCCCGATATAATATGGTCTTCAATAACAAAACATACGCTTCCCCATGTATGTCCTGGAGTGTGTAAAACCTTGGCCTTGAGATTACCGATCTCAATCTCGTCCCCTTCTTCAATGAACACATCTATTTCGGGAACTCTGACATTTCCAAACTGAGGGTACCGTGCTGCTGCTTCCGGTAAGACCTGAAGTACAGGCTCATCCTCCGGATGTAAGTAAAATGGCACTTTAAGCTCTTCTTTGGCTTGCTGTACACCGGCTACGTGGTCGATATGGGTATGAGTATTTACAATTTTTGTAATTTTCAAACCCGAATTCCTAACTTCAGATAATATTTCGTCCATCTGCTCGCCTGGGTCGATTAAAATACCTTCGTTTGTTTCTTCGTCGCCTACAATGTAACAGTTGGTTAGAAATATTCCTCCGGGTATGCATTTTATAATCATCAGTTATTTTAACTCCCTATTTTATTAATTGATCGTGAAATCTTCAAATTCAGAAATGTAAGGCTGCCAATCCTGTTCGACAAAATCTACATGAGCCTGATCAGGTCCTGTCTGACACCAATCTATGAGTTTTGTTAACTCTTTTTCATGCCCTTCCGCTATAACTTCTACAGCGCCGTCTTGTCTATTCCTAACAAATCCTTTGAGTCCAAGCTGTTTAGCTTTATCTTTGGTAGAAGCTCTGAAAAAAACTCCCTGAACTTTACCGCGAATTAAAAGACGTACTCGTTTGTTCTCCATCCAATAAGCTCAGATTACCAAAATGTACAATTTCTGTCAACCTCTCTAAGGACTTAATATTCCCAGATTTTAGTAACTTAGAGCGCAATCATTAAAAGTTTCTTTAATAATTAAGCACTCATCGTTAATATTATATCCGCCTAAAAATTGGGGATTTTGGCACAGAATCCACTACTATCACAAAATAATAAATAATATAAAAGTTCAAATGTTTGACAGTCAAATTCCGAAGATGTATTTTGTTTAGGTATGAGTGAATATAAAGCTTGGTTTAGCTGCATCAACCAAGAGTGCGGCGAAACTTATCCCTTAGATGAAATAATCTACAGATGCAAAAAATGTAATAATCTTCTGGAAGTTACCCATGATCTGGAAGTACTCAAAAAAACTTCAGCCGATGAGTGGAAGTCCATATTTGATGACAGATACCGCAGACAGCTTTGGCCATATGGAAGCGCAATATGGGGCAAGAAAGAATGGGTGTGCCCTTATGTAGAAGATCAAAATATTGTTTCCATGTATGAAGGTGCTACCAATCTTTTCTGGGCTGAAAGATTCGGCAAGCAAATTGGGCAAGAAGATCTTTGGATAAAAATGTGCGGGAATAGTCATACGGGCTCATTTAAGGATCTGGGAATGACAGTGCTTGTTTCAGTAGTAAAACAGATGATTGCTGATGGAAAAGATGTACCTGCGGTTGCCTGCGCTTCTACTGGCGACACATCTGCAGCGCTTGCAGCATACTGCGCTTCGGCGGGCATACCAGCAATTGTTTTTCTTCCCAAAGACAAAGTATCTGTTGCCCAGTTGGTACAGCCGATTTCAAACGGCGCGCTCGTACTTTCACTGGATACGGATTTTGACGGTTGCATGGAAATGGTGCAGAAGGTATGCACGCAGAACAATATTTATCTCGCAAATTCAATAAATTCCCTTCGCATTGAGGGACAAAAAACGATAAGTGTAGAATTATGTCAGCAGTTTGACTGGGAAGTGCCGGATTGGATTATTATACCGGGTGGAAATCTGGGAAATATTTCAGCTCTTGGAAAAGGGTTTTTAATGATGAGAGATCTGGGATTAATAGACAAATTACCAAGGCTTGTGTGTGCTCAGGCGGAACATGCAAATCCTCTTTATTTGAGTTATCAGAACAACTTTAAGGAGTTTCATCCAGTAAAGGCTAAAAAAACACTTGCTAACGCGATTCAGATTGGAAATCCGGTAAGCGTGAATAAAGCTATCAGAACTTTGAAAGAATTTGATGGGATTGTAGAGCAGGCAAGCGAAGAAGAACTCGCCAATGCGGCAGCTCAGGTTGATAAAACGGGGACTTTTAATTGCCCCCATACAGGTGTTGCTCTGGCAGCGTTTTTAAAATTAAAAGAGAAAAACATATTTAAGCCCGATGACACTATTGTGGTTATTTCAACCGCGCACGGGCTCAAGTTTGTAGAATTTAAAATCGGCTACCACAAAAAAGAGCTTGAAGGCGTATTTTCTAAATATGCCAATACACCAATTGAGCTTCCGGCCGACTATGATGTCGTTAAAGACGCTATCTTCGCAAATATCGGTAAATAGATATTCCAAACTTATTTTTAATCCATGAGAAAAATGTTAAACGGGCTTTATGTTATTACAGACAAGAAACTTATAAAACGCGATAGTTTTGTAGAAACTATCGAAATGGCAATCAAAGGCGGTGCGCGGATTGTTCAGTTAAGGGAAAAAGAGACTCCTGATGATGTAGTAGTTAACCTAGGGAAAGCCATTATAAATGTCACAAAAAGATATGGCGTACCGCTTATAATTAACGATTCTCCTGAACTTGCAAAAGAAATTGGCGCTGACGGGGTTCATCTTGGCGGTGAAGATGCATCAATTGAACAGTCAAGAACTCTCTTAGGCAGCGAGGCGATAATCGGTGTTTCCTGCTACAACCAGATCGAAAGAGGAATTAATGCCGTAAGAAGCGGTGCTGATTATGTTGCTTTCGGAACGCCCTATAACACACCCACAAAACCAGACCGAGAGCCAACATCAATAGAGATACTAAATCAGGCCGTAAAATTAATAAACATTCCGATATTCGCAATCGGCGGAATTACGAAAGACAACGTAAAACCCATTCTGAAAACAGGTGTTGACGGGATAGCTGTAATTACAAGCGTGTTCGGATCTTCAAATCCGGAATCAGCGGCCAGAGAACTGGCTTCATTAACTAATTCAAACTAGAGTACTCCGGAGAAATCCCGGCCTTTTCTTTTTGTACCGATTCTTTCTGCCAGGGCGTGAGAAACAAGCGGAAGAGCAATTGTGGCGTCGCAGTAGCATTGCACAAGGCTACCTTCGGGGTCTTCCTTGCCCCAGGAAACAGCTTCTTCAAAAGTGCATCCTGAGAGCCCTCCCCACTGCGGCGAGTCGGTTGTAATTTGTATCGCGTACTTATGAGGATAATAGGTTTCGGCTTCCCCTGTTCCCTTTCTGTTTAATCCTGAATCTCTATTGGGCACATTACGGTCTTCATAAAGAAGATCGCCTGTTACAGCAAAAAGCTGGATGAAGTCTTTCGGTACTCCACCACCTATATATATAACTGCAGTGTCTTTTACTGTTTCACCCAATGTCATGAACTCAACATAATCCTTAATAGCATCTATAGTGAGATCAAACCCCTGACTCTTGGCAATAAGAGCTGCATCCCCATATGGGCTGTCGGCAATTGCAGGACAGAACACCGGAACACCATGTTCGGCTGCCTTTGCAACGATGCTAGGGATATTTTTTTGAGCTAACCATTTTCCGCATTCAAGAAGTAACTCTCTTGAAGAATAATTATAATTTTCGTTTAGTGTTTGTATGAACTCTGCAAGCAACTCAGTCATTACGAGATAGTCCGTTTCTTTTCCGTATACGTCATAGTAGCGGTTGAGACCTTCTCTAAACAGCACTTCGTTGTCAACCGTGTGTGAACCCTGCCAGTAATCAAAACCCATAGCGTCTATTATGTCTTCTGAAATGTTGGCACCTGTAGGAACAAGTATATCAATGTAACGGTTTTCAATTAGCCAGTTTATTATTTTCCACTGACCCGTTGTTGATAGAGAGCCGGTATATCCCAGAAGGACGGTGACTTCTTCATCATTTATTATTTGTTCAAATACATCTACAACACGTCCAAGACTCTTCCCCTGAAATCCTGTATCTGCCATTTCAGCAAGTAACTGGGAAACAGTTTTAGGCGCATCTACTTTAATAGCTTTTACCTTTTTATTTAAAAAGTCATTGATTGTGGTTTTGATATTGTCCGCCATTGAACACGGCACCTCCAGGGAATTGGAAATTCTGATAAAGGGACTGAACATACCACAGGTGAGATAAATTTCAAAACAGAGCCCGATAAATCGGCGCAAACTATATAACGATGTTTACCAGTCTTTTTGGAACTACAATAACTTTCTTGGGTTCCTTGCCTGAAATGAAGCTCTGAACTTTCTCATCTGAAAACGCAGCTTCTTTCATCTGTTCCTGATCGGAATCGGGATCCATAGTGATCTGGCTTCTGACTTTGCCGTTTATCTGCACAACGATATTAATCGCCGCACTCTCCACAAGGTTCTTGTCCCAGTTAATCCACTCCTTGTCTACAAGCGTCTCATCGTATCCAAGTTCGTGCCAAAGCTCTTCAGATATATGTGGCGCCATGGGATAAAGGAGCCTCAACATCGCTTCAATAGACTCCCTTAGCACAGGAATATCGTTTTCTTCATTAGGATCAAACCTCGATACATCATTTAAGAGCTCCATGACCG
>CBDUCG010000056.1:0-12219 GCA_965365595.1 uncultured bacterium
AGATAATGAGTAAAGTGGTTTCTAAGTATTTCACAACAAACGACAATGTAGAGCTTCATTATTTAGAGGCAGGCGTGGGAAAACCATTATCATGCTGCCAGGAGCAGGCTTTTCCGCCGATCTATTCAAAAATCAAATAGATTAGTTGAAAAAATACAAAGTTATCTCTTTAGACAAGAGAGGCCAAGGGTAATCTGAAAAAGTTAACTATGGTTATAGAGTTTCAAGATTCGGAAAAACCTCGACGATTTCTTGGTATTTCTAGATCTAGACAAGGCAATTATCATGGCACATTTACTTGGAGCTTCATTGGTATACGAATATATTGATTTATTCGACACTGAGAAGATTTCTAAACTTGTGATAATAGATGAGCCTGCTTCATTGCTTATTAACACCATATGGACTAAAAAAACTACGGGGCTCTATACGAAGCATCTACTCTGCATGAGCTCACAAACAAATTTTTGCTGAAGACTCTCAGAAACTATTAAACGAGATTGTTGACAGGATGACAACCAAGCTAGCCACTTAAGAACAAAAAAACTTCGTATTGCAATGCATGGATATACCCAGACAATCGGCGGCAAAGCTGTATTTCAATAATATCAGCCAGGATTTCCGTGATCTATTACATAAAATATATGTTCCAAACCTCCTGATTACAGGAAAAGTTAGCCTTCATCCGTGGCAATCATACAAATGGATGAACGGACAAATACCACTTTCAAAATTAGAAATAGTTTCAGAAGAAGAAAAGAGGCAATCATTTCCCATTTGTCGAAAAACCTGACAAATTCAATAAAATTATTATCTCATTTCTTAAAAATCAGTAAAAATTATCAGCTATAAATGAAATTTATGGACCATATCAGCACCTGTAAGAGCAATAATTGCAGGATAATCTGACACCTTACACATATCAAAATAAGTATCTTCCCATATTTCTTAAATTTCTGAATGGCATGTTTGTTGCTGTTAATAATTTCGTTTAATATATACAAAAATGAAATATACCACGGCTTCTTCGTACGGAATCTCAGAAGGTTTATCCGGAACCGCTCACTGTCTGCACTGTGGGGAGAAAATTACTTCGTCTAATATCATTATTTCAAATAATAACTATTTTTGCTGCAGTGGATGCAGTGCTGTTTATGATCTTCTTAATACTCTAGGTCTGGACAATTTCTATAAAATCAAGGAAGAGCAGAATATTGATAAAATCGGGCGCCCGATCGACCCTGAATCCAGCGAAAAATACGGATATTTGAATCAGGATAATTTCGCAAGCCAATATACCTACCCCGAAGACAATCTGAAGATGAATTTTTACATCGAAGGCATACACTGCGGAGCTTGTCTTTGGTTAATTGAAAAAATTCCGAATTATTCTGAGTATATAGATTCCGTATCTCTTGATATGTCGACAAACCTTGCCTCTGTTAAGTTCAGCGGGGACAAAGTATTTTCCAGTTTTCCTGAGCTGGTGAGAAAATTTGGCTATAAAGCGCACCCGATTAAGGTTGATGAAGACGCACGTGAGCTAAAGCAAAAAGAAAGCCGAACGTCATTAATAAGGATCTCGGTAGCAGCTGTTTGCGCGGGAAACATAATGCTGCTTTCGGCAGCCATATATGCAGGCGCAGAGGGAGTGTTTGAGGAGCAATTCGGTCTGTTAAATCTGCTTTTGACACTGCCTGTAATTACATACTGTGCCTCCCCCTTCTATAAAAGCGTGTATAGTTCACTCAGAGCCAAACGAGTAACCGTAGATATAGCAATTGTATTTGTAATACTGGTCGGATTCCTTCTTAGCTCATACAATTTCATCAAAGGGAATGACCAGGTCTACTTTGATTCTGTAACAGCGTTTATATTTTTACTTCTGGCCAGCAGATACTTTCTGAAATCAATTCAGGATAGAATTTCCAACAAAGGACTATCCGGCAAATCTTTATTTACACAGAATAAAATATTAGTTTGGGATAAAAAGAATAAACAGTTTTTTCTGGAACCGTTGGACAACATCAAAGCCGGTCAGAGAGTAAAATTAAATTTCGGAGAACGCATTCCTGTAGATGGAAAACTGCTATCAGAAAAAGCGGATTTGAATTTATCTGTTTTAACAGGGGAAAATATACCTCAAACCCTCTCCAAGCATGACACCGTATACGCAGGATCGATTCTAAATTCAGACCAGGCTATAATTGAAACCATAGATACCGGCAACAATACACGAATAGGTAAGTTGCTTGATCAGGTCGAGAGAAACTATAGAAGTAAAATCAACAATTCCGCTTATAGTGACCGGTTCGCGACTTTTTTCACTCTGTCAGTAGGCGTAACTGCTCTAATTTCTTTCGTAATTATCTCAACACTTCTTGGGCCATCAGTGTCATTGAGCAGGGTTATGGCATTTGTTTTAATTGCATGCCCGTGCGCGTTTGTGTTTGCGCTACCCCTAACTTTCGGACTTTCTCTTAATAAGGCAGTTGAGAGAGGAATGATCGTAAAAAACTCAAAGGTTTTTGAGAAGCTATCTGAAACCAGAAATATTTTCTTCGATAAAACCGGAACTCTAACTAAAGGTGTTTACAAAATCTTAAAATGGAAAACGGAAGAACTTTCTACTTCAGATAAAGCGGCAGTACTAGCAATTGAGAACAAATCCAGTCATCCGATTGCAAGATCAATTACAACATTTTTGAGCAATGAATACCTTTCTTTGCCCAATGTTCAGGACTACAAATATAACTATACAAAAGGAATTGAAGCCAGGGTCAACGGACACCATTACGAAATATTCTCAGACAATAACATCAATGACAGCAATGAGATTAACGAAATTATTACAACCAGGATTATTATCAATAAAGATGGTAGAAATCTGTCTGAAATATTCTTGGGTGATTCTTTAAAATCCGACGCTAAATATGTTGTCAATTTTCTTAAGAATAAAGGCTACAAGGTTCATGTACTGTCCGGAGACAACAGGCAGAATGTAACAAATACGGCCCGGAAACTGGGAATTTCCGAGAATCATATTTTCTGGGGCAAAACACCTGAGCAGAAAGAACAAATAATTAAGAATTCTGAACACACTCTGATGGTTGGAGACGGACTAAACGACACTTCCGCCTTTTCTTCTGCAGATGTGGGAGTTTCCGTTCAGGGAAGCGTGGAGGAAAGTCTAAAAGTTTCAGACGCCTACTTACTAAACAACAGCCTTATAAACATTGTGGACCTTTTAGAGTTTGGGGATATAACGAAAAACAGCATAAATAGAAACACGAGTTTTTCAGTAGCCTACAACATTACAGCCGGAACTCTGGCGCTTTTCGGATTTATTAATCCCTTAATTGCCGCAGTCCTAATGCCTCTTAGTTCTGTTCTGCTAATTGGGTCTAGTCTTTATGGATACAACAAGCTAAGTCTAAGGAGAAAAAGAATAGAAATATGAACATTATTTTTCTTACACTTGGGGCTTCCATAGCAATGGCCCTTCTTTTTTTGGGAGCATTTATCTGGGCTACAAAAAAGGGTCAGTATGATGACCTTAAAACACCGAGTGAGAGAATGTTATTGGATGACTATGAAATCAAGGAAACAAAGAAGGATGAAAAGGAGGAATAAGTGATATGAGTGCAAGTGTTCAACCCAACCAGGGAATAATGGACCGGATTGTCTATGACGACGATGTAGTAAAAATGTTTATTTATGCCACGATATTCTGGGGAGCCGCTGCTTTTATTGTAGGACTCTTGGCAGCTCTCCAGTTAGCATTCTGGCCGGCTAATCTTGAACTTGAATGGCTGACATTCGGAAGAATCAGACCTCTTCATACAAACGCCGCGATATTTGCCTTTGGAGGTAATATTATTTTTGCAGGTATATACCATTCAACCCAGAGGCTCCTAAAGACTCGAAATTTCTCAGATATATTGAGCAGGATACATTTCTGGGGCTGGCAGCTGATAATTGTAGGCGCATTAATCACTCTCCCCCTCGGCTACACAATGAGTAAAGAGTATGCCGAGCTTGAGTGGCCGCTTGACATCGCAATAGCGTTAGTCTGGGTCATTTTTGCCGTCAACTTCTTTGGAACTATAGCGATTAGAAGGGTTAAACACCTCTATGTGGCGATATGGTTTTATATTGCCACAATCATCACAGTCGCTCTTCTTCATATTGTGAACTCTATAGAAATCCCGGTTGCTCTATTTAAGAGCTACCCGGTTTACGCAGGAGTTCAGGACGCTCTGGTTCAATGGTGGTACGGTCATAACGCTGTGGCGTTTTTTCTGACAACCCCGTTTCTGGGTCTCATGTACTATTACGTACCCAAAGCCGCTAACAGGCCGATTTACAGCTATAAACTCTCCATCATTCACTTCTGGTCATTGGTTTTCATATATATATGGGCAGGGCCCCATCATCTTTTAAATACTGCTCTTCCGGACTGGGCGCAAACAGTTGGGATGGTTTTCAGTGTCATGTTATGGGCTCCAAGTTGGGGCGGTATGATCAACGGTCTTTTAACACTCAGAGGAGCATGGCATAAACTTAGGACGGATCCTATCATAAAATTCCTCGCGGTCGCCGTAACGTTTTACGGAATGTCCACATTCGAAGGCCCTCTTCTCTCAATCAAATCCGTAAGCTCACTTGCACATTACACGGACTGGATTATCGGCCACGTTCATGGAGGAACACTTGGGTGGAACGGATTTTTAACATTTGGAATTATTTACTACATTGTTCCGAAATTATGGAACACAAAAATGCACAGTCATAAACTTATGAATTGGCATTTCTGGATAGGATTTTTGGGGATACTGCTCTACTACATCTCTATGTGGGCAAGCGGTATCACGCAGGGGCTGATGTGGCAGGCTATTGGAGAGAACGGTCAGCTTGTATATCCGGATTTTGTAGAGACTGTAATGCGTATCGCACCTCTATACTGGGTAAGATTTGCTGGCGGTGCACTATTCCTGATCGGGTTCGTGATGTTGATTTACAATGTTTGGGTTACCATCAAACATGCTCCTAAAAAAGAGACTGTATCCTATGTGGAAGCACCTCCGCTCAAATCTGATGTAACGGCTATAGGAACAGGTCACAGAAAACTCGAAGCGCTAAGTCTCATCTTCACGGTGATCCTGTTTATTTCAGTCCTTATAGGTTCGGTGATCGAGATATTGCCAACTCTATCGATCTATAAATACCTGCCGTCAAGCGAAAAAACCGAGCCCTACACTCCGCTTGAGCTTGCGGGTCGTGACGTTTACATAAAAGAAGGCTGTTACGTATGTCACTCACAAATGATTAGGAAGCTCCCGTTTGACGTGCTCCGTTACGGGGATTCTTCTACAATTGCAGAATCCATGTACGACAGACCGTTTCAATGGGGTTCTAAGAGGACCGGGCCCGATCTTGCCAGGGTTGGAGGAAAATATCCCGATATGTGGCATGTCCGCCATATGATAAACCCAAGGGAGATTACGCCTAATTCCATTATGCCGTCCTATCCATGGCTTGCAGCTAAAAAAATCGACTACCATATACTGAGGAAAAAGTTCAGTGTGATGAAAATGCTGGGAGTACCTTATGATGACGAGCAGGTGGCAAATGCAGATATTCTGGCCGAGCAAGAGGCCGCAATAATCTATGAGGAGCTCTTGAGCCAGGACAAGTCTCTAGAATCCATTAAGGATACTGAGCTTGTCGCCCTAATTGCTTATCTGCAGAGTTTAGGACAAAAGACAACGAATGAGGAGGTGTCACAATCAAACAGATAGCACTTTCTTACTTTGAAAATATAGAACTGAGCAATATTGCTTTGATACTGTTCCTGATAGCATTTGCCATTGTAGTATTTAAAGTGATGAGCAAAAAAAATAAAAAACTCTATGAAGAGATGGAGCAGTTGCCACTGGAAGAGGAGCATTATCAGACACAGGAGAAGGAGGATGAAAAATGAGTGAAAATGAAAAAGACCAACTAATAAAAGGCCATGATTATGACGGCATTCAGGAGTTAAACAACCCGCTTCCCGGCTGGTGGTTAATGACTTTCTACATCACCATTGTGTTTGCTGTCGTATATTACTCATATTACACATTTTTTGGCGGACCGACTTTGGATGAGGAACTGGCTCAAAAGATGAGTGTAATTCAATCTGAGCAGCAGATGGCAGAGGAGAAGGCTCCAGTAAAATCAAATGAAGATTATATAGCGCTCCTAAACAACCCCGAAGTACTCGAGAAAGGAAAGGCCGAATATATGCTTAAGTGCATGGCATGTCACGGTGACAAGGGACAGGGACTTATTGGACCGAATTTCACGGATGAATACTGGATACATGGAAACGGCACTGTAGCCGCCATACTGGAAGTTGGGAACAATGGAGTCGCAGATAAAGGTATGCCGGCGTGGAAAGGAGTTATTCCCGAAGATACACTAGAAGCTGTGGCAGTTTATATATACAGCTTATACGGGACTAATCCCGAAGGAGCAAAACCGCCTCAAGGAGAAAAGGTAGAACGTAATTGAGAGTTTTAGACCAAAGAAATCTGCCCGGCGACCGTCCGGCATCAATGGATGAATCGGGAAGAAGGGTTTTTATTTTTCCGGCTTCTGTCAGCGGTTTCTGGAGACGCAACAGAACTGCAGTACAGATATTTCTTATTATTTTTTTCCTGATACTGCCATGGATCAAGATTGGCGGGCATCAGGCGCTTTTGCTAAATATCGGCGACAGGCAGTTTTCTATTTTTGGTCTTACATTCTGGGCCCACGATGCACCCCTTATCTTTTTCATTCTCGCTTTTCTGACCCTTGGGCTAGCTTTTATTACCGCAGTTTGGGGAAGGATATGGTGCGGATGGGGATGTCCCCAGACAGTTTTTATTGACGGAGTGTTTAGAAGGTTTGAGTACTGGGTAATCGGGAGCCACATACAACAGCGGAACCTCGCCAGGTCACCTTGGAATTTCAAAAAATTCTTTAAGCTGGGCTTGCTCTGGACAATGTTCCTGATTGTGAGCCTCATAATAGCGCACAGCTTTTTGGCCTATTTTGTAGGCGCCGACAGACTTGTCGAGATGACTCAGCATAACCCCAGAGAGAATTGGACAATATTTGTCATAATGGGATTTATAACTGCCGTAATCCTGTTTGATTTCGGATGGTTCAGAGAGCAGTTCTGCATTATCATGTGCCCTTACGGTAGGTTTCAGTCAGTGTTGATGGATGACGATTCCCTGACTGTTTCTTACGATCCTGTCAGAGGTGAACCCAGGAAGGGTATCGCCAAAGACGGAAAAGATCAGGGTGATTGTATTGACTGTTACAAGTGTGTAGCTGTTTGCCCTACAGGAATTGACATAAGGGAGGGTCTGCAGCTGGAATGTATCGGATGCACCGCATGCATTGACGCATGCGATGAAGTAATGGAAAAAATAGATAAGCCAAAAGGCCTTATCAGATACGCCACAGGCAATAGTCTAAATGGTATAAAATCTAGATTCCTCACACCGAGGGTAGGTATATACTCGGTTTTACTAGCAGCTGTTATTTCTACCTTAGTATTTTTTGTTTCCCAGAGGCAGGACATAGTTGTAACAGTGCTTAGAGGAAAAGACACCCCGTACCAGGTTGTTCAAAACGAAGGTCAGGAGCAGATTATAAATCACTTCAAGCTCCACATTAAAAATCAGACTTTTGACGAGCTGAACCTTAAAATGGCTCTGCCTGATGTATGGAAAAATAAGAACATTGAAGTAGTATCGCAAAATAAGACCATAGAGCTTGAGGGGGGTATGAATTCTACTCTCCATATTTTCATAAAGTTTCCGCCTTCTGTAACAGGAACTTCTGGATCAGAAAATATTGAACTCGATTTCGTTGACACAAACAACAGCGAGATAAGAGTTGAGGAGAATGTAAAACTTGTCGGACCTAAGTCAATTTGAAGAACTTATTAGACAATGGTCATTCCTTTCTGTACCCATAGCTGTATTTGTAGCCAGCATTCTTGGAAGCACTCACTGTGTTACTATGTGTGGTCCTATAGCTATAACGGTTAATAATTCCAGTGGGCATATGAGTCTTTATCATATAGGCCGGCTTAGTAGTTATCTGACACTCGGAATATTGGCCGGTTTTATTGGAGAAGCATTTCTGTTTAATAATTTCTCAATAATATCAAGTAGTTCTATAATATTTATTTCAGTATTTTTTATTTACTCAGGGTACAAACTTGTCAGAGGAAAACCTCTGGAGCTTATACCGGCGAAAATAATTTCAACGATAATCTCAAAACCGGCTAGATGGTCGCTCACTCAAAGTAAACCTGTAAAATCCCTGATTCTTGGAATCGTAAACGGGTTTCTGCCTTGTGGGTGGGTTTATATATTTGTCATAGGAGCCGTGACCACAAAGAGCCCGCTCTACGCTGCCGGCATTCTATTTACCTTCTGGCTGGGCACCCTACCCGCTTTATCCGCATTTCCTTTTTTATATAAAAAAACATTAAACAGAACTCCACACAAGCTGGCTGTCGCTGCGGGAATAATTTTAATTGTAATTGGTTTAGCAAATATTTCTATACATTTGCTACCTGGCAATAAGAGTCATACACACCATACACATATGACTGATCAGTAACTCTATTTAGTAATCAGGTTAACGTAATTTTCATCCATTTTCTCAGTCAAAAAGTTGAGAATATCTGTCGTCGTGATAATACCTTTTAGGTGTCCTGATTTTTCAACAACCGGAATTGCGTTGAACTTGCCGGCGCTCATCAATTTTCCAGCATCAACGATATTTGTATCTTCAGTAATTGTTACAGGATCCTTAGTCATAACTATCCCCACTTTGATTTTATTCATTTTGAGGCTCTGTACCATAGCTGTACGGAGATCGCGGTCTGTTGCCATTCCGACTAATTCCCCCTTTTGTACGACCGGCGCCTGCCGAATACGTTTTTCAACTAACAGATTGAAGGCGCTTTTTACGTCATCTTCAGGAGACAATACAATAGGTTCCTTAGTCATATATTCTCTTACTAACATATTGCTTACCCCCATTTTAAATTTTTTCTGCTGTAATCAATATGTATTGCAACAAGAATGCCATTTAATTAGGCTATATTCCCTAATATATTTTATCTTTTATCTTGGAAGATGTCCGAATATCAGACAAATTAAATTTTACTTAAGGTTAAATAATTTCAGTTTGCGATATAGAGTATCTCTTGAAATTCCAAGTTTTTCAGCGGCTTTTGATTTATTACCTTTAGACTCCCGGAGCGCCTGCTCTAGAGCAAATTTTTCAAGTTTGTCCAGGGCCAGGATTTGATGCTCAGGGGATTGCTTTTCCTGCCATAGAAGGTGGTTCCTCAAGTCTTTAAGATTGATGGTCTCTTTATCTCGAGGACTGACAGCAACTATTCCTTCAATTAAATTTTCAAGTTCTCTTATATTACCGGGAAAGTGATATTCATAAAGAGAATTAAAAGCTTCTTCGGACAGCTCTTTTAGACTTCTTGAATATTTCCTGTTAAACGAGGTTATAAAATTATCTACTAATAGTGGGATATCAGACTTTCTTTCCCTGAGCGGAGGAATCTCTATGACTATCACTGCCAGTCTGAAAAATAAATCTTCCCTCAAATATTTGTTTTTTAATTCCTCTATAGAATGGTTACTGGCAGCTACAACTCTTACGTCAAGAGCTAATTCCCGTGTATGACCGATGGGACGAACCTTATAATCTTCCAGAACCCTCAATAGTCTAACTTGAAGTTCCTTTGGCATTTCCCCTATTTCATCCAGAAATATTGTGCCTCCGTTTGCCGCGATAAAGAGCCCTTCATGGTCTCTGATGGCTCCTGTAAAAGCGCCTTTTTTATATCCAAACAACTCAGACTCCAGTAGCTCCTTGGGAATAGCTCCACAGTTAACCGCTATAAAAGGTTTATTAGCTCTCTCTCCTGCTAAATGTATAGCTTTTGCCAGAAGCTCCTTACCGGTTCCGGTTTCACCAACTATAAAAACAGGAGCATTACTCCTTGCAGCCGCGGTTGCCCTATCGAAAATCGATTTCATTACTTTTGACCCGCTGATAATATTCTCAAAACCGTATTTTTCAGAAACTATCTGCTTTAATTCACCAAGCTTATTTTCAAGTTCATGGGATTTTTTTATGACTTCGAGTTTATTCAGAAGCACGTCTTTATCAAAAGGTTTGGTAATAAAATCAGAGGCGCCGTGTTTAATCGCTTCGACAGCAGTCTGTACAGTGCCCTGACCCGTAACAATTATTACAGTAATTTCAGGCATCATACGTTTCATCCTGTCAAGCAAAGTAAAACCATCCATCATTGGCATCACCAGGTCAACTAGTGCTATACTTATGTCAGGTTTTTCAGATAATATACTCAGGGCTTCCTGTCCGGAAAAAGCTGTAGAAACATCAAAGTCATTTCGTTCCAGAAGCTCTTTTACAGCGCTTAGAAAATCCTCATCGTCATCAACTACCAGTATTCTTAATTTAGTTTTACTCACTCATTGATCTCCTTTTCTATTATCGGAAATTTAATTAATACGGATGTTCCTATTCCCTGTTTGCTATTGAGAGTTATTTCCCCGCCATGATTCTGGACTATCCTCTTCGCCACGGACAAACCCAATCCTGTACCCTTCCCAGCAGGCTTTGTGGTAAAAAAAGGCTCGAATACATACGGAATTGTTTCTTTTGATATGCCCATTCCCGTATCTTCGATTTCAACTGTGATGGAATCACGTTTCTCGCTCCATAAAGCTCTAATAGTAATCAGGCCTCCATCGGCCATCGCATCAGCAGAATTCATCATGATATCGGAGAAAACAAGCTGAATAAGGCTTGTGTCACCCAAGATGTATAGGTTTTTTTCAATTTCGGTTTTTATTCTTATCTTTTTCTTCTTGAGAATAGGTTTTATCATCTCAACGGCTTCTTCAAGTAGAATTGAAATATTCTCAAGGCTCTTTTCATTTCTTGGTCTTCCTACAAACTTAAGAAGTCTCTGGATTACTTTTTGTCCATATAAAATCTGCCTTTCTATAGAATTCAACTTATCCCGCACATCCTCACATTCCGGCAACTCGAACATATCCTCTTTTAACATTTGAACCCTTAGAAGCATTGATGCAAGCGGTGTACCCATATGATGAGCAAATCCCTCCGCCATCTTTCCGATGATCTGGGATTTTTCAAGCTCAACAATCTTGTTCCTCATAAGTACTCTGTCACTTATATCCCTGATAGTTTCTATGAATTTCTCCCCTTCATTCATTGTGACAAGACTTATGCTCACCGTTATTCTACGACCGTCTTTGGTCAACCTTTCAGTTTCGTAGTCGGTAATCCTTTTTCCCTCGCTGACTTTCCTGAGTTTGTATGAAAAATTTTCCCTGTTCTCAGGCGTAATGATCTCCCATATTTTATCGATTGACTCTTTGCCGCTTCCGCAAAACAGCTTCACCGCTTCAGTATTGAGCGTCTCAATTAGTCCAGTTTCATCAAAAACTATTATGGCATCGGAAGTATTATCCATAATCTGTCTTAACTTGAACTCCCTGTCATTGAGCAGTTTTTCTGTACTCTTTCTTTCGGTAATATCAACAATCGTGCTAATTACCAAGCGCCCGCTTTGGGAGTCCACGTAATTAAGTCCGATTTCAACAGGAAATCTTTCCCCGTTTGAACGAACTGCATATAAATCCATCCCCTTACCCATGGGTCTTGTAGTTGGTGACTCGGTAAAATTATTCCGGTATGCTATATGTTTTCTTCTGTAATTTTCTGGCATTAATTTTTCCACAGTATCCCCAATGAGCTGGTATCGGCTGTAATCAAATATCTTCTCAGCCTCTGAATTGATAAAAACAATTTTTCCGTCCTTATCTGTTATTATTATCCCATTCGGTACGGACTCCACCAATAAGCGAAATGTTTCATCGGGTATCAGCATCATATTATCAATGAGGCCTGAGGTTTTCGGTCCATCAAGAGACAATTTTCTATTACTCGAAGAACCTTTTCTACTCAATTCCTTTTTTTGTGTCATATCAATCCTTTGCAAGTTTATCCACATCTATTAATCAGATTAGCAGCTTGTTTGTCCGCTTACAATAATTTTGATAAATTTCCGATTCACAATTTATCTAT
>CBDUCG010000057.1:0-11843 GCA_965365595.1 uncultured bacterium
AAATTGTATATAATATCGCCCATAAACGTTTTTAAAGTTCTAAGACCCTGGTCATCCCAGTCATTGTTTGGCCAGGGTTTTTTATGTCCTGATCAAAACTGTTTAGGGGATTCAATGCTTTCCATCTTATTGCGCATATTATCGAGTCCGTCGGGCCTATTTCCGCGCTTGGATTTCTTATCCTGCGCCTTTATGGCAAAATCCCTTAATATCTCGCCCTTACCGACGACCACCCGGAACACACTCATCTTGATCTGCCCCTCGTAGTCGAATTTCTCAAGATTGTTCCAGATCTCGGAATGCACAAGGGTGCCGATCGCTATCCCCTACTCTTTTGTGCCCATTTATTCTAGGCGTCGCACTCGCAGTTGGTTCGGGTCGGCTCTACGCAGGTGGATAGTTGAACGCATAACCTGGATACACGCCCGATTGCAAATTTGCACTACCGGATCCTAAACTATCAACGTCAATTTAACTTTCTTAATTACAACATCATTTATCACCGCAACAATACTAACTTTAAATCATTAAACGAGTTTAATAATACTTAGTACTTAAATATAAGCAGTTCACCTGCAATCTTTTCATATGTTTACAATGGAATCAACAAAGTTAATGCAATAGCGGTGATAGAAAAACTTTTGCTATACCCTTCAACATGAATTCGTTTCAGGCTCTCATCTTTAATAACCCTTGAGCAGATATTATTTAAACTTGTAAAGTTTTACGTCTACCCATTCAACCCCCCCACCCCCTCAAACCAAAAATTAAAGCCAAATCACTCAACCTCATGCTCTCTTCCAGGTTCTTCAGGCCCGGTGGCAACAATCCTGTCGCCAACAACATACGGATCAGTATCATGCTGCAACATAAGTAGTATTAAAGCAAATTCTAACTTATCATCTCCCTGCCACTGATATTTCGAGCCGTCCTCATACTTAAAACGAATATGCCCAACTTTAGTCTCTATGTTCCACTCGGCCTCATATTGAACAACTTTCTTTGCAGCCATCTTGCGCCTCCATAAAAAATTATTACATGTCAGTTAACAACCACGTATATAAATATATTATGGTTTTGAGGCTCAAGAAAGCCCTAATCTTAACTCTTGCCAAACTTCTCCCAGTTAATCAGATAAACGCCGAAGAGAACAATTGCAATCCCGGCGACCTGCATCATCGAAAACTTGTTATCTAGAAGAAGAATCCCCGCCATCACACCGAAAATTGGGAGCAGATAAAAAATGAACGAGGCGAAATACGCACCCGAGCGGTGAATCAAATAGTAGTAGCCGTAATATCCCGCCCCTGTGCAGATAAGCCCAAGTGCCAGCTCCTCGAGATAGTTATTTGCCGTCCATGGCATCGTCGTCGGATCCTCGAATTTAAACGCGAGGGTGCAGAGAATTATTGTGCCGAAGAATAGAAAATATGTCGTTGTAACAAGCGGGTGAATTTCTTTTGCCCACTTGCCGACCAGAATCCCGTTAATGGCAAAAAATGCAAAACCCGAGGCGATGGAGAGCACGCCCATTATAGTCGACCCCGCCCGCCATCGCTTCGTGAACACCTACTACGAGAACTATGCCTATGATTCCGAGTATTAGGCCCGCAAGCCCGATGTAGCTGAACGGCTCGTCGCGCAAAATGAGAACAAGGATGATATAAGTCATAAGGGACATCATCGTTGTCATCACAGACGCGGGTAAAATGTCTACCCTTCTGTAAGTATTTTTATAAGGTCGTTATATGCAGGTGTGACGCGTTTAAACTCATCCCCGGCTAGGTGCGCCTCGTAAGTAAACCCGGCTGAATTTCTGATTGTGAGAACAATGAAAGTTTTTACTACTGTGCCGTAGTCGCTTGAGGATTCCACATTGGGATTTAATTTCACGCTTACTATATCGGCCAGGTGAATCTTTTTCTGAACTTCTACTTTTTCCTGTTTGGGTTCATTTACACCTTTAAAACCGGCCACAGCTTCCTTCCCTTCGACTCCGAGAAGCGCAAGCTGCTCACCCGCCTTTTTAATTGTGACATAACTGCTAGGTGTAAATCCAAGCCCTGATATATGCTTAACTCTTACATCCATAATAAAAGTTCCCTCTTGTGTGTTTTTGTCCCCCGTGTCCTGAATATATTTTACAGGATTTTTGACTGACTTCGATATCCTATTTGTCATGTCTTTTGCAGTTGCATTTATCTTTCCCGCATTATGGCCTGCGCGGAAGAAAGTTTAATACAAAGTTGCTTTCATTTTTTAGTATTTGATTTTCCCGAAATACACAAATAGCGTTAAGAAAAGAAATTTCTGAGCCTTAAAAGTGGATAGCATCCACTTGCAAACTATTTCTTCGTGGCTTTATTGCCTGTTAGGAATTAAGGGATAATCGTATTTAAGAACTTGCCGGACAACAATTACTGCTTGGTAGGAGGTTTTGGACCCTCAGCATCAGTAACACTTTTTTTCTCGTCAACAAGACTTTCGTTTATAAATGCAACAATGTTCCGGGGCTCAATACCAAGAGTGGAAACACTATGCTCCCCGCCTTTGACGGACACAAAAACATTTCTGACCCCGACATCGTCAAGCTCGTCATGAAGTGCCCTGCTCTGCCCCCAAGGGACAACACAGTCGTGCTCACCATGAGCGAGATAAGTCGGAGGGTCCGACTTGTCTAGGTAAGCGGACGGATCGGCCGTTCTAATTTTCCTGAGCTCGCAGGTGTCGATGTTGTATTTTTTTTCAGTGGTTTCCGGACAGTCCAGAAGGTCGATTACTGGACTTGTATATTCGGGCTTCTCACACATTCCCGAGCGGATGGAGCTGTTTTTCTGCACCACAAGGCTGCTCATGTTGTATGGCCCGAAAAATAGCACAGCCGCTCTCACACCCGTATCAGATCCCGGGTTAAGCTCGCCCTGAAGCTCAGGCGCGTCGGAGCTGTAAGCCGCCATCGCCGCCAGGTGCGCGCCTGCCGATTCTCCTGCGAGGACTATTTTATCAGGGTCTATGCCGAGCTTGCCAGAATTGAGTTTAATCCACCTGATAGCGGCGTTTACATCATAAATAATTTCCGGCCATGGAGCGGACTCATCATTGGCAAGCCGGTAATTAATAGATATTAGGTCGTATCTGCCGAGCCCGGCAATTTGATAGGCTATAGGGTCAATAAGGCGCTTGTCTCCCGCTATCCAGGCCCCGCCGTGTATCCAGACAAGAGCCGGTCTCTTGATATCTCCTTCATCGCTGTAGGCATAAAAATCGAGCTTATGCAGCTCATGCCCGTCCGCGGCATAATCGTATTCAACAGCCTCAGACAAATTGGACTTGGCTATAACGTCCTCAACCGCGACCGATTCAAAGCTCCGCCTAGAGCTATCCATCAGATCACAAGAGGTCATTAATATTGTAAGAGCAATTATGAAAATACCCACTAAAGGTTTTTTAAAAATCCCGTTCTCCATCGCAAATACTGCCGATATTTACATATATATATTAGTATTATAATATACCTCGAAATTGCAGTATAGTAGAGGGGTTGCGAAAAGATTAAAGAAATACTCATTCAACGGACAAAAACCCCCACACCTCATTTTTTGTTGTACGAGAAAATTCGTCAAGAACTGTTTGAATAGGCATCCCCTTGGCGACTGACAGGCTATTAACAAACCGGTCTATGTCGCACAGCATTTGATTGTTGTAGAAAATATTCAGATCTGTCCTGATATAGCCGCCTTGCTCAACTTTAGCTTCCCGTCATTCAGAAATCACGTTAATAAATTAATGAACGCAGGCGTTAAAAATGATTTAAGGAGTGGGGAGGAATTAAATCATTTTAGTGAGGAAATTTTTTAGCGTAATTCATGTCCTGGAGGGCGAGTTTTGGTACAAATTCGTGCGAGCCATGATATGTTCATATTAACCTATATTTCACCCGCTCTCTTAAATTGAAATTACCAATTTCACTATTGAGAATTGCTGGTTAAAAAGAAGTGGACAGTGACCACTCCTAAACTATTTCTTGAAGCTCAGGACGTGTCAGAAATTAATTGCCCACCACAAAGGTATCTTTTTATTCTGTCAAAAGCTCGCCCTTCAAGGCTCAACGTTCTCGTCAATAAAATTGATTATATCTACTATAGAAAGATCCAGACTGTCTACGCTATGCGCTCCGCCTGGGAATATCATTTCCACAAAAGGCAATCCGGCATTATCAACAGCGTTTGTCATCCCGAGTGTTTGCTGGTAGGGTACGGTACAGTCGTCTCTTCCATGTGCAAGATACATCGGAGGATCGGAGCTATCAACGAATAGCTCGGGGCTTGAAGAGTCAAGCGCGTTCTGAGAGCAGTTATTAAGCGGGTCCAAGATGTTAAACGATGGCGGACAATCCAGAAGCAGCAGTACTGCCGCAAGCCCGGGGCCTAAATCTTCCGCTCCGCATGTCATGTCGGCCACAAGGTCAAGCCCATCATCCACAATCATGTTCATGTTGTAGGCACCAAAGATCAAAACCGCAAGCGCTACTCCCGTGCTGGTGGGCGGCACAAGGTTATGGTTTCCCTGAAGACCTAAAATGTCGGATGCCGCAGCCACCGCTCCGCCGATATGCGCTCCAGCTGAGCCGCCGACAATAATAAGCTTGTCAGGGTCTACGCCCAGCATCTCTGAATTAATTTTTATCCACCTGATTGCGTCATTGGCGTCGTGAATCTGAGCCGGCCACGCAACCTCTGTAGCCAAACGGTAGCCGATTGAGATCACATGAAACCCCGCAAGCTCGGCTGCGTTGAACACCAGAGGGTCCACATCACCTTTATCACCCAGAACCCAGGCTCCTCCATGAATAAACACAAGAGCTGGACGTGCGCCCGGAATGCCTCTGTCGGCAATTGAAGCAGCCTGTGAATCAAGGCCCGTAATTTCGTAATAGTCCAGACTCTGCCTCGGATTGAGGTCCCCCACATAATCAAACGACTCCGGTACCTCGGACAGTGTGCCACCGGGCTCTATTATGCTCCCAACCGGCTCCGGGCTGGGTGACGGTGAAGCTGAAGGGGAAGGACTTGACGTCGGTCCGGGGCTTGGACTCATTGATGGTATCGGAGTAGGATTACTTCCGCCGTCCCCGTCATTGTCCCCGCTGCTGTCACAGCTGATTATGGCAAAAAATAAAAACGTCAAACATATTAATGCGACTAAATGCTCTAAACCGTATCTTTTTACCGACAGATATCTTTTCATGAATTTTCCTCCCTTGGGTTACATACCGCTTATACAATTATAACCCTATTTTTTTTTGCAACCCAAGCGGTTTTTTATAAATATCGAAATTCACTGCTATTTTGTTATTAATACTCTACTTTAACTGTAAGGTGCTGAAATTTATGAACTTAAAGTTGTTTATTACCGCCTTGGACAATAGAGTTAAAGTAAATCAAACTAAGTTAATGCCCTTTATTTGAGACTTTGCTTTCACAGTGTTATTCAATTATATAAAAGTGTTACAGCACATATTTCTAACTTGATTTAATATAAGCTGATAGTGATTTTAACTAACATCATGCAAAAAATTCATAATTCAATTACGTCTCTAGAATATGGTTTAAACTAATATGCAACTGTTATATTGCTATATTGCCGGCATAACTACAAATGTTATCTCCGAGAATATTGTGCGTTACCTGGGCCCAACCCAATATTATCGCATCTTCCGAGGTGTGAGATAAAACGCACGGTCCGAATACCGCCATTTGCCCCTCTCCCGGGGAATTCGTCTCAAGTATTACAGATGTTTGGAGCTCGTTTAAGCCGGGTGTTAAATAAAGACTGAATATATAAGACTGATTGCTGGTTTCATTGACCCCCAATTCACCTGGAGTTATGTATATTGCATCCGTAAAGCTCGGCTGCGTAGCCATTAATTGATATAAAATTAAACCTGACTCCTGCACTGTCACATTCTGTAGCGACATCAATGTTAGCTGAACATGACCAACTGGCGCATCAGAGGTAAATCAGGCGCCGCCGAAATTTTCTGGCTTAAGCCTAACACTTTAGAGTCCCTTATAAAAAGACTTGGAATAAAAAGAGGACACTAAATCTACGATATATCGTAGGCTCTACTAAATATACTGCATGTCACAACAACCGTTAACAAACGGGACTAATTACAGACAAAATTATTCAATAATATATATATGTTAGCTGTCTAGGAAATATACTATCCATTTGGCATACTAATTGTCATATATTTCTTAGAAGCAAAAGGCAAGATTTAGTCTTTGGCAAGTAATAAGGCTTGGCAGCAAGATAAGCAAGTAGCATTGACAAATTACCATACTCTCCACCAAGAGTAGTTTTAATTTTGGAATCAAGATGGCGGTGAGGCAGGGACAAACGCTCTGCTTTTTTATACATAATTAGTATGGGAATATCTCAGGAAAGAGGCTTCTGATGTCCCGGGCAGTAACCATGTGACCGGTTTTTAGATAAAATTTGACTGTCCTTTCAATATCAATGTAATCTGCTAAACTGTGGGCAGGGTTTAGTTTTAAACCATAGGGTACACGAGAGATGATACTGTTGACAGGGTTAAGAGGCACAACCGGGCTTCAAGTGGCCAAGAGGCTTGTTAAGTCAGGGCACAGGTTTACTGCTCTGGTCAAAGATCCCAAAAAATTTTCAGATTTAAATTCAAAAAAAGTAACACTTGTAAAAGGCGGATTGGGAAGCCCTGATTCTGTTGAGAAGGCGATGGAGGGAATAGAAAACGCCTTTTTACTCTCACCCGTTAGCGACGATCGGTTTAAGCTTGAGAAAAATTTTATAGACGCCGCAAAAAAAGCTGGGGTACAGCATATCGTTAAATATTCGGCAATCGGAGCGGACCCCAAGTCCCCCTCTTCAATCCTGAGTCAACACGGTCAAAGCGAGGAATATCTAAAAGACTCCGGGCTAAGGTACACCATAATTAGGCCAAACATTTTCATGCAAAACTTTGTAGATTACTACGGCCAGCAAATAAAAAAGAAAAAAGAGATAAGACTTCCGCTTAGAGATGCAAAATGCGGGTATGTCGATGTCAGGGATACCGCCAGGTTAATAAGAAAAGTACTCACATCAAACGGGAACAAGGACAAGGTTTTTACCGTAACCGGTTCTGAATCATTGAGTTGTATAGAAGTATCGGAGTTGTTCTCGGAAGCCATGGGCAAAAAGATAAAGTATATCGAAATCAAACCCAAGGAATTTAAGAAAGATATGATTAATTCGGGAGTAAAAGAAGAAATTGCCGAGGCTTTTACCGACCTGTTTAAAATAGTCCGCGAAGGTGTTTATGATGAGGTAACAGATGATATCTACAAAGTTACCGACAGACAGCCGCACACATTTGATGAGTTTCTGGACGACAATATCAAGTTTTTTCTAAAAAAGTAGTATTACTTCTGAATCTGTAAGAAAACCATAGAGTCATTCTACTCATCCACGCCCGCTTCAATTTGCTGAACCTGCTGGGCGTTACGCTCGACTTTTAGTACCTCGGCATTCATGTCACCAAGCACGGACTGCCCACTGAAAATCGTACCCGGAATGATAAAGAACACGCCGAATATGTATCCAAAAGCATATCCGCGGTTTCTCTCCGTAAGCTCTCCCAGCCACTCGGCCGAACGTATGGGGAGTTCATAGAGCCATGGCACAGATACAAAAAGTAGCACCCCAAGGAAATTAAAAAGAAAATGCACAAGCGCAATCTGAAGGGCAAATATTTTATTCCCGGTGACCACAGCCGTTGCCGCAAGCAGCGCCGTAATAGTAGTGCCTATATTGGCTCCGAGAGTAAACGGGAAAACGTGTCTCAGGGTAATGATTCCCGCCCCCGCAATCGGAATCAAAAGGCTTGTTGTAGTGGATGAGGATTGCACGATCATTGTAACCAGAGTTCCCGCCAGTATACCTACAAAGATCCCCTTGCTGAGCGCCTTATCCAGAAGAGCCTTCGCCCTGCCAGTCATGACGTACTTTAAAGACTTGCTCATATAGAGCACTGAAAAGAATACCAGCGCTATCCCGAACGCCGTAAACAGGATAGCGTCAATCATTCCGGGCATTGTTTCAAAAAGCCCTCGAATGAAAACCACAACCGGCTTGATAATTACAGAGATCAGATTAATTCCGCTTATGGATACCGACCCGCTGTCCAGAAACCAGCCGGACATCATGCCCGCCATACGCTGCAGGGGATGGAAAAAAACTTCTATGGGAAGAAATATTATAATTGCGTATAGGTTAAAAAAATCGTGCACAGTAGCAGCGCTGAACGAGCGGTGAAAAGCCTTTCTTTCCCCTATATTACCGAGGCTAACAATAGTATTTGTAATAGTTGTGCCCATATTGGCGCCCATAACCATGGGGATGGCAATCTCAACAGGAAGCCCGCCCGCAACGAGCGCCACAATTACCGATGTAACAGTGCTAGAAGACTGCAAAAGGGCAGTAGCCAGTGTGCCGAGAATAACTCCTATAAGTGGATTGGTGGCAAAGCTGAAAAGCCTCACTGCTCCTTCGGGGCTGCCTGAGAACCACTTGAAGCCGGTGCCAATAACACCCACCCCGACCATCAGCAGATAGACCAGAGCAACTATGCCAACCCATGCAAGCAGTGAGCTTTTTAATTCAGTTACAGAATTATCCATAAATCCTTGGGGTTAATTGCACTTCCACCTATTTTGGTTTAAATCTGAACAAAATAATTTGTTTAATATATACTTCTTGGCTAAGTTCATTCTAAACTAATATAATTCAAGATACAATTACACACTTGAGAAGTTATGAACAAATGTTCTATAGTTAATTAGAGGTAAAAAATTATGAAAAGGTTCACAATTTTAATTCTGGCTGTGATTGCCGCATCAGCTTTATACGCCCAGGACTCATTGGCCGACCGGGGCGCAACGGCTGAGGAAAGAGCGAGAGTGGTTGAGGCGCTTACAGCGGTGGGCTGCCCGGAGGTAGGTGAGGTAGAATTTGACGACGACGGCTATTTTGAAGCGGAAGACGTTAAGTGTGAAGGCAGCGACAAAAAATACGAAATCCATCTTGACCGGGACATGAATATCATCAAAAAAATAGATGACGACTAAACGATAAAATAAAGATAGTTTCTAACCTTTTCTCTCATACCCGGAAGTTAGCGGTTTATGGACTATGCGGAAAGCGATTACGGAAATTGCCGCCCCTATCACAGGACCCGCGACATAAATCCACAGGCTTGAGAAATCAAGAGACACGAGCGCGGGCGCGATTGAGCGCGCGGGGTTCATCGAAGCCCCTGTAACAGGGCCTGCCCAGAGAACAGACAAACCCACCACAGCCCCTATTGCGCTTCCGGCCATAATACCTTTTTCCATACTCCCGGTTGAAACGCTCAGGATTACAAACATCAGGAACAATGTAATCATTATTTCAAGGACGAAAGACTGCATTATTGAACCTGAGGGCAGTGTTACTGTAAGGGATACCAGTTCGGGGAATAGAAAAGCCAACAGAAGACTTGCCAAAACTGCACCCAGACATTGGCTTAATATGTATTGAACCACGCGTGACCCCGGAAATCTTCCCGCAAGCCAGAACCCGACTGTCACAGCGGGGTTAATATGCGCTCCTGAAACGTCACCTATCGCATAAACAATCGCCATCACCACAAGCCCGGTTGTAATGGCGATTCCCGTATGTATTATGGCGCCGCCTGAAACGTGGTTTACTATAACAACCCCTGTGGCGATAAAGACCAGAAAGAAAGTTCCGATGAACTCTGAAGCGTACAATCTTATACTGTCTTTCAATTGATTTACTCCCGAAACTAACTCAATGCCGGCAAGAACCCGGCTGAGAAGTTGGAATTAGCCTACCACTCTGAGTTCCGTTATTGTAGTACATTTATAGCCCTTCATGTCAAGAGAATTCAGCCGCTATCCCGCACCAGATCTCTGAAGGACAGATTCTATTTAATCCGGACACGAGCAGAAAGCCCTGTTACATATTTCGATTGATATCTATGAATTCACACAGCTGTAACTATTTATTCACAGTTAATTAATCCCTTAAGTTTACAAACGACATCACAGACATTCTCCCAAGGCCTGAGACAGCGCTTACAAACCTGATTGACACACTGAAGGACAATGTCTATACATTTAACTTTAAAGGCAATTCTCAGGTGCTAGACCACATGCTTGTAACTGACTCTATCTTGGGCAATTACAAGTTTGACATCGTTCATGTAAACGTTGACTAGGAAAGAGTCGACGCAAGCTTTGGTAGCGACCATGAGCCGATTGTTGCCAGATTTAAAGTTAACAATGGAAACGGAAAGAAAAAGTAAACTGATCTGTTTTTAATCAGAAAGGTAAAAAAAGCCTGTGAATACTTAATATACGGAAAAAGGCGCTTGGCTGATATTCAGTCTTGCGCTCCTTTTTTATTTATTCCGGTATTGGAAAGTAATAATATAAACGTAGCAGTCAATGCCACCGCGCATATCGCAAACATAGGTAGTTTAATGAAGTATGCCGCCAAAAATCCTGCCGCAAGCCCCGAGAGCACCTCAGCGCCCACTTCGATTGACAGGTTATTCCCCAGCGCCCTTCCCTGAGCGTCTTCACCCGCGGTGAGTGAAATCATCGAGGCTGAGACAGGTAGCGCAACCGCAAGCGCGAGCCCCGGCAGAAAGAGAGTAAAATAGAGCATGGTTGTGGACTGAGGAATTATAAACAGCAGATTAAAAAGGCCAAATAGTATAGTTGAGTAAATTGCAATTGTTCTTGGCTTATGGAGCGTTGAGAGGTAACCAGTTAGCCAGAGGCTCCCGATGACAACCGGCACAGCGTTCCAAGCTATGTATTTGGCAAGCTCTGTTACGTCCATCCCGAAATGCTCGACAAGATACATCGGAAAGGCTCTGAAAAAACCAAATATAGCCAGATATATTAGAAAGTTGACGAGATAAATTATGCGCAGTCGCCCAGGCTTAAAAATACGTAGAAGATTAGTGAACGCCTGTGAATAGCTGACTTGATTCCTTTTTTCTTTGGGTCTTGTTTCTTTAAATGCTGCAAAGGTAAATATCACAGTCAGTATGAGTACGAAGAAGACTGCCCAGTAAGGGGTGGAATAGTTAAACCAGGAAACAAGATGGGGATCTGCCAAAACTCCCCCCAGTAGTGGGCCTATCACAAACGCCCCGCTTGCGCTGAGATTAATGTAGGCAAACATTCTGGTCCTGTTTTCCTCAGCCGTCACGTCAGCAACCGCGCTCTGGGCCGTCGCAATGTTGGCCTCGGCCAGCCCCATGATAAGCGATATCACTATAAAGAGAGACAAATTCTCTATGTTTATTGCGTAACCTAGCCCACCAAAGCAGATTGTGGTTATGGTGAGCGATATTAACAGTATAGGCTTTCTTCCAAAGCGGTCGGACAGCGCCCCCATTATAGGCGCGCCGAAGAACTGCCCAATCGGATAAATGGCAAGTACAATGCCCAGAACTATGGTAGGGTCGCTCGTGAATGGAAGGGACTTTAAGAAAGCTTCTCCCTCTTCTAAAATCAGAGGAGTTAAAATAGTTATCGTGAGGCTATATCCCACAAAGCCGATAAATATAACTATGAAGAGCGGGAGTATTCTTAGAAAACTCGACTCAGTCCGTGTACTCATACACAATGAGCGTACCTAAATAACGGGAAAATGTCAGAGCAGGCAAGCCTGTTTCAAATTGTTTCAGAGGAACTTTTCAGAACCCCGGAACCTTAGCATCCTCCGAGCCGTTTAATCTTTTA
>CBDUCG010000058.1:0-11831 GCA_965365595.1 uncultured bacterium
AGCTGCTCTATGGAACTTCAATACTTTGCGGAATCGGATTTACCATGAGCTTGTTTATTAGTACTCTGGCATTTGATAGCAGCATGGGAGATAACGCGATATCAGCCCGTATTGGAATTCTCACAGGATCATTTATCGCCGCTATATCCGGGTATTTAGTAATAAAAAAAGCTCTAACTAAAGGCATTGATAAACTTGATTAATTTGTATTTCTATCTGGGCAGAATCTGGTACTGAAAAAAGACCATGACCCAAATTAAATCAATATTATTATTCATTTCTCTTCTATATTTGACTTTCTATATACCGATGACATTAACTTTCTACTCACCGGTGTGGATGAATATGAATTGCGAGTGGCATGGCAGGTGCCGGGTAATTGGAATTGAGAGAGCTGGAAGCGGAATCAATGAACTTGCAGCTTTCTTCAGACATCAGGGAGAACTGGACAGCTTTTTAACGGATAAGGAAAAACTGCACTTGAAAGAAGTGAGGGGGATTTTTGATACTATGTTTTTAGTAGGCTTTTTGAGTATACTCGGAATTGTATTCACGTATAAAAGAAAACTAGTCTCCCGTTTTGCATTAATAAATGCAGCAATAATAATTTGCTTGCTGATCGTGCTTCCGTTCTTCGGCACATTTTGGCGTGATATATTTCATCCGCTACTTTTTGACAACGACCTTTGGCAAAACAATAGATATGATTTGTCCTATTACATTATGCCGAGGGTATTTTTCAAATACACTACTGGACTATTGATAATATTATGCTTCTTTATCAATATAGGTATATGGTCAGCTCTCAGAATAAAGAGTAGTACTTCAGTTGAAAATTAGATCTAATCTATTCCTACAACGTCATCGATATCACAGTTTGAAGGTCCAATACATGCCTGAAATTCAGACTGATTGTCATGGTTAGCGTCCATTCCGTACCTGTGCCCCAGTTCATGCTTCCAGGGTAGGAACACCTCGCAACCGGGAAAGCCCCCTTCCGCAACAACGACAATATCAAACCCTCCGAAGTATGCTCCGTTGCACACGCTTGTTCCCGGCACATCACATTTGAATCTGATTGGGACGACAAGAACTCTCAAATCTGAAAGTGGCGGAACAATTGTCCCGTTATCAAGCATTACTTCGTCAAATCCAAGCTGGGAACCTTCTACAAACTGACAGTCAAGAAATTGTTCAGCCCTTCTATCCAGAATATCTAACACATCCTGATTGCTTCTGTTTACACTTTTTTTAATAGATACCTGCATTCCGTAAACTGGCGTAACTAGATCGTATGTTTCCTCATCAGCTATTTCTCCCGTAATCAGCGGATCGGGTTCTACACCCAAATCATCCAGTGTATCACAAGATATTGAAGCTAAAAACAATACCGATACTAAAAGAACCAAAAAGTATTTCATCGCCATATTTCCTCTTTAAAAGTTATATATAATAATGATAACTGATGGTTTTGTAGATACTATTTGAAAATATTATTTGCATACAAAATTAGACTCAGGTTGTGTATTAAATATCAACATGCTGAATAAAGGGAGTGTAAGATGAATTTGTCGATGAAAGAATCATTAATCGCTTTGATATTTGTGCCATTATTTACCATTGGTTGTTTTGGCAATAATTCTAATTCTGATTTTCCAGAAGGTTGTGTCAGTAAACATTACGAATACAAGAACAATAATTTGATACTTGAAACTAACTCATCTGAACAGAGTTTATACTTGTTCCACAATATTTCAGATACAGATTATTGGGTAAATCATCCCGTGACAAAAGACCCGGGTGTGAGCGCCGGATGGGCCTCTATTTTAAATGCCGGACAATGGTCGGCTTTAGCCCTCTATCAAAATAGCAATTCGGAGAACTTTGCCATTTCATGTGAAACTATGGGAAAAGACGGTGAGCTGACTTATCATGACTGCCGGAATGTTTTAAGAACTTGCATAATGGAAAAAGCAGAGTTTAAATCCGGTGAGAAAGGAAGTTACTGGGTGTCTGAAAACAAATCACTCAATGACCTCGTTAGGGAGATTAAATCAAGAGACATAACTTGGTAGATACTAATCGATTTTTCCTCTATATGACCAGTCTAAAAGTTCGATGGGATGGGCTGTTTTTATTGAGAGCCCTTCTTGTTTGATCCCTTTTTGAATTTGAAGAAGACAACCGGGATTACCGGCAACAAGATAGTCAACCTTATTCCGTTTTACGTTTCTCATTTTTCTTTCGAGCAGATTTTGGGACATCTCAGGTTGGACAAGATTGTATATTCCGGCGCTCCCGCAGCAAAGATCAGCCTCAGGCATTTCGACCAGCTCCAGGCCGGGTATCTGTTTAAGTACTTCTCTGGGTTGTTCTTTTATCCGCTGGGCGTGACCAATATGGCAAGCATCCTGATATGTGACTTTAATATTGAGTTCTTTAAGATCGCCTTGTATTCCTGTGTCACTCAGAAATTCCATAATGTCCTTGGTTTTTTCACTTAACGCCAATGCCCGCACCGAATATTCAGGATCGTCCTTCAATAGTTCACTGTAATCTTTTATGGTAGATCCGCAGCCTGCGGAGTTGATTATAAATGCATCTATATCCAATCCCTCAAAAGTCTTTATAGTTTGTTTGGCAAATTTCCGGCCTTCGGATAATCGGCCTGAGTGAACTGATAAAGCGCCGCAGCAGCTCTGATTTTGAGGCACTACAATTTCACATCCGTTTTCTCTTAAAACCCTTACAGTAGCGTCATTGGTTTTTGAGAAAAACACACTCTGGACGCACCCTGATAAAAGAGCAACCCTGTATCTCTTTTTACCTTTTGCATGCAATATTTCAGGCATCTCTGGTGGAAAAACAGGCGACTTTACATTTGGAAGCATAGCTTCCATGTTCCCAAGTTTTTGCGATATCCGGTTGATAATCCCTGTTGACTGTATTAGCGTTCTTAAACCTAGTTTTTGATAAATATAAAACACCGGAAGCATTAGCTTCATCCTGTTTGGATAGGGAAACAGTGAGAAAATCAATGATCTATAGTACTTATCAAATGCTGACCTTTCATAGCGGCGTTCTATCTGAGAGCGACCGGCTTCTATAAGACTCCCGTACTGTACCCCCGAAGGGCATGCAGGTTCACAAGCAAGGCAGCCGAGACACATGTCTAAATGTTTTACCAATGAGCCGGCGATGGGAATTTCGCCGTTCACAGCGGAATTCATTAAGTAAATTCTACCCCTGGGAGAATCAAGCTCGTTTCCGGTTTCGAGGTAGGTAGGACATGCGGAAAGGCAAAAACCACAGTGAACACAGTCCCTTATAAGATCAGGACTGGGCTTATCCTGCTCATCAAATGCATGGTATTGTCTTTCATCCATAGTAAATGTTTAGCTCTTTCTAATGGTAAAATCAAGGGTGACGCTTTTTGAAAGTTTTAGGGAATTTCTTAAATCTTTATCATCAGAGAAGGATTTTTTATCTAAAATCTTACCTGTGATTTGAAATTTCAATGACGATTCTTTGAAAGGATATGGATTGAGAACATAATTCAGTCCGTCTTCAGATTCCATTTTCAATGTCGTTTTCCCTCCACCATAATTTATGGGCGTTTCAGTAATTTCAATTGACCTCCAGCCGTGGCAAAGAGTTAATGAAATAATATCTCCTATCTGAAGAATTTTCAGGTTAACTTTTACTTCTTCAGGAATCTGTTCCGAGTTCAAGTTTAAGATATTGAAACCTAGCTCCCTAGAAATGACCTCATCCATATCCAGCAAAAGTAGTTTTAATTGTTGGTTGTCAGGATCTTTTCTTAAATTGCTTCTGTTAAATTTTGAAAAATGTAACGCTATAAGAGCTGAAGCATAAGGATGCTCTTTAACACTGGACCTGTAACATTTGCTCCAGATATTACTCTGATCATAAGGGCTCATTTCAGTAAAATTGGCGGGGTATCCATTTTCTTTATTAACTTTCGGCTCCGAGTCCCAATCCCTCCATCCCGAATCATGGGAGCTAATAGCAAAAAGCACCTCATCGTATGGCTCGGGTTCTACGAAATCCTGATTTCCCCAAAGGGACATCACCCGTCCGGAAAGTTCCGCATGGTCATTTTGCGCAATTAATATCCAACCACCGTTTGTTTCTCTTCTTATCATCTCACGAGCTAAATGAATTAGGGAATTTTATAAAAGCGAAATTATTCTAACCAAGTCACATCAGCAGTTCAAAACAATTTACATAGTTATATGAATCTTCCTGGATTTAAAATATTATCGGGGTCATAGTTAGATTTAATTCTTTTCATGATACCAAGACCGCTACCAATATCGCCCCATACGTCAAAGCCTTGTTTAATTTCAAGAGGTGCTTCCTGTAAAATTAAAGTACCACCGATTGAGGACAAGAAATTACGGAGATTTTCAATTGCGGGTTTTATCGATTCTGCTTTACCCTCGATTGCTATTAAAGATATGCCATTTCCAGCTCTAGTTGAAACATAGATTTTCACACTGTATTCATTCGATAATCTTTGTATGCTATCGAGCAATTTTTGTATTTGGGTTACTAGAATGCTTGATTTGCAAACTACACCGGTGGTCTTAATCGATGTTTGAGCGAAATCCCTGACGCTGTCCCAAAGTTGGTTTTCTTTCTCCCCGTTGACTAAAAACCCACTCCCGTTGTTCTCATCACAGATAGTTTTTACCATGTTAATTTGATCCCTTACGGCTTTCTCAACATTCCTAATCCTGACTAATAGGCTATAGCAACCCACATTTATATCTAAATCGTTACTTTCTGAGATTGGACCTGTTAGATCGGGATTTAATAACTCAAGAGACGTGAGAACAATATCTGAATTAAGGAGTTTTAATAACGATTCCTGGCATTTTTCTAAACTGGAGAACGATGCAATATAAGTTTCGGAATACTCAGGCACCGGATAGAGCCTGAAAGTAGCCTCGACTATTATGCCAAGAGTTCCTAGTGAGCCCACATATAACTTTGGCAGGTCGTATCCTGCGACATTCTTGACGACTTTTGATCCCCCTTTAAAAATGCTCCCGTCAGCCTTGACCACTTTGATACCTATCAAAAACTCCCTTGCAGTACCATATCTAAGCCGCTCTGGCCCACTGTCATTTGAAGCAATAATTCCGCCAATAGTAGCGCCCCGATTAATATGCGGAGGATCAAGCGCTAATAACTGGTTTTTTTTATTTAGTTCTTTCTGAAATCCACTAAGTGAAATACCGCATTCCGTTGTAGCCACGAGATCAGAAGTGCCGTGTTCTATAATACGATTTAAATTTTTGGTTGATAGGACAAGATCAGAGCGATCAGGCTTATTTCCCAAAGAAGACTTTGTGCCCGAACCCATAGGTATAACACATAGAGATTCTTTAGATGCGAGCATCATAATTTCAGATACTTGCTCAATAGTCTTGGGGAAAACAGCTACTTTAGGATTGACCCCGTCAACACTAAATGATTCAAGCTGCTGATTTTCTATAACAAAATCTTTCTTGCCTAATATAGACTCTAAATTTTTAACAACAGATTTTTTGATCATATTTAAGATTTTGAAGAGCAGATTTTAGAACTAATACATATCACCCATACCGGCTTTTTGAACAGGATGTTCTTCGAACTTCTTCATGCCTGGTTCAACGCAGGTTCTAGGGGTAGGGAATAATTTGCCAGGGTTGCAAAGCCCCTTATTATCAAAAGCACACCTAATTAGATTCATTGCGTCCAAATCATTATCGCTGAACATCAAAGATAAAAATCTCTTCTTGTCATGTCCGACACCGTGCTCACCTGTTATACTACCACCTTTATCAACACAAACTTTTAATATTTCTCCGGCAAGTTCAAGAGTCTTATCAAGATCCCCTTCTTTTGAAGCATCGTAAAGTACCAGAGGATGCAAATTGCCGTCTCCTGCGTGAAAAACATTTGCTACCCTGAGTCCGTATTTCCTACTCAACTCACCTATCTCACCCAAAACTTCAGCTAATTTGCTTCTGGGTATCACACCGTCCTGAACATAATAGTCAGAGCTAATGCGACCCATTGCAGGAAAAGCGCTCTTTCTTCCTTTCCACAAAATATCTCGTTCTTTAGAATTTTTTGCAATTTTAATCTCAATAGCATTGTTTTCTCTTAGAACTTCCTCAACTATCGGAAGCTGGGCTTCAACTTCAGCCACAGGACCATCTAGCTCAACCAATAATATTGCCCCGGCATCAATCGGATAACCGGCCCCGATCGTTTCTTCTACAGACTTAATACATAAACTGTCCATTATCTCCATACCGGCTGGAATTACGCCTCTGGCGGTAATCCCCGATACTGAAGCGCCGGCGTCTTCAACGCTATCGTATGAGGCAAAAAGAGTTTTGACAGCCTCAGGTTTTTTGATAATTTTAAGAGTGACTTTCGTAACAATGCCAAGCAACCCCTCTGATCCAACCACAAGTCCCGTAAGGTCGTAACCGGGATGATCTAGAGTCTTACCCCCGATTTCAATTATTTCACCATCAGGCAGTACCATTTCAAGCCCTAGGACATGATTTGTAGTTACGCCATATTTGAGACAGTGCACCCCCCCCGAATTCTCGGCCACATTACCGCCGATAGTACAAACTATCTGACTGGACGGGTCCGGTGCATAGTAATATCCGTAAGGGCTGACGGCATTGGTAATCCAAAGATTTACTACTCCAGGCTCTACAGTGACTCTCTGATTGGGTATGTCCACTTCCAATATCCTTTTCATACGGGAAAGTGAAATTACTATCCCTTCTTCTGTAGGTAAGGCTCCGCCTGAAAGTCCGGTACCCGCTCCTCTGGGAACAAAAGGAACATCATCATTATGACAAAGCCTAATAATCCTTGAGACCTGCTCTGTATTATCAGGCAGAACAACGAAAATCGGTTTTATTCTGTATCCGGTAAGAGCATCGCAATCATAAGCCAAAAGTTCATCTTCAGATGAAATAACCCCATCCTTGCCAAGTATTTCTATCAGTTTTTCTCTGAACTTATTTTTCCATGAAGAAGTTTTAATTTTGTGTTGTGTAGTCATAGCGTGTATCCTTTATGGATATTCGAATCATTATATCATTATAAAATGGGTAGACCAATATTAATAATCAGCTTAATGGTAAACACGGAAGATTAGATAACCCCTTGACAATCGTATTCAAATTGGTAAATTGAATTGTTTATTTCTATAATTAGAGGCTAAAACATATGAAGAGCTATATGGCTAGAACTGAAGATTTTAACAAGAAGTGGTATTTGATTGACGGAGAAGGGAAAACTGTAGGAAGACTTGCAACAAAAATTGCAAACATTCTTAGAGGTAAAGACAAACCGCAATATACCCCTCATGCAGATATTGGTGATTTTGTTATTGTTGTGAATGCAGACAAGTTGCATTTTACAGGAGACAAATGGAACCAGAAAAAATACTACAGACACACAAATCACCCGGGAGGTATCAGGGAAATCAAAGCTAATGATCTTCTTGAAACCAAACCTAATGAAATAATAGAAAAAGCAGTCTGGGGAATGCTGCCTAAGAATAAGTGGCAGAAAAAATTAATTACCAGGTTAAAGGTTTACGCGGGAAATGAACATCCCCATGCCCCTCAACAGCCTGAAACATTGGAGGTATAACTTAAATTATGGCTGAAGTTAACTATTACGGAACCGGAAGAAGAAAAACTTCAATTGCCCGTGTCTGGTTAAGACCGGGAGATGGAAAAGTTTCTATCAACAAACGCGAAGCATCAGAATATTTTCCGAGAGATTCTTGGGTTGTACATGCTCTGGAGCCCCTTGAAACTACAAATACCAAAGGTAAATACGACGTTTTAATTACTGTCAAAGGCGGAGGACTCACCGGACAGGCTGGAGCAGTCAGACATGGTTTAGCTCGAGCACTAGTAACAGTTGATGAATCCAACAGGCAACCCCTTAAGTCAGCGGGTCAACTTCGAAGAGATCCAAGAATGGTTGAGAGAAAGAAATACGGACTCAAAAAAGCCAGAAAAGGACAGCAGTTCTCTAAGAGGTAATTTATACATTGGCCACTACTAAAAATAAGAAAAAAAAGAAAACTACGTTAAACAAGGACGGCATTTCAGCGCCCAAAGGGAAGCTGGGTGTACTCCTTCCCGGAATGAGCGGAGCTGTCAGTACTACTTTCGTTGCCGGAGTTGAAGCAATCAAAGCGGGTCTCGGCAAACCTATAGGCTCCCTAACCCAAATGGGAACTATCAGAATTGGCAAAAGAACCGAAAAAAATTCACCTTACATAAAAGATTTCATTCCTCTCGCGGGGTTAGATGATTTAGTATTTGCGGGATGGGATATTTTCCCTGACAACTGCTACGAAGCTGCGCTTAAATCTGGTGTGCTGGACAAAAATCTCTTAGATCAGCTAAAGGGGGATCTTGAAGAAATTTCTCCTATGCCAGCTGTCTTTAGCAGAAAATACGTAAAGAATTTAAACGGCAAGCATCTAAAAAAGGGTAAGACCAAAATGGATCTTGCCGAGCAACTTATTGAAGATATAAAAAGATTCAAGAAAGAAAGCGGCGTTGACCGTCTTGTCATGGTCTGGTGCGGGAGTACAGAGGTATTCATACAGGCTTCAAAGGTACACAGTACAATTAAATCCTTTGAGGAAGGCATGAAAAAGAATCACCCCGCAATAGCTCCAAGCATGATATATGCTTATGCGGCTATAAAGTGTGGAGTGCCTTACGCAAATGGCGCGCCGAATTTGTCCGCCGACATTCCGGCTCTGGACAAACTTGCAAAACAAAAGAAAGTCCCGATTTCAGGTAAAGATTTTAAAACCGGACAAACATTAATGAAAACCATTCTTGCCCCAGGTTTAAAAAGTAGAATGATTGGACTAAACGGCTGGTTTTCTACCAACATTCTCGGAAACAGGGATGGAGAGGTTCTTGATGATCCCTACTCATTTAAAACTAAAGAACAGAGCAAGTTAAGTGTATTGGAATACATTTTTCAACCTGACCTATATCCTGATCTTTATTCCGATTACTACCATAAGGTTAGAATTAACTACTACCCGCCAAGAGGGGACGCTAAAGAAGCATGGGATAATATAGATATATTCGGCTGGCTGAACTATCCTATGCAGATCAAGATAAACTTCCTCTGCAGAGACAGTATACTAGCAGCGCCGATAGTTCTCGACCTTGCGATATTTCTGGATTTGGCAGGCAGAGCAGGTCTGCATGGAATACAGGAATGGCTCTCATTTTACTTTAAAAGCCCTATGCACGGCGAAAACCTCTATCCTGAGCATGATGTATTCATTCAGCTAATGAAGCTCAAGAACACGCTTAGGTATTTACAAGGGGAAGATTTGATTACCCACCTAGGCCTGGACTACTACGACTTTGCATAGCAATCTGTATTATAAATCAGACACAAGAAATAGTTTTATCTTAATTGTGGGAAAAAATGTTACGCCTGAGCGCTAATTGCTAGCCATTTACGGGTGATGTAAGGTTGACCGTTTTGATCGTGTTCCCCATGAAGCTCAATCGCAGGACCAACTGAGTCCCTCATAGCATTTACTGCATCATCAATTGGGTAGCCTCTTAGTGCTCCCGCAGCATATTGCTGAAATGCGCTAATATATTCCCAAGCTTCTTTGTGCATATCTATAGCAAATTCCTTGGCATCCACTAGTTTGAAGCCAGCTTCTTCCACCAAACTTTCATAATAAGAACGAGGAAGAAACTTTGCAGCTTCTGTTTTCGTATCAGTCTTTACTCTCTTGACACCATTATTTCTTAGATATTGGACAGCAGTCTTAATCTGGGTGCGGTAAAACGGAATAGTTTCCGCAGGTCTGGCTTCTTCATAAAAAGCCGTATTAAAGAATAGAAACCCTCCGGGTTTTAAAGCTCTACGAATTCTCTTAACGCAATCCAACTGATCAGCTGCTGACAGGTAATGTATCCCATTTCCCCATACTGCAATATCAACGCTTTGATCAGGTATAGTCATATCTTGAATTGATGAGTGAACTAGTTTTAATTTATTTACTGTTTGCTCTAATTTGGACTGGGCCAGTTTTAAAGCCCCTGAGGATTGATCAAGACATAGTACTGCCGCCTTTTTCCAGCTATCCGGAAAGTTGTCAAACACAAGTTGAACCATTGTGCCCGCCCCAGTTGCAACGTCCAGTATGCTCTCCAATCTATCAATGCCCTTTTGCTTCATAATTTGGACCCAATTTGTTATGCATTCGCTGTTTACTTGTCTGTATTCTTCAGTATCCGCAAACGGTTCATAGTTATAATCTTCTTTTTCTAAAATGTCTTCTTTCATTTCTTGCAATTCTTGCATTTAATACCTCCGATTTATACCCATACACCCTCGCTCTGTACCTCTAACCTTAAAATTCTGATACAGAGATATGAGATAGTAAATTATAACATGGCATTGGCTAAAAATAAATATTCAACAACGCTACCAAGCTATTCACACTCCCCTTCTATCTCCCCAGATTATTTTATGAAGCTGAGGCAAAACTCTAATATTCTCTAGTTTATCTTCTATAACTTTTTCAGTTATCCAACCTAGTTCAGATCTATCGGTAGGCTGAAAAATTACATTAGCCACGATATCATACCTGTTTAATATTTCGGTGGCATATTTATAGTCGACCTCGTCCTGTATTACAAATTTAAGCTGGTCTTTAGGTCTGAGCTTGTTAAAAAGACTGAAATCCATTCTGTCTTGCATTGTAGAACTAGGGCACTTGCAGTCCATACTAATTGTGCTGTTCTCAGTCCATAATATTGGAGGGGGCATTTTATGACCGCTAGTTTCAAGAAGTATAGTGTAGTTGTTTTGAATTAGGTGATTTGCCAGCTCTTCAACTTCTTCAATCTGAATGAGTGGCTCCCCTCCTGTAATACATACCCGCTTACATTCATGCTTTTCAATTTCATTCAACACCTCAGATAGCGAACAGTCCCTAAAATCCCTCCCTTCAACAGCATACATAGTGTCACACCAGCTGCACCTCAAGTCGCATGCAAACAAACGCACAAATACAGTCGGAAGTCCTATCTCAAGTCCTTCTCCCTGTAGTGAGAAAAATATTTCGCTAATTTTCATTGTTCATACTCGGTCGGGTCTGAAACCCCTGATTCTGTAAATGCTCTTTTTCTTTCTCTGCAAGAGCTACATACCCCACAGTGCATTTCACCACCCTTGTAGCAGGTCCATGTCTCTTTAAAAGGAACTCCCAGCTCAGCTCCCAATTTTACAATTTCAGCTTTATCCATATCGACAAACGGTGCATCTACTATTAAATCCGGATTATCATTGGCAAGCCTTTCAGAATGTTCAAAAGCTTCTACGAATTCTTTCCTACAGTCGGGATAAACACCCCTATCTGAGAAGTGTGCCCCAAAAAAGACGTGGTTGGCTTTTAGGCTCTCAGCATAGCCTATCGCTATTGATAAAAATATGGCGTTTCTGTTTGGAACAATCGTAGATTGAAGTGTTTCATAATGATTAGCCGTTTCTGGGACTTCCGGCACATCCACTTTTGAATCAGTGAGAGCGGATCCGGAAAGAAGGATATTCATAGAAGAGAGATCGACCACTTTGTGATTGACTTGTAATTTTTCTGCAATGCTCTTTGCATATTCAATTTCTTTCATATGCCTTTGGCCATAATTGATTGTTAGCGCGTAGACCTCAAATCCATCTTTAATCGTCTTATAAAGAAGAGTAGAACTATCTACTCC
>CBDUCG010000059.1:0-11630 GCA_965365595.1 uncultured bacterium
GTTGTTCCATTCCAGCCTAGAATGTTGATAATGGCTGATGCGGTATCTCCATACCTCGGAGACCTAATGGTTCGGCTTCTGCAAAATAAAATATTTTCCAGATTAATCGGCACTTACCATGGTCATTTGTATCATGAAAAAAGTTACCGGTAAACGAAGAATCCTCGAAGCGGACTGCTAATGAAAAGAACTGCAATAAACCAAAAATAATGGAGGTAAATTAATTATTGTGACAATACAATTGCTTGCTATAGAAATGAATTCGATATTATAGAGAATTAGTTGAATGAAATATCATCTAATATCTCACATAGAGGGATGACATTATTAGATAAAAATGAGATAATTTGCTCTTCTTCGGGTAGGATAAAGTTATCTATATATCCGCAGCAGATTTGATATTCCACATACATTGTTGAGATTAGTGATCGTTGATAGGGAGATAGATGACGAATAAGGCTTTATCCCAAGATATTGTAGATACGAGTTCAGCAAATTTTCCTGTAAGTCGGCGCGTGGGACGATGGGTATTGCTTGCCACCATATTAGGCTCGGGAATGGCATTTATTGACAGCACCGCTATGAATGTTGTCATACCCGTACTTCAGTCAGAGCTTAACGCTACCATTCCTCAGGTTCAGTGGATTATGGAAGCTTATGCGCTCTTTATGTCTTCACTGATGCTGCTTGGCGGCTCTCTTGGAGATAAATTTGGAAGAAAAAAAATATTTGCCCTCGGAATTCTTTTATTTACCGGATCCTCAATGTGGTGCGGTCTTTCTCCTAGCACGAGTCAGCTCATTGTAGCTAGGGCATTTCAGGGGGCGGGGGGAGCGCTGTTAATTCCGGGAAGTCTCGCGATTGTAAATATATCTTTCAGTGATGAACGGCGCGGGAGGGCTATAGGTATTTGGTCTGCGTTTACAGCTATAACTACTGCGCTTGGGCCGATTCTGGGCGGATGGCTGGCTCAGAACCTTTCCTGGCGTTTTGTTTTTTTCATTAACGTGCCTCTGGCAATTATTGTTCTGGCAACATTGTATTGGAGGATTCCGGAAAGCAGAAGGGGCAATGGTGAAGAAAGGCTTGATATTTGGGGCTCTCTATTTGCGACTCTTGGGTTAGGCTGCATTGTCTTTGGATTAATTGATTCAGCCAATGTGGGATTTGGTCATTCTAAAGTTGTTATTCCGCTGGTTGCAGGCGGGATTTTTATATTGAGTTTCCTCTTCCACGAGAGCAGATCATCTTCCCCAATGATGCCGCTTAATATGTTTAAGTCTAAAACCTTTGGAGGAGGTAATTTAATTACGTTACTCTTTTGGGGAGCTTGGAGCGGGGCAATCTTCTTTATTCCCTTCAACATGATTCAGCTCCAGGGTTATTCTGCCGCAGGAGTGGGTCTTGCATTTGTACCTCTGATAGTAGCTCTATTTCTTGTATCACCGTGGGCCGGTGGGCTGGTTGCAAATTACGGCGCAAAGCCTCCGTTACTAGTAGGTACAATTATGGCCGCAATAGGGTTTTACCTCTTTACATTGCCTGGAATCGGGGGCAGTTACTGGACTACATTCTTTCCTGCCATATCTGTTTTGGGCATAGGTATGGCCATAATTATTTCACCGCTGACAACAGCAGTCATGGAATCTGTGGCTCTCAGAGAATCAGGCGTTGCCTCAGGAATAAATAACACAGTAGGCCGAATAGCCGGCCTTTTGGCAATAGCTATTATGGGGGTTTTTGCGCTGTCCACGTTTAATCGCAGTCTGGATGTAGAGTTGAGTTCTCTTAATATTCAGGAAGAAACCAGACAGTCGATTGATGATCAGCGCATTAAAATCCTTCTTATTGAAATACCCGAGGATATTTCTACAGAAGCAAGAACTAATCTCAGAAATGCCATTAATAAATCGTTTCTTGATAGCTTCCGGTTGATGATGATGATCTCGGCAGGTCTAGTGCTAATTGGCACATTTGTGGCCTGGCTTACCATTGAGAGGCTGAACCCGCATTAGGCCGAACATCATGGATGTATAAAACTTTTTTTATGCTTCCATCCGTATTTCTGATAAAATAAGTAGCAGATAAAACAAAATATTCTTACTATTATTCTCATAAGGAGATACATAAAATGGCTGAAAAAGTTAAAAAAACAGATGAAGAATGGCGTGAAGTCCTTACTGAAGAACAGCATTATGTTACAAGACAAAAAGGGACAGAAAGACCTTTTACAGGTAAGTACCATAACCATAAGGAAGAAGGTGTTTACAAGTGCGTAGGCTGTGGGAAAGAGCTGTTCAAATCCCACACTAAATTTGATTCCGGTACAGGGTGGCCTAGTTTCTATGAACCGGCTGATATGGAAAATGTAACTACCGAAGCTGACAGGAGCCTCGGTATGATGAGGACTGAAGTGCTTTGCAGCAATTGCGATGCGCATCTGGGTCACGTTTTCCCAGACGGCCCGAGCGACAAAACGGGTCTTAGGTACTGTATCAACTCGTGCGCTCTAGAATTTGAAAAAGATGAAGAGCAAGAATAGGCCGATCTTATATAATTTGAGTTTTTCTGATAACATATGTCAGCCAGTTTCCAACATATTTTAAAGATCAGAATCGTACTCTAGTCTTTACATAATTTGGCCCTCAATAGGAGACAAAATGGATCTAGATAACTTTATGAAGGAAGTAATTAGCAATAACCCTGGACAGGCTGAATACCATCAGGCTGTTAAAGAGATTTCAACAAAGCTCGTTCCGTTTATAAACCAGAATCCTAAATATGAGAAGGCCCGTATCTTAGAGAGAATGGTCGAGCCGGATAGGACTATTGTTTTCCGTGTAGTCTGGGAAGATGATGAAGGTAGGCCTAGAGTAAACAAGGGGTACAGAGTTCAATATAATAATGCTATAGGACCATACAAAGGAGGACTCAGATTTCATCCCACTGTTAACTTGGGCATTTTAAAATTTTTGGGTTTTGAGCAGGTAATTAAAAATAGTCTCACTAGTCTTCCTATGGGAGGAGCTAAGGGAGGATCAAATTTTGATCCTAAAGGCAAATCGGATAACGAAGTTATGAGATTTTGCCAAGCATTTATGACTGAGCTCTCCCACCATATTGGAGAAGACGTCGATGTGCCGGCGGGTGATATAGGTGTAGGTGCGAGAGAGATCGGTTATCTTTTCGGGCAATATAGGAAATTACATATTGGATATTCAGGAACATTGACAGGAAAGGGACTAGGTTTTGGAGGAAGTCATTTAAGGACTGAAGCTACGGGTTATGGATGTGTTTACTTTGCCTCTGAAATGCTAAGCCAGATAGGGCAGACCCTTGAAGGAAAAACTTGCCTAGTTTCAGGTTCGGGAAATGTTTCAATCTATACTGCAGAAAAACTTATCAATGAAGGTGCAAAAGTTATTACTCTTTCAGACTCTACAGGTTATATCCATGACCCGGCGGGCTTGAATAAAGAAAAACTGGCTTTTGTTAAACACCTAAAAGAAGTCCGAAGGGGACGAATTTCTGAATATTCGGACAAATTCGGCTGCGATTTTCATGTGGGTAAAAAACCATGGGATATTCCCTGCGATATGGCTTTTCCATGCGCTACACAGAATGAAATTGATGAAAAGGACGGGGCATGCTTAATTAAAAACGGTTGCAAGGTTGTATGTGAAGGGTCTAACATGTCCTGTACTCTTGAAGCTATAAATATATTTGAGCAGGCAAATATTCTTCACTCACCTAGCAAAGCATCAAATGCCGGCGGAGTTGCAGTTTCAGGGCTGGAAATGTCCCAGAATGCACTGGGCATGACTTGGTCACGGGAAGAGATTGATGACAGACTACATACAATAATGAGAAGGATACATGAGAAGTGCGTTGAGTATGGAAAACACGAAGGTAAAATAGATTATTTCAAAGGGGCCAATATCGCCGGCTTCGTAAAAGTCGCAGACGTTATGCTTGCCTACGGTCTAGTTTAATTTTTTCATATCTTATAACTATTCAACTTGTCATTATTTACCTACTATGATATTTTCGAATTGTGGCGGTGAATATCCTTGTACCATTTGCAATGCACACTAAATATCTTACATTAAGGAGGAACAATGAAATTATTAGTCCCATTTTTAGTATTGTTTATGTTTCTAGTAGTACCTGCCGAAGCTGAAAAAGTTATTAAGTATCTAAGTGGCTCGGAAACTGTTAGTGTTGGACCTATCACTGTTCCTGACAACTGGGAAATACATTGGGAAACCAAAGGGCATTACTTGCAGATTCTTCTGAGCTCAGATGAATCTGTTCCTCTGGATCCGCTCTTGCAGCAAATGGGTCCGGGAAAAGGAGTAACTAAATACGAAAAAGGCGGAAGTTACATCTTGGATATTAATGTCTCTGGCGAGTGGAAGGTTAAAATTGTAGATCCAAACTAGATATTTTCGCTTAACATATCGATTTTGTAGTTAGCAATAGAATAATATTTATCTAAATAGTATTCTATTCTCATGAAATTTATTAATCAGACTCGGGCGAAAATATTATTTCTATCGTTATTAGCAACTTTCATTGTAATCAGAATATGGCTTTATTTTTTTCCTAATGCGGATTTTAACCTTTTTGGTTACAACATTCACCACTTATATACAGGGATTGTTCTTGTCGTCTTTGCCGGAATACCTCTAGTTCTATTTTCAAATACCTCTCGAGTTCTAAACCTTGCAGCTGCTGTCTTTGGAATCGGGTTGAGCTTGGCACTGGATGAGTGGGTTTATCTTATAACCACAGATGGAAGCAATATGTCATACCTTCTACCGATTTCTCTGTGGGGCGGTGCTATTCTAGTTGGTATTGCATGCCTATATATCATTATCTTATATCTTTGGTCAAGCAGGAAGCATTAAATAATTTACTACTCCCGGGACTCCTTAAGTAGCTTCAGCTTGGAGATCTACAGCCGAGGAATAATGGGGCAAGTTAGGGAATATGCCGCTAAAATGACCTGAAAATTTATTGTATGGTTAAACTGATAAGCCGCCCTTGGTACGGCTCATTTTGCTTGGTCTTCAGAACGCGGTTTTAATCGCAATATATTTGGGACCATCTGTGCTAGAACTACTCAAAAATAAGCATGTTTTTTAATGTTTAAAAACAGTGTTTGAGTTTAGAGACAACTTATCGTTTACGCGGTCAGTGAGATATTGTAGGTTCTTAGGTACTCTACTTATTATCCATCTTGATTAACCCAATACTCCAATCAGCTTAGATAAGCTGATTGGAGTTAAAAATGGGGTGCAGGGTAAGTATGGTGCAAGAATTTTATTAAATGTCTTAATTATTGTCAGAACGAAACTAACTCTGCATCTTCATCAATAGCAAGACCGATATCTTCCACATATACTTTTTCGTCTATAGCGCCATTTTCGATTGGATTACAATCAAGAGTGGTCAGAGTATCGCTGAATTCTCCTGCAGGGACATCAATTGTTTCTCCCATTGCTACTATTTCAGCCTGGTCTTCAGCTATACCGGGGGCAGATTCCTGCTGGAAAATCTGACCAACCTGGGGATTTCCGGGCATGATAATTCCCGGAAGGTTGCCATTTTCGCCTGCACGCCACTCACCTTCATGGCCTACTATTTCGCCGTCTTCATAATCGTCTACGTCTTCGCCAAAATAGCAAACAGTGCCATCTGGAGCTTGGGCAAAAAAGTTTCTAGAAATCTCAACTATTTCACCATCTTCAGATTCGGCTTCTTCCACAACTCTGGTAGTCACTCCAGCTACGATTTCTGTTTCATCAAGTACTGTAATAATAATCTCAAGAAGCGTGCCTTCGTCGTCTTGTCCTTCCAGCACTAGTTCATCACCAACAAATAAGGGGAAAAAGGGGTTATTAATAAGAAGTGAAAAAGGGCCTCCTGACGGGTCGCAAACCGAAATGCTTAAATTTGTTTCAGGGCATCCGCCCCCGCCTCCCCCATTGTTGCTGCTACTACACCCACCAATGATTAAGAATGAAAAAACTAGTGTAATAATTGAGACACTAATTCTCTTCAACATAATGAACCTCCTATAAAATCTTTGATTTAGGTCCAGAATATCAAATTAGTGTTTCAACAACATTGCCATAGGATTACAATTCTGTAATAAATCAATCCGGATTTATGAGATGCAACTATTCTTATGCTGGTAGATGAACAGAAAAAGCAGAACCTGCTCCGGGGCTGCTAAGTACTTTAACATGTCCTTTGTGTGCACCCACTATTGCCTTGACTAAACTAAGACCCAGACCTAACCCGCGTTCAGTGCGGCTCTTGTCTCCACGGTAGAGTCGGTCCCAAATATTATCTAACTCGTTTTCAGAAATTCCAACCCCCGTATCCTTAACTGTTATGCTGACTTCATGTCCGCTGTGGTGGCCTTTAATTTCCACTTTTCCGCCCTTTGGCGTGTATTTAATAGCGTTATCCAGTAAGTTTGCCAATACCTGGCGGAGACGGGTTCCATCTGCAGTCACATAAAGCTGATCAGGTAATTGGGTTTGAATTGAAATGTCCTTCTCTTCCGCTACGTAACTATAGAGGTCGACTACTTCATCTATCATCGGGATTACATTTATTTTCTCAGGATTAAGCTTCATTGCTCCGGTTTCTGCTTCTGATACATCCATTAAAGTGTTGAGCATAATTTGTATACGCTCCGATTCCTCTACACAGTCAACTAAAGCTTCCTTAAGACTTTCACTATTGTCTGACTGAAGAGCGACTTCAGCAGTGCCTCTAAGCCTTGTCATCGGAGTTCTTAGATCATGAGCAACATTATCTAAAACGTCCCGCATGCCGTTTATCAGTGTCTCGATCTTATCGAGCATTTTATTGAAGAGCAAAATAAGCTCGTCATGCAGTTTATCCGCCTGCTGTTCAGGAACCCTAACATCAATCTTTGAGTTATTAACGATGGAATCAAGAGTGTTTATGAGTTGCCTGATTGGATTTAAAGCCCGATCTGCAATAAATAACCCTCCTAAATATCCGAGCAGCACTATAGGTATAATTGCAAACAAATATACTCTTTTAATTTTGCTAAGAAGATCTTCACGATCTTCCATAGTCTGTCCCATCTGTAGAGCAGTTCCTTGGGTTAGTTTCAAGGTTCTGATTTCCCATCTCTCCCCGTCCATTTCTTGTGCAAGATCAACCCATCCGTCTTGCGAGGGCTGTATATTCTGCACGACATAATCAGGACCTACATTCTTCCAATCCTCCGGAATTCTTAAGACGGGCGAATTGCCTTCACTTGTAACAAGTCTCACAAAAAAGGGATCGTTCGCATCTTCAAAAACTTCAAGCGAGAGAGCCTCAATTCCGTCCTTCTCATATATTTCTTTCAGCTCAAGTATGTCCTCTTCAACTTCTGCTCTGCTTTGTTGATATATATAGGATGAAATTACGGTATATGCATAAATGTTTATCGCCAGAGAACTCACTACAAAGAAAACTGTATACCATGTAATAAGTCTGAAGCTATTTGATTTAAATAAAAGTTTAGGATTTTTTAAGAACATAGCCCACCCCTCTAATGGTGTGAATCATTTTTTCCTCAAAATCTTTATCCACCTTGTTTCTTAGTCGGCAAACCAACACATCCACTACATTAGTCTGAGGGTCGAAATTATAATCATAGACGTGTTCCATAATAAGCGTTTTAGAAAGAACTCTATCGGCATTTCTCATCAGATATTCGAGCAACGCAAACTCGCGGGGCTGGAGATTTATTCTTCTATCGTTCCTAAAAATTTCTCTGTTCATTAAATCCATAGACAAAGTGCCTACTTTGAGTTTAGTGCTTTCAGCTGCTCCGCTTGATCTTCTCAACAGAGCATAAATACGAGCTAACAGCTCGGAAAAAGAGAAAGGTTTTGTGAGATAGTCGTCACCTCCGGTTTCAAGTCCCTTTACCCTGTCATCGACACTACGTTTAGCACTAAGAATAATGACCGGTGTGTTTATATTATTTGACCTGAGCTCCTTAATTACACTAAGCCCGTCTATTTTAGGAAGCATAATATCTATTACCGCAGCATCGTATGGTTCTGTCAGACCCAGATTAAGTCCATCTTCACCGTCATAAGCGACATCTACTGCGAAGCCCGCCTGCTTTAGTCCATTAATAATAAATGAGGCTATTTTTTTGTCGTCTTCTATTACGAGTATTCTCATAACAAACCTTCCTAATGACTATTTTATATTAAAACTCATAAGCCATAATCAACTTTGCTGAGAAACCGTTTGCAGCGTCCGAGGGAAAAGCACTACCGGGAAAGAAATAACCAAATGATAATGCTACTGCAACTTTCTCTTCTTTTTGTTCATAACCAAAAATTAAGTCAATTTCATTGCCAAGACTCTTATCTATACCATTTGGCTCAATATCCAGATTGGAGTCTCTCAGTTCTTCTGCTGCTTTGGTTTGGAAATAATAGTGATATACAAGATCAATGGATGTTTCTTCTGTAGGATTTAATCCGGCGCCAGCTGTTAAAATAGACATGTTACTAAGCTCAGGCTCTAAAAACTCACCGTAATATAAGAAGTCTACTACCCCATTAAAATCACCTTCATTTCCCTCAAGTCCCGTTTGTCTGAAATCTGTTGAGCCGAATGCGTATCCAAGTGTTAGGGACGGCTCAGGATTGATATCAAAAGCATATAATAAGCCAAGATCAAATCCGAAGCCTTTAATATTATTGTTTCCTTCCTTGCCGGTAACATAAGCAAGCTCGATCCAGTAGTCGAAATTATCAGTTATTTCACCGTCAGAATGCATTCCCGTAAAGATAGGGCTGTTGTTTTCTCCTGTGGTGTCGTCACGCGCCAGGAAGTATCCCGCCAGGTTTGTATCTTCGTCGAAATAGTAAGTACTGTAAATAATATAATTGTTTGTTTTGTCTCCTGCGTCTTTGCTCAAAACATCTCTATTGACGAATCCCCCGCGGCTAAACGATAGCTGAGTTACTATTCCCCAGTTAAGAATAAATGCTCTGACCCCGTCAAGCTCCGCGTCATATAGCCACTGTCTCTCGTCATCGAATTGCTGCCTTCCTACCTGTAATGAAAAGCGGTCTTGAAAGAGGTCCTTCAAAAAGATATACACCTCTTCAATTTCAAGAACAACTTTGTCCTTTTTGCTCTCTCCGTCCTCAATTTCAAACTCGCCACCGAACTTAACATTAATAAAAGCTTGAAGATATGTGAATGGGTCAAAAGAAAACGCCAAGTTTATTGCAGGCTCAATAGTGGATTCATCTTCATTTGAAGAATCGTCTAAATCTAAATTCCTATAATATTTGTACTCAAATTCAATCTGCGATCCGAAAGTGAGATAAGGGAGTATTTGATATCTGGTTTCTGGCGGCTCGTTAGGGTCAAAACCCTCAGATCTTGCTTTTCTGGCCTGCCCATTTGATTCTGCAGTCTGCAAAAAAATTGAAATTAAAATTATAAGTAGTGAAAGATATAGGTTGTTTGTATTCCTTATCATGCATCACCTGCATTGTGATATCCGCCTTTCTCTAACGATTTTACTACATTAAGTAGTACTTAGCTACGATTTTGGGAGCTTAAAACGAAACATTACAATATTGTAATTTGAAGGTAATTCTTCTGTAATGAAAGAATGCTGAGGTGCTTTAGCTTTGAATAAGATTGGTGACGACGGGTGGATTTGCACCACCGACCCTCATCTTTTTTCAGTGTGGCATATGATAAGTCAAAACAAGGAAGAGAATGCTCAGTTCAAGTCGTTATCTTTCATATATTTAGTTCCTTTAACAGTAATCTCAAGCGCAAGCCCGTCTTCAGTAAGCTGATAGATCCATACCCCTGGGGATACTGTCGCAGCGCCTGTAAAAGCTCCCCCATCGTCATCAAGCTTAGCAGCAGCTGTTGACTGACCTCCAAATTCCCAGCCAGAGTTTATAAATTCATCAAAAACTTTCTTGTTTTCAAAAACAAACACTACTTGAAACCTCTTTATACCAAATCCAAGTCCCGCTTGTAACTCAAGCATTTTCATGAATGTTTCTTTACCTGATTTATTGTTAATAGCCTCTCCTTTCCCCTTGCCACCGCCTAATACTAATATTTTCGTGCCAAAATTGCTGAACACTGCATACCCGTAGCTATTTTTGATTACCTGTTTGGCCTTAGGCTGCAATTGATATAAACGATCAAGAGTCTGAGCAGTCTTATCCCTTATCTCTTTCCTTTTTTTTTCTACGTCATCTGCTGAGACTTGTACAACAAAAAGCAATAAAAAAAACGGAATTAAACTTATCTTTATAACATTTATCACTAACTATTCCTCCAGTTTCAACACATTCTAATAAGTAATAAGAATCTAAAATTTTACACCAACACCTATCTGTGGTCCAGTGTGCCAAATATCATATTTAAACCTGTTATTACCGCTTCCATCCTCGTAATCTATATATAAAACTCTGTACCCTATGTATGGTGTTACGCCCCACCATGGCAGTTGATAACCCAAGTTTGCAGCAAAATTCCAGTCGATATCAGATGAGAACCCAAGCCCAAATCCTCCAATATCGGTTTTGATACTCAAGAGGAGGTTCTCGGTAAAATCAGAGATAAATCTGGTTCCAACAATAAAATCAAACCATGTTTCATCAATATTTATTTTCTGTTTCCTTTCTCCAATAGGAGTAAGTAAAGTGAGTTTTGTCGTATTATCTACACTCAATATTCGGCCTCCTCCATACATATCTATTGAGAGTGCGGGCCAAGATTTAAAGTTGTTTGATTTTGTACTGCCGCTGCTTAAAGCTAATTCTGCAACTCTGTATCCCATGGCTAAATCCATCGAAAACATTTTAACCTCAGCTTTAGCTTTAAGTGTGTTTATAACCCTTGTCTGACTATTTTTACTTGAGAGTTTCATATAAAGAGGATCAATAAAGAAAATCCATTTTTTTCACCAAAACTCAATATGCGCCTGCCCACCTATATCTAAATTGTCCCAAATATCTCCAAAACTCATATCAACATCTGCAACTGTGTTGCCTTTACCTACGTTTCCATCCATTCCTATAAACCAGAGATAAACGGCTATAACTGCCTGCCAATCCTTAGTTCCGTAATAACCAGTTCTGTAGTCAGGAGGTGACTCTAGAGTATCTGTCTCAACAATTACTTCTTCTTCAATAGCTTGAGCATATAAACTATTCAAGGAAGATATATGACTTTGATTCACTGGTAATAAGTTTCTGAATTGGCTAAGAGAATAGAAATTAGTTGGAGGATTATCATTCCCAAACGTATTTTGACCAAATACCGGTATCAGTATTAATGCAAGAAAACAAACTGAAACGATATTTGTATTTGCAAGCTTAAGAAATTTTTTAACTCCATTATGTTTATAAGTATTATATGGTGCACTAATTTTTAGTCCTCTCATTTATATATAGATAATAGCATTTTTGTAAAAAAGCATATCAATTTCTTGGGAAAAGAAACTGTAGTTGAAGTCAAAGTGACCATTCAGCTCCAAAATCTGGTTTTCAACATAAGTCTTTATTATAACTTAACACATGGACTTATCA
>CBDUCG010000060.1:0-11524 GCA_965365595.1 uncultured bacterium
ATAGCTGTCGCGCGACCGATCCCGCTAGATGCTCCTGTAATAATCACGACCTTATCCTTAAATCTTTCATTCTTTAACATAATAAAACCTCCTTGTATAATACGTGTATATACACGTATAGTGTTAAAATTTTTTAGTTCTCTCTTAATTTATCTGTTAAAACTCTGAGGTTCTCGATTGTGCTAGCCCAGTTTGTGCCTCCAAGCAACTCCTTAATCTGATCATGCGTCTCTTTCCATATTGGCTGAGCACGTATAAGAACTTCTATTCCGTTATTTGTAATAGCAATTAATTTAGCTCTTCGGTCATCACCAGACTTAATTGAAATTAAACCCTTTTTTTCCAAAGGTTTTAAATTACGACCTAAAGTAGTTCTATTGACAGACATTAAATCCGCAAGTTTTGTTAATGTAATCGGCCCTGAAATATATATATGGGCAAGTACTGTGTATTGGGTACCTTCTAACCCTATAGACTTAAAGGCGTTATCAAAGAGATTTTGAACAGACCTTGTCGCTTTTTTTAAATTGAAAGCCATACACTCACTACCCTCGGCGACACTCTCCTTGCTCAATGTATTTTGTACTTTAGTTGCCTTAACCATATTAGGAGTATATACACCTATTATTTTTCTGTCAAGCAATATTTATTAATACCGTGCCAAGTATTATATTCCGGTTTGCCTAAATTCCTTTATTTCCTATAATATTAGGTAGAGATTATAAACAAATGAGCAATATAAAAGAAAAAAATATAATAATCGGCGTCACGGGTGGTATTTCCGCATATAAATCCTGTGAACTTGTAAGAGGGCTAGTTAAAAAAAACGCCTCAGTGCAAGTTGTAATGACAAAAAACGCAACTGAATTTATAACCCCCTTAACCCTGCAAACTCTATCAGGGAAAAAAGTAGCAATTAACACTTTTGACCTTGAGTGGGAATCAGAGATCGGACATATAACACTTGCAGACAATGCAGATTTAATTGTGGTTGCTCCGGCCACTGCTAGCTTTATTGGAAAAGTAGCAAATGGAATTGCCGACTCCCTTCTTTCAACAATAATACTTGCAACTAAAGCGCCTCTAGTTCTATGCCCGGCAATGAACGTAAATATGTATGAGAACCCCGCTGTTCAGGAAAATATAGAAAAACTGAGAAACCGCGGAATATTTGTCATGGAGCCCGGTGAAGGAGATCTTGCCTGCGGCTGGGAAGGCAAAGGCCGCTTGCCAGATATTGACGTAATACTCCAAGAGATTGAGAAAACTTTAACTCCTCATGACATGAGCGATGAAAAAGTACTCATTACAGCTGGAGCTACAAGAGAATTTATAGACTCTGTAAGATTTATCTCTAATCCCTCAAGCGGTAAAATGGGTTATGCTCTTGCAAAGGAAGCTTCCAACAGAGGGGCTCAGGTTGTGCTTATTTCGGGGAAAACCAATCTCTGCCCCATTCCGGGCGTTAAAACCATTAACATCGAAAGCTCAGAAGAAATGTATAATTCAGTTATGGAAAATCTTGATTGGTCAACAATTGTTATCAAGGCCGCAGCAGTCGGTGACTACACACCGACTAAACCCGCTAACGGAAAAATAAAAAAGAACGAGGAAGATAAAATTCTAGAGCTTAGACGCACCAAAGATATTCTCCATGAGATCGGTATGAACAAAAAGGGGAGAATAGTAATTGGTTTTGCGGCTGAAACTGATGATTTGATTAAAAATGCTCAAGGGAAATTGAAAAAGAAAAACGCTGATATGATTGTAGCAAACGATGTATCCAAGTCAGGCGCCGGATTTGAAGAAGACACCAATATTGCCCACCTTGTCTATGGCGACAGCAGCCTAGAACTGCCTCTAATGCCAAAATCTGACTTGGCAAAAATAATATTTAATAAGATTTCAGAAATTAAAAATACCACAGCATAAAGAAATCCTTATAGTTTCTTATGAATATTTCGTGTTTTTGCAGGAATGGGAGCTTACCAGGCAAAACTCTAAATAATCTTCTTTCTGATTAAATCTGCAGAACAGAAGATTTTCTAGCATCTGTTATACGTGGACCGCTGGAAGAATTATTATCCTAATACAGCGTCTTTACAGGCCTTGGCAACCCTGAATTTTACTACCTTTTTAGCTGCAATCTTAATTGTCTCGCCGGTAGCAGGATTTCTTCCCATCCTGGCTTTACGTCTATCGAGGACCAACTTGCCAATTCCAGGAATCGTAAACTGCTTATTCTTCTTAGCCTCTTTATAAGCGACTGCAGCTAATTCATCAAGAATTTCTGTAGCGGCTTTTTTGGTAATTCCCGCTTTCTCCGCTATATGGGTGGAAAGCTGAGACTTGGTCATGGGTTTACTAGGTGCCATCTCTTACTCCTTTAAAAACTGGGTTTTGACTCAATACTACTAAAATTATCTAAAAAAATCAACAGGTTCTGGTAAAAAAATAAAAATAACTTTAACATCCTGCTCCAACTACTGGTGAGCATTGAATGTTCCGGGATTCCTCAAAAGGCTTTCTTGAAATAATCTAATAATGATGGACAATTATACAATATCGGAGATTCTGATTTATCTCTTGCATCTTCAGGTTCTAAGTAATTATTTTGTATTCTATAAAATATCTTGTGCTAAACTTATTCGATAATAGTTTATACGTATAGGAAAGTTGATAATGAATGACTCTAAAACTAGAAAGCAGTGGGTTTGGTTTTTCGGTTTATTAGCAGCTTTTATAGTGCTTTTATTGGGATTATATGTGCGTATGATTTCGGTAAGATCTTCAGCATACGAGGCAGAGAGAGAAGAAATAGCCACGCCGGTCAGGGTGCAGAATGCTGATTCAACCCAAGTGTGGAAAACTAGAAGTTTTCTGGCAAGGATTGAAGGCGGTCAGACCATTGACATAATTGCCGACGTAGGAGGTTGGGTTACCGAAAAGAAGGTTGTGCTCGGACAAGAAGTACAAAAAGGCGAAGCGCTGATAGTGCTGGAAGACCCAAGAAGGATTCTCAAGCTAAAAGAATCTGAAGCCAGGCTGAAATCTGCTCGTGCTAATTTAAATGAGTTGAAACGTAAATATGAACAGTCCAAGACTCTATTGGAAAAAGGCATCGTAGCCCGCGACACAGTGGATTCACTCAACAATCAGCTAGCCTCAGAATCTGCAAACGTAGATTCCCTTGAAGCATCTTACGGGCTTATGAAATGGGACGTGGACAATTTAACTGTAACTTCTCCTATCGATGGAAAAGTTGAAGAAGTACTTCCAGATGTAGGCCAGGAAGTAAAAGCGGGTGATCTGGTAGTGGAAATTGTCAGCACTGAACAAAAGAGGGCCGTGGCCGGAGTTGAGCCAAGATGGGCAAGAATCATAAAACCGGGGATGAAAGTTAAACTCAGTACCACTCACAACAAACTTCTTGAGCAAACTGAAGGTCAAATACTGGGAGTTAGTTCCAACATCGATAAGGCTTCTGGCACATATAGAATTGAAGCGCAGATATTGAACAATCGATATAACTGGCTGCCCGGAGAAATAGTGAATATGGAAATACCTATTGAACTGCTTACAGACATTGTTTTAGTTCCGAGAACAGCTGTTCTGTCGGACAGCGACGAACTGTTTGTATTTGTTTATCAGGGCGGCAAAGCAGTTAAGGTCCCTGTTGATGTCGAATGGATAAACGATCGAGAAGGCAGTATTCCGGCAAACCTTATACCTGATAACAGTAGTATTATTATAGAAGGCCACGTTGGGCTTGCAGGTGGTCAAATAGTCAAATTATTGCAGTAAAACATTTCTTATGCATATAGCTGAATTCTCAGTTAAGAATCCCGTTTTAGTCAATCTTTTAATGGGCGCAATCTTAGTCGTGGGCATTATGGCCGCTCTAAGGCTGCCGCTTGAATTATTCCCTTCCATCAAACTTGAGTTGGTATCAGTTACAACGGTTTTTCCGGGAGCATCGGCAGAAGATGTTGAAAAACTTGTTACAATTCCTATAGAAGATGAAATTAATGATATAAGCGGAATTAAAGTAATCAGATCAACTTCATCCGAAGGGCTATCGCAAATACTGGCAGAAATCGAAGCGGGAGAAGACACTCAAAAACTTGCTCAGGACATAAGATCTGAAGTCTCCAAAGTAGAGGACAAACTACCCGAAGACGCAGAAGACCCTATCACTGAAGAGTTTGACGCTAACTTTCCGCTCATTAGTGTAGCAATAGCAGGTGATGTATCCAAAGAGACGCTTAGAACATACGGACTAAGTTTTGAGGATGAGGCAAAACTGGTCGAAGGGGTAGACAATGTTGTTACATCGGGTTTGGGCGATCCTGTTTTCTGGGTATATGTGGATCCGGAGAAATTAAGACAGTCTGAAATCAGCCTGGAGCAAATAGCAAGCGCCATAGATCAGAAAAATCTTGACCTTCCCGGAGGAGCGGTAGAGCAGGGAGACGCGGAATTTTTAGTGCGTGTCACGGGAAGGGTCGAAGAAGTGGACGACCTAATTTACATCCCGGTTAAACGAAACCCGGACGGAAGGCACATTCTGCTAAAAGACGTGGCCAGAGTTGAACAGGGAGAGCAAAAAACGCGGACCAAAGCCAGAGTTAACGGTCTACCGGCAATAAACTTTTGGATAAACAAACAAAAAGGCGCTGATGCCATTGAAACCGTAAAAGGAATAGAAAAGATCGTTGAGGAATTCAAAGATAGCAAGCCTGAAAACATTGAAATTTATGTGACAAATGACAGCTCCTACTGGGTCCAGGAAAGATTTAACACCATGGTTAACAGCGGCACAATCGGACTTGTTATTGTTCTTATAATTCTTGCCCTGTTTCTCGATTTCCGGTCAGCATTTCTAGCAGCAGTTGGTCTTCCCGTAGCATTTTTCGGCGCATTTATTATAATGCAGTTCACAGGCGTGACTCTAAATATTTTATCCATGTTCGGCCTGATACTTGTTTTGGGAATTATCGTTGATGACGCAATAATTGTGGCCGAAAATATCCAGAGGTATCTCCAAATGGGACTCCCTCAGATAGATGCTGCAATAAAAGGTACAAAAGAAGTTGCACTTCCTGTGGTAGCTACAATTCTTACAAATATCGCGTCGTTTCTGCCCCTACTTATAGCCACAGGACTAATAGGTAAATTCATGGCTGTTATCCCAACAGTAGCGATTTATGCTCTATTGGTATCTTTAATAGAAGCGCTTGTTATACTTCCCTCTCACTGTGCCGATTTTTTAAAGCCGCAGCCCAAAAACAAACCGGTTAGGAAATGGGTATACAAGATACGTTTTTACTATCTTAAATCGCTTGTGTTTAGCTTAAAAAACCGTTATGTAACAGTAATAACATTTGTATTGATTCTTTGCCTGACACTCATAATTTTTACTAAAATTCCAAGAATACTTTTCTATACCCGTGATATCGCACAGTACTTTGTGAGAGTCGAAAACCCCACCTGGTCCAAAATTGATTCAACAGAAGAGTCTGTAATGGAAGTTGAAGAGGTTGTCAGAGAAGTCGTTCCCGATCATGTGCTCAAAGACACTGTTTCAATGATAGGCATGGACATATCAAATGACAAGTCAGATTTCGGAGACCATCTGGCTACTCTAATTGTAGAGTATGAGGACTTTGACAAAAGAAGCGAAAACGGAATTGAGCTAATGGAAGAGGTTAGAAAAAATGTCGAGGCTCAGGTCGTGGGCCCGGTGAAAATGGATTTCGTAAGCAACGAAGGTCCCCCGGTGGGTAAGCCGGTTGATTTTAGAATACAGGGGCCGGAATTTAGCATATTAAAAGGCCTGGCCGTAGAAATCTCAGATCATCTGGAAACAATTCCCGGCGTTTATCAGGCTAGTGACAATCTAATATGGGGTAAGCCCGAAATCAGAATTAATGTTGATGAAACAAGAGCTGCTCTATACGGGCTCGATACCAGAACGATAGCGCGCGCTATCAGGGCAGCTGCAGAGGGGCTTACAGTTTCTCAAACCCGTGTTGGAACGGAAGAGGCAGATATTATAGTCAAATACGAGCTTCCCTCTGGGAATCTGATGTCTTTACTTGAGTCCTATCAAATACCGGCCAGCGATGGCGGATGGGTTCCTCTAAGCAATGTCGCTACCATGTCGACTGAGCCCAGCATGCTCAACATCTCCCGTTACGATCTGGAAAGATCCGTCCGGATTACAGCTGAGATTAATGAACAGGCAACTACGGCATCAGAGGTAAACTCGGAGATAGAGACCTATCTGGACGAAAAATTAAACGAACACCCTGGGTACTCCTATTCTTTCGGCGGAGAGGAAGAGCAAACCAGAGAATCCCTTGAGAGCATAAAGAGATCCGCAATAATTGCGGTGCTTCTTATATATATAATTTTGGCCAGCATGCTCCGGTCTTATACACAGCCTTTTATTATAATGGCAGTACTTCCGTTTGCTTTAATAGGCGTTATGGTCGGAGTCCTTCTGAGGGGGGAACCATTAACCCTGCCTGCCTTAATAGGAGTTGTTGCGCTCTTGGGAATTGTGGTTAACGACAGTCTGGTGTTGATGACATTCATCAATAGCCGTGCCAAAAATATGAATCGGGTTATGGCTGTCGCGCTATCGGCCAAGCACAGATTCAGGCCGATTGTTTTAACAACTGTCACAACTTTCGGCGGGCTTGCAACATTGATGATCAAGTTCAGGGGGGAAGCAGCATTTTTAGCCCCTATGGCTATTGCTCTTGGTTTTGGCCTTGTTTTTGCTACTTTGATAACATTGCTGCTAATCCCGTGTCTCTATCTAATGCTGGATGACTTGAACATCTATATGAAAAAGAAATGGTCGGTATGGAGAGGAAACAAAGAAGCGGCTCCTGAAGTACTGACTAATCCTGATCCGACTACCTCTGAATAAATTATTAAGGCTGCTAATAGTTAGATTTTCCGTTTCCACCAGAATATCACAAGGACTATAATTGCAGCGACAGGAAGACCAATCATCCAGATAACCTGCTCGATTACCGCTGCCCCGGCAACGGCTGCCCCCAATATTACCCCTACAACCATAAAGCGCCATTCAAAATGTACACCGGCCAGAAACGTAGCCAGCGCAAGGCATGTAAGCGTCAGAAGCGCAAGCTGGTTGTTATCTATCCGCCCCGTTGAAGAATATAGCATGTAGATCAACCCTATTGCGGCAAGAAGTCCTAACCAGTGAAGGAGTTGAACCCAGATTATCCTTGAGATGCCCTCACCCCTTTTCCTGGCCTTGGTCCATCCTATATAAAGACTGGTCAACCCGAACACAGGAACCATGGCAACCCAGAAATAGAAACTTTCAAACGGGCTGAAGTTAGTTATAGCAATACCAACAGTCGCAAGCACTATCAGAGTAATTAGAATTGCCTCTTCCTGGCCGACAGATTTTGCCATGCTTGGTTTTTGCGAAGTGTGTTGTGTTGAAGGATTTGTAGATGCTTCTGTACTTGGGGCGTTGAAATCATTCATTGGTTTCTCCTTATTTCCAGTATATCACTTATAAACTGGCAAACAAAATACCAGTCCATAGGAGAAATTGTATTGTGAACCTTTTTGCTGTTAAAAAAAGACAAGAACGTCGAGTACTAAAATGATGGGTTTATAAAACTGTAATAAATGCCGCCGATTGCCAATAGAATAGTAGCGCCCATTATAGCGAATGCCGCTAATGCAAACAGACCCTGATATGAATTTGGCTTATTATTTTCTGACATTTCACCGACCTCGTTAATTAGTATTGGGATAATTATATTAAGCATGGAGAAATTTATGTCAAGTTTGGATATTCAGTGCTATCCTAAAAGTATGTGCAGAATAATACTCTATACCGGGAAAGGCGGTGTTGGAAAGACCACAGTGGCTGCGGCAACAGCAATTCAAGCAGCGAAAAAAGGTCATAAGGTTTTAGTAATTTCTACAGATGCAGCGCATAGTCTGAGGGATGTGTTTGAACAGGAACTAGGCCCTGAGCCTGTAAAAGTAACAAAAAATGTTTACGCTCAAGAAATAGATGTCTATTACTCGGTTGATAAGTACTGGGGAAAGCTTACAAGCTACATTCAATCTGTATTTAGCTGGATGAAAGTGGACGACATCATGGCCGAGGAATTCAGCGTGTTTCCAGGAATGGAAGAAGTAGCTTCATTTCTTTGGGTATACAATCATTACATAGATAAAAAATATGATGTGATTGTTGTAGACAGCGCTCCCACAGGTGAAACGCTCAAGCTATTGTCACTACCCGATGTTGCCCGGTGGTGGTTGGTTAAGGTTTTCCCGATTGAGAGGAAAGTTCTCAAAGTAGTGAGGCCGGCCGTAAAAGTAGTTACTGACATGCCCCTTCCCGAAGAAGCTACATACGACGCGGTAGAAAATCTTTTTACACAACTCAATTTAATACACCAGATATTCTCAGATCCTGATATTACCTCTATTAGACTGGTTCTTAATCTGGAAAAGATGGTAATTAACGAAACACAAAGGGCATACACATATCTCAACCTATATGGCTACCCCGTGGACTCGGCAATTATTAACAGAGTTATGCCCCGTCATCTGAACCACCCTTATTTTGAGGAGTGGAAGAAGTTTCAAAAAAATTATATGAGAGATGTAAAGAATCTTTTTAATACAATCCCGCTTCATGAAGCTCCATTGATATCTCAGGAAATTTTAGGAAAAGACGCCCTTTCTGAATTTGGAGAAGCACTATTTTCAAACCAGGACCCGGCTCAGATATTTTACAAGGGAAAGCCCTATGAAATTTCAAAGGAAGGAGAATCATACAGCATTGAGCTTAAACTGCCATTTGTCAGCAAGAAGGAAGTCGTCCTTCATCAGGTAGGTGAAGAGCTTACTATTCAAATCGAAAATCAGAGAAGAAATATATTTCTCCCCAAGTTTCTGGCAAAGTTAAACGTCGCCAGCGCCAACCTGGAGAAAGGAGTTTTAAAAGTAACTTTTGAATAATCACTCAATCTGGAATGATGCACTTTAACAAATCATCAACACTATATTCAATCAGTATTCACAATGATTTATTAGCATAGAAGCAGGATAATGAAGGATTTAGTAGACTTCACGATTATTTTACCAACACGAGATAAATCTCATAATATAAGAAAGTTTTTGAGATCGGTCCCGAAAAATATAAAACTCGTTGCGGTGGACGCCAGCCGGGATGAAACGGCTGAAATCATTTTGGGAGAAAGACCACTTTATACATGGGTGATAAAAGAATTCTGTTCGGTTACGGAAGCCAGAAAAATCGGTTCCGAATTTGCCCGGACAAAGTGGCTGGTTTTTACTGATGCTGATATAGAATTTGCACCTGGTTTTTTTGATAAACTTATTACATACAGTGGATATGACCTGATTTACGGTCCCAAACTGTCTAATGGTGATTATTCAGTTTATTATAAACTTTTTTCACATGGTCAGTATTTAATAGATTCTCTTGGAGTACCGGCAGTATCGGGTTCAAATTGCATAATAACAAAAGAGGCTTATGTTAAATCCGGGGGTTTTGATATAGAACTTATCTGTAACGAAGAGTCAGAATTTGCGTGGCGGGTTAAGCAAACAGGATATAAAGCGCTTTATGATCCAAAGCTCATAGTATACGCTGCTGATCACCGCCGCCGCGAAATGGGTATGATAAGAAAGACTTTACATTCCATAATAAGGTGTTCATTATTATACTTTAGGTTAATGCCACAAAAGTGGCGCAGGTACGATTGGGGTATTGGTCTGGAGAATTAAAAGACCCCGTTACAAAAGATGGAAATTAACAAAAGTTACTACACCAGATTTTCGGAATATATATTTATCTCACCTGAGTGGAAAAACAGGTGGGCACGAATTATTTCAGGTGTGCTCAGCCCGTTATCGATAGCTATAGCCGCTGTAGCTGTAGCTGGACTTGCGCTCAACGATGAATCCGCACTTACGTGGATTGCCCTTTATATAGCTCTTTCTATCTTGCCGCCAACTCTTTACATCATGTACCTGGTAAGAAACGGCATAGTCACTGACTTCCATCTGAATGTAAGGAGGGAGAGAACCAAACCATTCATATTAATGACGGCAAATTCGGCAGTGGTATTGTTAATAATGTCGCTATTGGGAGCTCCAAAACTGATACTAATAGTACTTGCAACCGCGGTGTTGCAGCTACTTTTTATGTTGCTTATAACACTGAGATGGAAAATAAGCGGACACTGTACTGCAATTGCCGGACTTATAGTTCTGGCACTAGCTCTATTTGGAGAAAATGCTTTACCCTTTGTTGCATTAGTCCCTCTTGTGGCCTGGTCCAGAATCAGACTCAAAAGACATACTTTCGCCCAGACAGTTGCCGGAATTGCATTAGGAGTAGTAACAGTGAGCTCGCTCCTATACTTCACTGATTTTTTGTAGAATTAAATATTATGACCATAGAGGTATGATAAGATGAAAATACTTCTTGTGACAGACGCCTGGCATCCCCAAGTAAACGGCGTCACTTTTACCTAGACATATATTACTAAACTACTGGAAAAAACACGAAATTTTTGTATTAAATCCCTATCTTGAAAAATCTGAGTACATTTTTAAAATTCAGGGGAATATCTCCGTAATCAAAAACGCCAACTACATTGCTGAAAAAATATTCGGGGAATTTAAACCTGATAAAGTCCGTATAGCTACATAGGAAAGTCTCGGACTTGCAATCAGACAATACTGTAGGCGCAACAGAATTCCATATAATACATCGTATGACGCAAGACTTGCCGAATACGGATGGATTTTATGCGGAGTACCCCGAGTTTAACCTGGCTTTAAATAAGATGGTTTGATAAATACAGCAAAAGGGTTCTTGTTACTACCAAGAGCGTGGCCAAGCAGCTCGCTGTGAGAAATTCCGTTGTCTGGGGAAGAGGAGTAGATACAGATCTCTTTCACCCTTCTGGGAAAAATCGCTCTGGCAAGAAAATAATAACAGTTGGAAGAGTTAGTAAAGATAAGAATTTAGACGATTTCTGTAAAATAAGTGGATATAACAAGATTCTAGTCGGTGACGGATCTTACTTAAAACCCTCAAATCCAACTATCCGAATGTGGAATTTGCCGGTTTTATACCTCATAGAGAACTTGTGTTCTATATAAAAGAGCAGATATATTTGTTTTTCCAAGTGTGTTTGATACTTTTAGTCTGGTCATACTTGAGGCAATGGCCTGCGGACTTCCGGTTGTCGCGTATGATGTCCCAAGCCCAAGTGATATTATACTAACAGCATTGCGGGTTTTCTGGGAGACAGTCTCGAGGAAAACATAGAGAAATCCTACAGAAACTACATGAACTTTCAGACAATGCCAGACACTATTCAGAATCTCAAAGCTGGAAATCCATAGCTGAGCAATTTATAGTGCATTTTAGCAATTAACACTATAACTTATTTACTTTACTCACTTTTATTAT
>CBDUCG010000061.1:0-11304 GCA_965365595.1 uncultured bacterium
ACTGCCTACGGCAATTTTCATTTTTCAGTCTCTGTGAATCAACTATTACTAGTTTAATTAAGTTGTGCGGATGCATCAAGTTGAGGATGTTAACAACTGTGCAAGTTGTTTAGAGTATTACTTTAATTTTATTTTTTAATCCCCTTACTATATTGAATAATATTTACTTTTTCCATTGTCACAAATCCATCTCCTATAGTTTCGCTTAAAAACGGTAAGATTGTTTTCAGATTTTTCTCGCTGTCTATTATTTCAATGATTATCGGCAGATCATCTGAGAGGCGTAGTATTTTTGAAGTATGTATTTCGTTGTCAGCTCCGTATCCCATAATCCCCCTTGTCACACTGACCGCTGCAAGATGAAGTTCCTTTGCTTTGAGTACGATTTGTTCATACAATGCTCTGTTTTTATATCTGTCAGTCTCACCGATAAAAATTCGAAGTAGCATGCCTTGTTCAGGTTTATTCATAATTAGTCTCCTACTTCAGAAGAATCAACAAGTATTTTGATATGAAATAGCCTATAAAGACCAAAGCTATTCCTCCTAAATTACTCACCAGAATGTTTAAAATCGCGAATTTGATCTCCCCTTCCTTGAAAAGATTAAAGCTTTCAAGCCCGAAGGTTGAAAAAGTTGTAAAAGCGCCGAGAATGCCGATAAAGATTAGTGCTCTTGTGTTTGGGGAATAAGCAAAATTCTCAAATACGTTCCATAAAAAACCTATGGCGAAACATCCCAGCAGATTTACCGCCAGAGTTCCCCAGGGCAAAAATCCATCTAAATATCTGTAAGTATATCCAGAGATTGTATAACGAAGAAGCGCTCCCGCTGCTCCACCAATGGCTATATATATTAGTGTTGGCATAAGTTTTTCAAATCCTCATTTTAAACTCAGATTGGCAAAAAAATAATAACATATAAATTGTATTATGTTTTATAGAAACCTAATTTGAAATTTGGTATCGTTACTTAAATATAAGATTTTGGAGATGACGATGTCATGGAACCCCGAGCTGTATCATCAATTTCAGAAAGAGCGTTTTGCACCGTTCAAGGATTTAATGGACTTAATAGAAGTAAGGTCAGGCCTTAAGGCTTTGGATTTGGGATGCGGTACGGGGGAATTAACAGAGCTTGTATTGGAGCTGCTTCCTGATAGTGAGATTCTCGGAATTGACAGTTCAAAAGAGATGCTTAACAAAGCTCTACAAATAGAACGGCCGGGTCTCAAATTTAAACATCGCTCAATAGAAAGTGTTGGTGGTAGCTGGGATGTGATCTTTTCAAACGCGGCAATACAATGGGTTGATAATCATGAAGAACTAATTCCACGATTGGTTTCTCTTATTAAACCAGGAGGTCAGATAGCGATCCAACTCCCAGCAAATCATAATCATCCTACCCAGACTATCATGACAGAAATTGCAGACGAGGAGCCTTATAAAACTGCTTTGAATTCGTGGCAGAGAAAATGGTCGGTCCTTTCAATAAGAGAATATTCTGAATTGCTTTATAACTCCGGAACTAAAGAGATAAATGTATTCGAAAAGATATATGCTCATATTTTGGATGATGTAAATGCGATTGTTAAGTGGTTGTCAGGAACGGCATTAATCCCTTATTTTGAGCGTCTGCCTGAGGAATTGCATGATGATTTTCTCAAGAGTTATGGCGAGAGGTTAAGGATTTTATATCCAGAAACGCCAGTCTTTTTTCCCTACCAACGTATATTTTTTTCTGCGATATTGCCTTAATGAAATATTGAGAAACAGCATTAAAAAAAGTAATATTCAAATTGTGTATCTAAATTGGCAAAAGGAGTCTTTAAATGTCCGAAAAGAAATTCTCTAAAGAACAGGCAATGAGGTTTGGATGGGAAAGGATGAAAGACAATATAGGTTTTTTTATTGTCTATCTGGTAATTCTCTTTATCCTTGAAGGATTTTTTAGTGTTTTTGCCAGTACCTTCAGCGACTCGCTGCCATCATTATCTCTGTTGTTTAATTTGGGCTCCTGGATAGTAAGCATTGTTTCCTTGATTTTTATTGTTAAAATTGGGCTCAAATTATATGATCACCCAAATATAGGCTCTTATGAGTTTCTGTCTTTTTCTACTTCACTATTTTTCAAGTTTTTGCTTGGATACGTGATGTATACATTGCTTGCCATAATTGGATTTCTACTGTTAATAGTTCCTGGCATATATTTAGCTATAAAGTATCAATATGTTCAGTATTTGATTGTGGACAAGAATATGGATGTAATTGAAGCTTTTAAAGAGAGCGGTAGGATGACCGATGGACACAAATGGAATCTATTTCTTTTATTTCTTTTATTTCTGGCTATAAGCGCTCTGGGTTTTCTCGCTTTAGGTATAGGGCTACTTGTTACAATTCCTATTGTTATTATAGCTCAGGCATATGTGTATAGAAAATTATGCTCAAATGCTGTTATACAGTCTGAAATTCTCGTTTCCACAACGGGGCAATCGGGCAATCCTTTTCAAACACCGGGACCTACTGTTTGAATATTGACTAAGGAAGTCTAGAAATGAGCAAAAAAATTAGGCTAAACATCGATGATGATAGCAGGCTTGAGCTTATTAATCAGAGCCATGCGGAAGAGTTGTTTGATTTAATCGAAGAAAATAGGGAATTTTTGAAACAGTGGCTACCGTGGCTAGATAACAACAGGTATCTCCAAAATACGATAGATTTTATTACTATCTCGCAGCTGCAGTATGAGCGCAGTGAAACTATACAGTTTGTTCTTTTCCACGAGGGAAAAATTGCGGGTATTGTGGGGTTTCACAAAATTGACTGGATAAACCGCTTAACAAGCATAGGTTATTGGATTGGAGAGGGGTTTCAGGGGCATGGGCTTGTCACAAAAGCCTGCTCCAGAGTACTGGATTATTCATTTGGTAAATTGGGTCTTAATAGGATAGAGATAAGATGCGCTGCTGACAATTTTAAGAGCCGCGCCATACCTGAGAGGCTGGGATTTAAAGAAGAAGGTCTGGTTCGTCAAGCTGAATGGATATATGACCACTATGTCGATCACATTATATATGGAATGCTTGAATCAGAATGGCTTAACAGCAGCAACTTGGTAATAAACAAATAGCAATAAATTCTAAATAGTGTTCTCTTTAATTTTCCCGATTAATTGTGACCAACTTTTTATAGAGTAAAAAAATGCCCTCCCATACTGAAGATCAGACACAGGAGGGCTTAAGAGAAGCAAAAGGCAAGATTTAGTTGATATACCAAAACTAATTTAGAAGAAGAAAGGAATTTAACACATCAGATTTGATTTAAATTCCTTAGTCTCTATTTAGATATTAGACTATTCTGTGGTGCTGTAGCAAGGTTTATTTTGCGAGCTTACAATAGTATTATACAGATGCGATACGCAATACTATAGTATTGTATTTCTTTCCATTTATATTTGTGTGCCAATAACTAATTCGGCTTCGAGGATATTATGAGGTGATTGCCGGCTCTACCCTGGTCGATTAAGCTAAGATATATGTCAAAGTACTCAATATGATATTCTGTATTTTCCTTTCCCTGTTCGTTTGCTATTTCATCAAATTACTTCTTATAGGCATCGCCCCATTTTTTATTCTGTACCCTGAAGTCGGAAACATACTCTGTTATTTCATCTATTCTAAAACCAGCCTCTGTAAGTTTTTTCCGGTAATTCGGAAGGGAGTCGTAGTATTGTGGGATTAGATATCCTCGCGCCATCTTCTTTGATATTTCGGGATCGTCAGGCATATCGAATGTTCCACTTAGAAATGCCCATAAGCCGGAAGGTTTTAAAACTCTTAGTACTTCTTTAAAAAGACCAACCTTGTCTTCAAATACATTCATTTACATTAAGACTTATTGCCAGGTCAAAGGAATTATCGGAAAAAGGCATCTTCATTGCATCGCCAAGATGGAACTTAGTTCTGTCTTTGAGGTTTGAATTCTTTGCAAGTTTGTTAGCCATCTCAATTCCAACATCATTGATATCGATCCCGGCTATCCTGCAACCTGTTTTATCAGCTATATAGACTGCAGGCCCTCCTACCCCGCAGCCAACATCTAGAACATAAGAGCCCTCATCAATTTCTAAGCTCTCAATTAGTTTATCCAGAAAAATGGGTGTGATAAAAGATTATTGCCCTATATCATCTTCCTTTCCCCAAATAGCCTCTCTCAAGAGTCTGTTTGCCGGACTGTCTATCTGGTGAAGTTCCGAGTAATCTACTCCGATATTTTTTTCACTCATTACATCTCTCCTTGATTTTGAATAATAATTTGTTTTTTATACATCGTATTATTCAGTTGAAAATTTTATTTTGCACTCATCCCTCCATCTATAGATAGTGCAGCGCCAGTCATGAACTTAATATTATTGTCACATAGAAATAAAACCGCATGAGCGATTTCTTCAGGTTGAGCAAGACGCCCTATTGGGTGAACTGATATATACCGCTGTTCACCAGCTTCCCTATCTTCCCATTGGTCGAATAAGAAATCCATCATGGGAGTGTAAACAGTTCCTGGACAAATTACGTTTACTCGAATTCCTTTGTCAGCATATTCGAGCGCCATGCTTTTAGTTAGCTGATTAACCGCGCCTTTAGATGATGCATATGCTGAAAAACCAGCAGGGGAGGCTTTCAATCCCAATATGGATGAGTTATTAACAATGCACCCTGAACCCTCTTCCAGCATGTAGGGTATGGCGTATTTTGACATAAGAAAAACACCCCTGACGTTAATATCAAAGGTCTCATCCCACATCTCTGTCCTGGTTTCATGAGTTGTTCCCATGTATGAGACTCCGGCGTTGTTAAAGAGTATGTCAATTCGTTCAAATTTATTTATTGTAAAATCAATCGCGTGCTTACAATCTTGCTCCGATGAGACATCACTAACCAGATATTCAATACTTAGATTTTTAGCTTTGGCTTCTTGGACTGCTTCAAGCAAAACTTCTACTCTCCTGCCTGTTATAACAACTTTTGCCCCCTCTTTGGCAAACAGTAGAGCTGTAGCTTTCCCAACGCCCGTGCCTCCGCCGGTTATTAGCGCAGTTTTATTTTCCAGTTTCATAAGTATCGTCCCTGAGTCTATAAGTTAATTATTATGAGTATCACAATTATATCTGATTTATGGAATGTCCACGCAAACGAAGTTTATAGCGAATTTCATTTAAAATGTAGATATAATAAATGGCAGAACTAAATGAGATACACTATAGATGACAGATACTAAAAACAATATCGGCAGATTCGCTAAAAACCCAAAGAATGTCGCAGTTGCCTTATTGATATTTATAGGTTTGGCTATGGGGCTTCTCCTGATTATTAACAGTATAAGTACCGAAGACGCCAATTTATCTGAACAGCCGGAAGAAGAACAAACTTCTGAAATAAGTGAAAGTTCAGAAAATGCCGAATCTTTATCTACTGTCGAAAAATCTACTGTGCCATCTCTCAAATTTGAAATATCCGGAGGATTAATTAAAGAGTACAATCTGGATCAATTGAGAGATGAGTTGAACCCACACAGGATTGAATTTGTTGACCCTTATTACGGTAAGAAAAAAAGATATGAAGCGTTTGCGCTTCAGGATGTTTTGCAATTGGGGTTTGGTGATAAGTGGGAGAGTCCGAAATATACTGACGTTGCATTCGGCGCATTGGATGGTTATACGGCAATAACAAACATCTCAAAATTGTTTGATACCGGAGGTTATATCGTTTACACGGATCTTGATTACAGCAATTGGGAGCCGATTAGTGATAGACAGATTAGGCCCGGTCCGTTTTATTTAGTATGGACAGGGGAAGAGCAAACTACCCCTAATGAATACCCCTGGCCGTGGAAGCTTACGTCTATTGATTTAATTAAATTCCAGAGCCAGTTTCCTAAAGTTATACCAAAAGGAGCAATGCCGGATTCTCCGGAGTATATGGGATTTCAAATATTTGAAGGCAGATGTCATGCGATAAACGGACAAGGAGGGGTAGTTGGCCCGGATCTTAACGCTCCCCAGAGCATAGTTTCCTACCGTTCTGAAAACATGATTAGGGAGTTTATAAAAAATCCGTCCAAGTACCGGCACACACAAATGCCTGATCATCCCGATCTTTCGAATCAGGATCTTGATAATCTGATTTCTTATTTCAATTATATGAATGAAAATAGGAACTAGCGCCTTTCCATAATCATATTCATGCCGTTTTTGGGGCGTATGGTAATCAGTGCCTGAGGCACTATTTTTTGATGAGGTACCAAACGCATTTTCCACTTGGACGCAATTGTTGCGATTAATATCACCCCTTCCATCCAGGCAAATGGCTCCCCTATGCAGCGCCTTGTGCCGCCTCCAAACGGGAAGTATGCAAACCGCGGCAGGTCTTTGGTTTCATTCGTACTCCATCTCTCAGGAATAAACCTGTCAGGCTCTCTGAAAAGCCTCGGATCACGGTGAACAACATACTGACTCATAAAAATATCTGCCCCTGCTGGTATGACATATCCGCCCACTTCATAATCTTCTTTTACATGTCTTGCCACGGCCCATGCGGGTGGATATAAACGGAGGGCTTCTTTAAATACATTTTGCGTGTACGACAGTTTGCCCAAATCATCAAGAGTCGGGAGTCGCCCATTTAAAACTGAATCCACTTCCTCGTGAACTTTTTTCTCCACTTCCGGATGTGTGGATATCAAATACCATGTCCATACCAGTGAATTGGCAGTGCTTTCCTGCCCCGCCAGAAATAGTGTTAAAGCCTCATCTCTCACCTGCAAATCGGACATCACATCTCCGCGTTCCTGGTCCTGCGCTTCAAGCAGCATGGAGAGCAAGTCACTTTTTTCACCCGGGCTTGCTCTTCGTTCTTCTATTAGTCGGTAGATTATTGAATCGAGCTTGTCTTTCGCGATCTGGAATCTCCGGTTGGCAGGCAAGGGTAAATTGTCCAGGTACTCGGAGTAAGGGAATATCATTTGTGGAAATAAAGTAACGAGATCGGTCAGGCATTCTCCTATTTCATCAGATTTGGATTCCATATCAGAATCAAAAATGGTTTTACTGACGATGAAAAGAGTAAGCTTCATCATTTCTTTATGGATGTTTACAACTTCTCCGTTTTTCCAACCGTCCCCAACTCTTGATGCATACTGAGCCATGACGTCGCCATATGATTTAATTCTCTCATGATGAAATACAGGCTGTATTGTTCTTCGCTGCTTTATATGAGGCTCCCCCTCGTTTGTGAGAAGTCCCTCGCCAAGTATTATTTTAGTGCGTTTGAGAGCGCGGCTTTTTTCAAAATTACGGTTGTGTGTGACAAGAACATCCTTTATATGTTCGGGGTTATTTAATAGATACATTTTGCGGGTGCCTAACTTGTAGTAAACAATATCTCCGTAGTCGTCTGATACGCGTTTCAAAAACCCCAACATATCTGAAAAATAGTCAATCAACGACCCAAGGAAGGGAATGCCCCTGGGACCGGGAGGTAAAAATGGTTTTTTTGTTAATTTGCGTGTTTTTACTGCCTGCATAACAAGTTTTAGAATATGGAATTGGCAATAGGGTGTCAACTGATTTGCAGGATATATTAAACCGTGTATAAATTGTTGTCTGGAGCTATAAGAATGAATTATGATAATCAGATAAGAAATATATTAAGGCAAAACAAAACAATAGCCGTTGTCGGGCTATCCGGGAAATGGAACCGCCCAAGTCATTTTGCTGCAAAGTATATGAAGGAATACGGTTATAGGATTATTCCTGTTAACCCGGGATACGATGAAATATTGGGTGAAACGTGTTACCCAAGCCTCCTTGATATTCCGGACCCCGTTGATATAGTAGATATTTTCAGGCGCTCGGAAGACGTTCCGCAAATTGTTGAAGATGCAATAAAAATAGGTGCAAAAGTAGTATGGATGCAGTTGACTGTTGTAAACGAAGAGGCGGCTAAAACGGTTCGGGAAGCAGGGCTTGAGGTTGTTATGAACAGATGTGTTAAAATAGAGCATGGAAGGCTTTTCGGAGGGATTAATTTTTTAGGTGTAAACAGGCGGGTTATTTCGTCTAAAAAATCATAATACTAAACTATCAGGAGGATTACAATGTCGGATAGAGAATTTGGTTTTGATACTAAGTGTGTTCATGCGGGGCAGCTGCCTGATCCTACAACGGGTGCCAGGGGCGTACCTATATATCAGACTACGGCTTATGTTTTTGAAAGTACAGATCATGCGGCCGCATTATTTAACTTAGAAACATTTGGAAATATTTATACCAGAATTATGAACCCTACAAACGGAGTTTTTGAAGAGAGGATGGCTGCGCTTGAAGGTGGTACCGCCGCTCTTGCTCTTAGTTCCGGTATGGCCGCCCAGATGACATCCATTCTTACTATATTGCATGCTGGAGACCATCTTGTATCCTCAAGCACATTATATGGAGGAACCTATACCCAGTTTGATGTTAACTTAAGGGAAATGGGGATTGATGTAACGTTTGTAGACCCTGACGATCCCGAAAACTTTAGAAAAGCAATTACCGATAAAACAAGAGCAGTTTACGGGGAAACTGTCAGTAATCCGCTTGGTAATGTTCTCGATATTGAAGCGGTAGCAAACATAGCACACGAAGCGGGAATTCCACTAATAATTGATAACACTTTTGCTACTCCCTACCTTTGCAGACCGATTGAGCACGGGGCAGATATTGTTGTTAACTCAGCTACCAAGTTTATCTGTGGTCACGGAACAACAATCGGTGGAGTATTGGTAGATGGAGGAAAATTCCCTTGGGATAACGGCAAATTTCCCTGTATGACAGAGCCTTCCAAGGGATATCATGGAATAAAGTTTTATGAAACCTTCGGTAACTTTGGATATGCAATTAGAGCAAGGGTAGAGATACTAAGAACCCATGGTCAAGCACTTAGCCCTTTTAATTCCTTTATGTTATTGCAAGGTCTGGAAACACTTAATCTGAGAATGGACCGACATTCCTCAAGCGCTCTTGCTGTAGCTAATTTCTTAAAAGATCATCCGGCTGTTGAGTGGGTGAATTTTGCTGGTCTTCCAGATAGCCCGTATCACAAACTATCCAAAAAATATATGCCGAAAGGCGCTGGCTCCATTTTTACATTCGGAGTAAAAGGCGGAATGGAAGCTGGCAGAACTTTGATAGACAGTGTTGAGCTGTTCAGCCATTTGGTGAACGTGGGTGACGCAAAATCATTAATTGCTCATCCTTCTTCCACAACGCACAGACAGTTAAACGATGAGGAGCAGATGTCAGCAGGCGTAACTCCTGAAACAGTGCGTATTTCTGTAGGTCTTGAAACACTGGATGACCTAATCTGGGACTTAGACCAGGCGCTTTCAAAGTCTCAAAAGGCTACGGCATGAGAACTAGAGAGTTAGGAGAGTCTCCTGTTGTAATTGTTAAGGAAGGCTCGGTCGGATTAATAGAGACCAAGTACTTTACGTTTGCCGATTCAGAAAACAAGTTTCAAATGGACAACGGTCTTGAGCTTGGGCCTATAACTGTTGCTTATGAAACTTACGGTGAATTAAACGAAGCTCGTGACAATGTTCTTCTTGTTTCGCATGCTCTGACTGCTAGTGCGCATGCCGCCGGAAAACACTCTGAGGACGATCAATACCCCGGCTGGTGGGACGTTATGATAGGGCCGGGCAGGGCATATGATACGGACAAATACTTTGTTATTTGCTCCAACATTCTAGGAAGCTGTTACGGAACTACAGGCCCTTCTTCAATAAACCCTGAAACAGGTAAGCCATACGGTATGAGCTTTCCCCTAGTAACCATACGGGACATGGTCAGGGTTCAGAAGGAATTAATTGATCATCTAGGAATAAAGAAGATTAAATCAGTTATCGGCGGATCCATGGGTGGGATGCAGGCTCTCGAATGGGCGCTTCTTTACCCGGACATGGTCGAGTCAATAATATTGGTTGCCTCAGGCGCGGTGTCTAATCCTCAGTCAATTGCAATCCATAAAGTAGGCATAAGGGCCATACTAGATGACCCCGACTGGAACGGCGGTGACTATTACGGCGGCCAAGTGCCCGCCAAAGGTCTCGCTATTGCGAGAATGATCGGTCATATCACATACCTTCACCACAACTGGCTCTGGGAGAAGTTTGGAAGAGCGCATTCCGATCCTGAGAATATGAAATTAAAGCTCGGCAGCAAGTTTGATATAGAAAACTATCTCGAATACCAGGGGAAGAAATTTGTCGAGCGTTTCGATGCCAACAGCTATATTTATATTATGAGAGCTATTGATCTATATGATGCAGCCGAAGGTTATGAAAGCCTGAAGAAATCCTTTGAGCGAATTCAGTGCAAGAAAGTTTTAGTTACGTCATTCACTTCAGACTGGTTATTCCCAACATACCAATCAGAGGAAATTGTTAGAGCATTGAAATTCAATAATGTGGAAGTTGAATACGAAGAGATCGAGTCTCCATATGGCCATGATTCCTTTTTGCTTGAATATAAAGAACTGACTCAATATATAAAGCAGTTTCTTTCTACACTTTAGTTTAAGGCCTATATTCTTTAGAATAACAATATGAAATTAGGACTAGCACTGGGTGGAGGAGGGGCCAAGGGGTTTGCCCACTTGGGAATCCTTGAAGTTTTAACAGAAGCGGGAATTGAATTTGATGTATTAGCCGGGACCAGCATAGGGGCCTTCATCGGCGCAGTATATCTTTCAGAAAAGCTAGATGATTTAAAGCATTACGCTGTGGGTATTGGAATTGCCGATATACCGTTTCTACTGGGGCCGACCTGGCCTAAAGGCGGACTGTTCAGTGGAAGGTTTCTGGAAAAGTTGATTGATCAATACATTCAGACCAAGAATATAGAGGATTTGAAAAAGCAGTTTGCCGTAGTTTGTGTAGATTTAAATAAAGGTGAGGTGGTAACCTTTCAAGAGGGTAATTTAAAAAGAGCCATCAAAGCCAGCACTTCCATTCCGGGGCTTTTCAAACCTGTCCTGTTTGAAGATAAATTGCTTGTAGACGGTGGAGTTCTCGATTCGGTGCCTGACCGAGCAGCTCGTGAGCTAGGTGCGGATTTTATAGTGGCAGTAGATTTACTTAGCGATTTGTCAGGAAAGGATTCGTTTAATAACGGTAAAGTTCCTTCTATCGTTGAAGTTGTTCAAAGAAGCTCAATATTGGCTCAAAGAAAAATTACTGAGTACAAATTTAAAGAACAACCACCGGAC
>CBDUCG010000062.1:0-11219 GCA_965365595.1 uncultured bacterium
ATCAGCGGCAAACCTTATCTAATTTATTGCGATGATAAGGAGCCAATAACGTCTCATGATTGGTTGCTGGAAGAATTAACACATTATAGACAAAATACTGAAATTAAATGATTTAACCTCTTCAAATTTTGGACATCAAGCATATCAATATATTTTCAATCCTTTATTCATAAAAACTTTGACAAAAAACTATGAACACCATCATATCCCAGCTGTGGATGTAGATAACTAGGCAGATATATTAACAAAAAATGGTTACAGAATATTGTATCAAGGTTACTTAGGGCCATTTCACTTTTGGATACAGGTCGACCATTCAAGGAAGTTTATAGAATGGCAAAGTTTAAGAACATTAATAACAATAAGACCCGTTTTAAGATCAGTCCTCCCAAAAAAAATACTACTCACCTTACTGCAGAATAGTCGCTCAAAAAGTTAATGTTAGATAATTTTTTTACATCTGGTTATAAATCCCGTATTATTCTTTACCCTTAATAAGCAGTTACAATCAATATTACAACTACTTACCATGACATTAAAAATCCCCTCAGCCCATGAGCTTATCCTGTTCAGAAAACGAAAAGAACCGTCGTTTGCGATTTTTAATGAAGCGATCGGTAATAAAGCGAATATTTTCTCAGAAGAAGGGAAAGATATATCTGTGGATTTGGAGAAGATTGCGTACAATTCAGGGATCACAATAGAGGGTAATTTTACTCCGGCTGAAAAAAAGCTTAAGTTAAGAGAAGTAAGAAGAACTCTAGAAGAGCAAAAGGAAAGTATTGAGCTTGAGACTTTATGGGAATGTGTGGGGCAGTCAGAGACTGAAATACAGTTTAAAGATCTGATGGAGATCTATTTTGGTGAATCAGGTGCTTCCCCCAATGAAGCATTAGTATTATTCTGGACTATTGACAAGAATGATATTTATTTTAAAAGAGGGGAAGTTGGTTACCTGACCAGAGAGGAGACTGAGGTTAAAGACCTCCTAGCAAAAAAACAGACTGAAATAAATAGAATAGAAAAACGCAGACAGGCACTAATCTGGGCAAAAAAACTTATTTCAGGCGACTCAAGTAGCACAGAGGACTCATTTGATCCCGAAGACTATATAGATCTTATAAAAAACTATGTCGTATATCTCGATAAATACAATAAAGCCGGTGAAGCAAAATCATTTCTGAGCGAAATTGGTATAAAAGACGTAGAGGGCGCTATCGAGTTCCTTATCAGAACTGGGGAATGGCAGGAAGATGACGACCCGCTAATAAAAAGATTCTCCATCACCCGGGACTTTCCCAAAAAAGCATGTGAAGAAGCCGCACAGATATTGGACGCGCCTTTTGACGATGAGCACCTTGAAGATCTGACCCATTTGGAAGTATTTTCCGTTGATGATGAGAATACTCAGGACATTGATGATGCCATATCGATTGAAGAGACAACTCAGGGAACAACTATTGGAATACATATTGCCAACGTAGCACTTCAGGTGCCCAAATGGAGCGCACTTGATGATGAGGCTATCAGGCGAGGTGAAACAGTCTATCTTCCCGAACATCATATTCATATGTTTCCCCCTGAGTTGATAGAGCAAAGACTTAGCTTATTTGAAGGTACTGAACGCAAAGCTCTCTCACTTCTGGTTAACTTTGACATCGAATTAAAGTTAAAAAATTACAGATTTACAAATTCAAAGATAATTGTTAGGGAAAATATTATCTATTCAAAAGCGTCAGAGTATTTTGATAAAGATCCAACGGGAAACAAAATAAAACAAATAGCTGACAGTTTGAGAAAAAAAAGGCTTCAGGCAGGGGCGCTTATAATTCAGCTTCCACAGCTCAAAATAAAAATTGACGAGAATTCGGCTATAACGATTTCAAAAAATTATATGAATACCATAGCTCATAAGGTGATCGCCGAATATATGATTCTTATGAACACGCTGGCGGGGAGGTTTCTAAAAGAAAATAAAATTCCTGGCATTTTCAGATCCCAACCCGAGCCTATTTCTGATGACGCTCGCTTGCATGATGAATCTGACCCTTTATTCGCACTACATGTAGTCAAATATCTAAGAGCCCCAAGAGTGGGTCTTGACCCGGCCCCTCATATGTCTCTCGGAATAGACGTTTACGCACAAGCAACTTCTCCCATAAGACGCTACCCCGATCTGATAATACAGAGGCAAATTGTCTCAGCCCTGGAAAATGATGAACCTGCCTATACGGAAGATGAACTAGAGAATCTATATCCCAAAATTGAAATAGGAATACGGGATAAAAAAATGGTTGAAAGAAACAGGGAGAAATACTGGGTATATAAGCACCTTAAAAGCATTGAAGGACAGGAAATAGAAGGGGTTATAAGTTCAGTGAACAATTCACGCGCCAACGTTTACTTAACAGATTATTTATTTGAAGTCCCTGTCAATTTCACAACAGACATAAATTTAGAGGAAAGTAAGACCATCAAATTAGTTGTTCAGAAAGTTGACCCTTTAAGAAGAAAGTTATCGCTCACACCAAAACTAACGGATAGATGAGACCTAACTAATTCCTTTTTTTTATAGCGTCCAACATTTCTTCTATGCTGGTATATTTAATGCGCGGGCGACCCTGTTGCTGACCTCTGGATACTTCAAGCTCGTTTAATCTGAGCCAATCCTCATAGGAGAAATAATCGGGCTGTCTTTCACATATCAGCTTTAAAATACTGTCCGCATCCGGGTTTTCAGGAGACGGCAATTTATCGGAAATAATGTCTTCCATTATGCATTCTACAGTTTCACCCGAATCCTGTTTATTTGTCCCTATAACACCGCTTGGACCGCGTTTAATCCAACCTGTAGCATATAAGCCATCTACATGCTCCCCCGAATCGGGGTCAAGAACCCTGCCTTTTTCATTATGAATCACACCCCATTTTTCATGAAAAGGAATTTCAGGAAGCGGAACTCCGTGATAACCGATAGATCGGAACACAAGTCCGATCTCAAGCTCTTCAAAATTATTTGTAGCCCTAGGTTTTAAGCTTCCGTCATCTGTTCTGTAAAGCTCATTTTTAACAAGCTTGATTGCCTTTACTCTGCCTTCTTCATTTCCTATTATTTCAACAGGTGACACAAGAAAACGTATATGGAGCTTCTTGGATTTCACAAACTCGATATCTTCGGAATAGGCATTTAATATCTCAATCTTTTTTACAAGTGAACGGTCTTCTTCTTTTTCCAACAGCTCCCTTGTAAACTCGTCAAGCTCAACTTCCTCAACTTGAGTAATAGCGTGCGCATCATCCAGGTTGCCGAGTTCTCTAACTTCAGGATTTGTAAAGGCAGCCTGTGCGGGACCTCGGCGTCCCAGCAAAAAGACTTCCCGCACTTTGCTCTTTTTGAGCGCTTCCATGGCATAATCCGCTATGTCCGTCTGCATGAGCTCTTCTTCTGTTCTGCAAAGTATCCTTGCCACATCAACCGCTACATTACCCACTCCGACAATTGCCACTCTTTCCTGGGACAAGTCAAACTTGTAGTCCCTATAATCCGGGTGTCCGTTATACCAGGCAACAAATTCTGTAGCTGTGTGGCTTCCCTTCAAATTCTCCCCCGGAATATTCATTTTTCTATCGGTCTGAGCCCCTGTGGCAAATATGATTATATGATAATGCTTCTTTAAGTCATCGAAAGTAATATGCTTTCCATATTCTACAAGACCATAAAAACGGAATTTTTCATTTGACGCGATCTTGTCATACACTCTTGTTACAGATTTAATTTTCTGATGATCAGGAGCTACTCCGGAGCGGACCAAACCATGAGGTGTGGGCAGTTTATCAAACATATCTATAGAAAAATTGTAATCCTCTTTTTTAAATAAATGCTCACAAGCGTAGAAGCCCGCAGGTCCTGATCCTATTACCGCCACTCTTATCTCATTATTTTGTTGATTCATCTTTCTACTGTCCTTAAAAAGAATAAATGTGCCCTATAACAGGAAATTCAATAGCTTAAATCCTTAATTTAGGAGGAAATAATATGAAATGTTACCATCAGATCTAAAATTGTATAGAACACTATTTGATTATTAATTATCACAATTAATCTATTTCCGGTAATATAATGATAATCATTAAAGCGGAAAATTATCTTTTTCCGTAACCGGTTTGGGATCTGAGAAATAAAATGAGTTCAGGCAATTTAATTGACAGAGCCGATTTTCATTTGAAAATCGTTCAGGAAATAAGTGATCTTGTTAATAAGTCGACAGGACTGAATACTATCCTTAAAAGGGTTGTTAACAAGATTGCAAGCTCGCTTCATTTCGATGTGGTATCAGTCTATATTTGGGACGAAGAAAAGAAAGAGCTGTATCTCAGATCTACCAAGGGACTTTCCGTAAACCCGCTCAAAGCAACTATAACACTTAAGCCAAACGAAGGTCTAACCGGTCTTGTATTCCAGAAATCAAGACCCATAACTGTAATGCCGGCTTCCCGGCACAAACGTTATAAATATTTCCCTGAAATCGGGGAAGAAGAATACGAGAGCTACATTGGTGTGCCAATCTTACTTCAAAACAGGTGTATAGGGGTTTTGGTAGGCCAGACAAAAGAAAAAAGAGCCATCAACCCCGCGGAAGAAATGCTTTTTGAAATCATAGCTTCTCGTCTGGCAGGCCTGCTCGAAGTGGCTGATAGACTCGAACGCTTAAAAACACCCTCAATTGTCAAACATGAGACCCGCACATATCAGGGAAAAGGAGTTTCAACCGGGATAGCAATAGGTAATGTGTTCCTCTTTCGCGGACTATTCCAGCAAATAAGCAGTGATGAATCAGAAAAGTTTGACCCAAAAGTGGAGAAAAAGCGTGTAATTAAAGCGCTGAGTGATGTTGAATCTGATTTGGAAAAACTGATAAAGACACTTGATTCTGAAGAGATGCTGTCTAAAGCGGAGATTGAGATTTTCAGGGCACATTTGTTGGTGATACAGGGGAAAACCCTGCGCAATACTATGTTTGAAAAGCTTGAGAAAAAAAGTGCGTCGGCAGAATTAGCAGTAGTTGAAGCCATAGAGGAAATTGCCGAGCAATTTGAAGCCTTGCCAGACAGATATTTAAGAGAGAAGGCTCAGGATTTCAGAGATATAGGTGAAAGAATTCTCCATGACCTGCTTAAACGGAAAAATGGTCATCCGCACATAGTTGAACCGGAAGACGGTTCAATACTTATAGCTGAAGACATTGGGCCTTCATTTATTTCCATGCTTTTTAATAATAATGTCTCAGCTGTGGTAATAGAAAAGGGCGGCGAAACTTCCCATGCCGTGATCATCGCAAAATCACTCGGTATACCTGCTGTAGTCGGTATCGATAATATATGCAATCTCATCAAACCCGGGGAAAAGCTGATTGTTGACGGCAAGACCGGTTTTATTTTTTCCAATCCAGACGAAACTCTTATATCCGAATACAAGAATACATATTCAAATATAATTCAAGTCAGAGAGGTCATAGTTAGGGAAGGGAACGAAGCAGCAGGCGAGAAATCTCTCGGAGTCAAACTCACAGCAAACATAGGTTTTCCCATAGATATCGAAGCCGCAAAACTCTATGGCATCCAGAACGTTGGATTGTTCAGAACCGAGTTCGCATTTACACAATATGAAAAATGGCCGAGAATCAGGGAGCAATTACGAATTTACAAAGATCTAGCTAAGAATTTCGATGGATACATAACTGTAAGAACTCTCGACATTGGCGCTGACAAACTTCTTCCCTATTTTGATTTTCCAAAAGAGGAGAATCCTCTGCTCGGCCTGAGAGCCATCAGGTTTTCCATGGAATATCTGGACTTATTCAAAGACCAGATAAAAGCTATCCTTCTGGCTACCAAAAAGGGCTATAAATTTAAGATCCTACTCCCCATGATAACAAACCTTTGGGAAGTGGAAACAGCAAAAGATATAATAAAAAATCAATCCAAAGAAATAGGTATTCCCACCACTGATATCCCTGATCTTGGTGTAATGATGGAAGTTCCGGCAATGATATATCAGCTGGAAGAATATAATGATTTAATCGATTTCATTTCAATCGGGACAAACGACCTCATACAGTACGTTCTTGCAGTTGATAGGAATTCAAACATGGTTCGTCATCTTTATTCAGGATTTCACCCGGCGATAATAAGACTCTTAAATGACGTTTACATTAAAACGCAATACCTGGGAATGGACGTATCTGTTTGCGGAGAGCTCGCGGGAACTCCTTCGGGAGCCTTAAGCTTATTGTCGCTCGGATATACTCAGCTTAGCACATCTCCAGCCAATGTGCCCACGATACGTTATCTCTGTAACAGAATCGACAAGGATCTGCTCAACACTGTCAGGCATAAAATCTTAAATACCAGAAAAAAATCTGAAATTGAAAGATTTATAATAGATACTCTTGAATCCATTGATCCTGCGTTAATAGAGATAGAATAGTGCAGGCTGTTTGTAATATACTTTCCTTTTATTAGTATTTGGGTATTTTTTACACCCTGCTCATGAAATTAACCAAAATACATATAATATTATTTTTACTAACTGTAGCAACCACTTTCATAACCGGACTTTCTTTCGGTGGGGATATTCTAAGCGCTGTTTCCTTTTCCGTGGCGTTATTATTTATACTAGGTTCCCACGAAATGGGGCATTATTATTACGGGAAAAAATACGGCGTAGACATTACACCTCCATACTTTATTCCCGCACCGCCAATAATTTCACCGATAGGCACTTTTGGTGCATTCATCAAAATCAAATCACCGATATCGACAAAAAGAGCGCTTTTTGATATTGGCATTGCGGGCCCATTGGCGGGTATTGTGGCAACCATTCCTGTCCTTATAATCGGTATTAAACTTTCCTCAATTGTAGAGGTATCACAACAATTAGAGGAAGGCGGGGGATTGGTATTGGGAACTCCGATTATAATGAGTATCTTCTCGTATTTATTCTATGGGCCTATTCCAGAAGGATATGATCTTTTCGTGCATCCTGTTGCGTTTGCAGGATGGGTTGGGCTTTTTGTCACAGCACTTAATTTAATACCTTCAGGTCAGCTTGATGGTGGACATATTACATATTCATTATTTTCCAAGAAATACCATCGTTACATTTCACTTATCATGATAGGACTATTAATAATATTTGGACTCGGGACAGAATTATTATTAGAAATCGGCAACGATTTATTAGGCACGGGCTTCACATGGTTCACGGGCGCTGTTCCAGTATTTGAGGGATGGCCCGGCTGGATACTTTGGGCTGTGCTCCTGACGCTGATGGGAACAAGACACCCGCCAACCATGTATGAAGAAACCGACCTCAATTGGAAGAGAAAATTATTGAGTGTTTTGTCTCTCCTGATTTTTATAGGATGCTTTACGCCGCTGCCCATACAATTTGTACAATAGCAACTAAATAAATTGCAGAATGCTAAATAATTTTGAACAAGATTTTTGTGAATAAAAAGTTTACTCAAATATTTGAAAAAATTGAAAACTAGGGTACCTTTTTGTGGTTCGAAATTTCTAATTGGGGTTTTTTCGAACCTTAATCCAAGTTAGTAGAATATTATTACATAAAGCAAACACAAATTACATTGCAGTAGGTAACTGTAAGAAGGAGGAAATATCGTGGCTAAGTCTAAGGCTAACAACACCTTAAGCATTACAGATAATAGAACAGGGAAAAAGTATGATCTTCCTATAGAGAATGACACAATCAAAGCAATGGATCTGAGGCAGATCAAAGTTAAGGACAGCGACTTTGGAATGATGAGTTATGATCCGGCTTATAGCAATACGGCTTCTTGTACAAGTAGGGTTACTTTTATTGATGGTGATAAAGGAGAGCTAATGTACCGCGGCTATCCAATAGACGTACTTGCCAAGAAGAGTAACTTCCTCGAAGTTTCATACCTGTTATTAAACGGCAAGCTTCCTAACAAGAAAGAGTTCAAAGAGTTTGAGAGCAATATTATGAATCACACAATGATTCATGAAAACATCAAGGAATTCATGGACGGCTTCAGATATGATGCCCATCCAATGGGAATGCTGATGAGTACAGTCGCAGCACTATCGACATTTTATCCTGAGTCAAAAGATATTTTCAATGAAGAAATCAGAGATATACAGATTCATAGACTTATAGCTAAAATGCCGACTCTTGCAGCTTTCGCTTACAGATATTCAAAGGGTATGCCTTACTCCTATCCTGATAACGATTTAAGTTATGCAGGTAATTTCCTCAACATGCTTTATAAAATGACCGAGCTTAAATATAAGCCGGACCCAGTTATGGAAAAAGCAATCGATGTACTTTTTATACTTCATGCAGACCACGAGCAAAACTGCAGCGCAAGCGCTATGCGTAATGTAGGAAGCTCACACCCGGATCCATACTCTGCAACAGCGGCAAGTATTGCTGCTCTGTACGGACCGCTTCACGGTGGAGCAAACGAAGGCGTTCTCCAGATGTTAGCTGAAATTGGACATAAAGATAATATTCCAAAAGCAATAAAAGCAGCTAAAAACGGCGAATTCAGACTTATGGGATTTGGACACAGAGTCTACAAATCCTATGACCCAAGAGCAAAGATAATCAAAGACATTGCTCATGATGTATTTCAGGTAACAGGTAAAAATCCCTTCCTTGATATAGCTCTTGAGCTTGAAAGAATCGCACTCGAAGACGAGTATTTTGTAAAACGTAAACTATATCCTAACGTGGATTTCTATTCCGGACTCATTTATCAGAGCATGGGTATTCCGGTCGAAATGTTCACCGTGCTATTCGCAATCGGCCGTACACCGGGATGGCTTGCACAGTGGAAAGAGCTTCTGCTTGATCCTGAAAGAAGAATTGCTCGTCCTCGACAGGTTTATCTTGGCGACAAGAATTTGAAATATGTTCCAATGAGCAAAAGAAAATAATAATTGGTTGGTTAAGTGCTTGAGAAGTGCTTGCCGATCACATTATTATAATAATAATTGATCAAATATTCTAAAGAGGCGATAAAGTGATTTATCGCCTCTTTTTTTATGTCATCACTATTTCCAATCTCTGCAAGACCCTCTTTTAAGGAATCAACCAACTCGCCTTTGTCTTCCCTAAGTATAGCCTCGATTAATCCTTCATCTTGAAGATCGTATTTTTTTGCAACTATGCTTTCCCTTAACTCAATGGATACCTCTATGCGGTTGAGGTCTGGTATATCTATTACTGTGGCTTCAAAAACTTCTATAAGTTCATCTATATACATGGCTAAAAAATCCTTCTGCTAATATTATCGGGCTCAAGCTAAAAGTAAACAGATCACTTTCTCTGTTTTTGTATCCTTGATCTGAGAATAACGGCAAAGTTCCTGTTTAAATACCAATCAGGATAAAAACTTGGATCTTTTTCACTTATAAGCTCATTTAGCAAGACGATTGCCTCGTCATATCTCTTTTGCTTCTTCATATTCATTGCTAGATAGAGTTTTGCCGAAGAGAGATGAGGATCACTGAATAATGCTCTTCTAAGATAAATCTCTGAGATCTGCATATCTCCTCCGAGTATCCCAGGCAGATAGTAGTATAGTGCCCCCTGCATACCAAGCGCATAGACGTGATTAGGATCGAGCTCGAGGATCCTATCCAAAACTCTTTTTATCTCAGGCAACATAAAAAGTGAGTTAAATATACCTTTATTTTGACCCATCAGAGCCAAGTTGGCTACATAGAAAAAATGGGCATCAGGATTTTCAGGTTCTAATCCGATAGCGCTAATAGCAATCTCCAAGCCCTGTTCAAATGCACGTATTTTCCCTTCCTTAGACCTTTCCGTTACGTATCCGTAAGTAAGCCAGACTCTCGACAAAAAAATAAGCGCTTCAACATTTCCGGGATCATTGTCTACAATTTTGTTGGCAATCTCTATTGACCTGTCTATGTTAGAGCGGTCCATGTGATAGGTAGAAAATACGTCCTTTGCATAGTCTAATGATAGTTTTTGATTGTCTTCGACTTTGGTTAGATCCTTAATATCATTAGCATATGCAGAATGAAAAATCACAAAAATATATATGAAAAGAATCAGTAGAACGCTACATAATCTATACAGCATATATATAGCTTAACAAAAGTATGGGTTTATTTCATCTTAAAATCTTTCAATTTCTCTATAATAGAATATACAAGTCTAATTGTATGATCTATATCAGATTTATACGCAAGACAACTTGGACTATGAAGGTATCGTGTGGGCACAGATACAACTGCAACTCTGCTTCCTTTTCCCGTAACCTGCATAGCAGTTGCATTGGTGCTGCCTGCCTTTTTAACAGTAATCTGATATGGAATCTTCTTTCTCTTTGCTTGATCCATAATAAAGTAGCTAAATGGCCTGTGGGCAACCAGGAATCTGTCCGAGAGTCTGACCTCTGGACCTTTCTCGACATTGGCAAGAGTTTTATGATCTGCTACTCCGGGAAAATCCATAGCAACAGTCCCTTCAAGCGCCACTACAAAATCAGGCTCCACAACTGGGGTAATTACGTGAGCACCCCTAAGTCCAACTTCCTCCTGAACCGTAGCCGTTAGGTACAAATCGCAGCCCAGTTTAGGTTTTCTTTTAAGAGCCTCCAGCATTACGAATAATCCGACCCTGTCATCAATTGCTTTTGAAATAAAAGCATCCTCCGTTTCTTCAAAGGGAGGATAAAAAGAGACTACGTCTCCGATACTTACTAATTTGTGTACTTTATCTGCTGTCAATCCCAGATCTACAACACAGTCCTCTATCTCGGGGACTTCTTTATTGTTGCCGTTCCTACTAATATGAGGAGGTATCGCAGCTACCATGCCTAAAAGGTTCTTTTTGCCGTATATTATCAGTCTTTGACCGTAAAATACCCTCGGGTCCATTCCACCAAGCGGGGAGACTCTGACAAATCCTTTTTTGTCAATATGGCTGACCATGAATCCCACTTCGTCCGTGTGGGCGTCAATAACTAGCTTAGGTCCCTTGCCTGGAATATGAGCAATAATGTTGCCTAGTGCGTCTTCTGATACTTCCTTAGTAAGTTTTCTGAACTCTTTTTTGATTATTTCTTTGACCGGATCTTCCGCACCAGGCATAGCAGAGGTTTCACAAAGCAGTTTTAAGAGTTTTATGTTCATAGTGG
>CBDUCG010000063.1:0-11059 GCA_965365595.1 uncultured bacterium
AAACATGAGGATACCGCTGAGTATATGATGATACGGTTTGAATGCGACAAGAATGATCTCCCCGGAGGGCTCGGGTGGGCAAATGAATATGTCACTTTGGGAACTCATGTGGGAACACATATGGACGCGCCCTGGCACTACCACCCTACATCAGAAGGAAAAAAAGCAAAAACAATAGACGAGCTTCCGGTTGAATGGTTTTACGGTGACGGTGTCGTTATAGATATGAGACACAAAAGACCGGGCGAGCTTATAACAAGCTGGGACTTAAAAAAAGCGCTTCATCAAATAAGATACGAAATAAATCCGTATGATATTGTGCTAGTTATGACTGGCGCGGATGAGCTTTGGGGAACAAAAGACTACTGGTCGGAATTTCCGGGGCTCTCCAGGGAATCAACTCTCTGGCTTTGCGAACAGGGGGTAAAAGTCATGGGTACAGATTCCGCAGGCTGGGACAGGCCTTTTTGGGCAATGGTTGAGGAATTCAAAGAAACAGGTGACAAGAGTGTAATATGGGGCGCCCACTTCGCCGGAATTGAAAAGGAATATTGTCAGATTGAGAAATTAACCAATCTTGATCTATTACCACCGTTTGGATTTCAAGTAGTTTGCCCGCCAATCAAGATTTTAAATGCGAGCGCCGGATGGGTCAGGCCAATAGCTATTGTTGAAGAGTAGCCGTTTTCCCGCTTTCATTTGGGGAACCAAAAACAACCGTCCAGAAAGTTTTATATTTGCTGTCTTTGTTGTGAAAACATGCGGCCCCGATTTCTGTATAGCTCTGCCTCATTATATTTTCACAATGAACCGGGCTCTGAAGCCAGGCTGCTACAACTTCCTCTGAATTTTCCCGCCCTGCGGATATATTTTCCCCGACTGTAATCCAGTCATAACCCACGACCTCAACTCTCTGTGAGACCTCGCCACCATCCGGGGCTGTATGACTTACATAATTCTTTGTGGCCATATCTACTGAATGATTAAGCGCCGCTCTTGCCAGTGTGGGATTCCAGATCACTTTGCCCGCTGGTATAAATATTTTGTAACCGCAATTCCGGCTGGACCTCCGGGCGCGGTTAATAAGAACAAGCATTTTTTCTTTGGTAACATCAAATTCCTCGCAGCGGTAAGCATCATTTGCAAGGACATACTGAATTTCATTTGTTGTTCCGCAGCTGTAGATAAGACAAAGTAGAAATATTAATACAAATATTCTCTTCACTCATAATATTATACGCCCCGGAGCAAAACTTTCGCAAATTATTTGGTCTATGCAAATTATCTTTAACGCTAAATTATAAGAGAGCTAGTTCTTCGCCTGGTTATGCCAATGTTGTTTGATGAAATTGTCTCTTCCTGATCCGATGCGGTAGGACTTATAATGCTTTGGCTTTTTAAGATAATACTTCTGGTGGTATTCCTCTGCATCCCAGAATTCTCCGGCTTTAGTAATTTCAACAACTATTGGCTTGTCAAAACGTCCGGATTCCTGAAGCTTCTTTTTAGACGCCTGAGCCGTTTTTTTCTGCTCTTCATTTAAATAAAAAATCCCCGGTCTGTATTGCGAGCCCCTATCATAGAATTGCCCGCCGGCATCGGTAGGATCAAAAGTCATCCAAAAAACATCAAGCAGCTCATCATAACTAACTTTTTCAGGATCATATATGATCTCTATAGATTCAGTGTGACCGGTTTTTCCGTAAGAAACTTCTTTATATGTCGGTTTTTTTTCAGGTCCTCCGGTATATCCGACCGTCGTTACGATAACTCCGTCTGTATAATCAAAAGGGGGCTGCACGCACCAAAAGCAGCCGCCTGCAAAAATCGCTCTTTCATAATTGTCGTTTTGCCGTGCTTCATTTCTTTTTTGAATATCCGCTTTTTCATCATATGAATTTGCAAACAAATGATATCCCTGGGCCAGCAACAATATTCCTAAAACTATAAAGAGGTTACGCTTCATTGCTTTCTCCTTGCTAATACATCAATTCTACAGAAAGATTACCTGTTTGCTTATTATATACGCTATTGCACTTAATAAGGTTTCATTAAATCACAGGAATATTATTTATTGCTTCCAGAGCCGGAATGCTTTTGTTGTTTATAGACAAAATATGCCTCTAACAGTAACCACACAGCAAGTGCAAGAATTATCGCCGATAACACTAATAAGAGCGGATTATGAGCGAAGACCTTAAAATTCCAGACCATAGCTGCGACAGTCATGATTACAAGAAAAATCATCGGGATCATCGTATATATAACCGGGCGTCCGCTCCTCCACAGATATATAGTTGCGACCAAGAGAGTTAATCCCGCCACAAGCTGATTTGTAGCGCCGAATAGCGGCCAGAGTAGGAAGCCCCCTGAGCCAAGTCCCTTGGAAGGAGCTTCTGCCAGCATGGCCAGCAGTAGTGCGGGAAAAACGGCTAGAAACGATCCAACATATCTATTTTTGAGCTGTTTTATTTTATACGCCGTCCCAAGTTCGCCAACAATTAGCCGTTGAACCCTTGTAGCAGTATCAAGTGAAGTAGCTGCAAAGCTTATTACTATTACGCTTATTAATGTATCGCCAAAAACTGCGTGTATATGAAGCGCATCTAAAAAGCTAGAAGCTCCGTGTACAAAATTGATGATTCCGCTTTTTGTTGCCATGTCCCATGTCTCATAGTGGACAAGCCAGTCACCTTTACTAATACCCGCAGCTACAGCAAGGGTCGCTATCATTGCCAGAGCCCCTTCACCTAACATGCCCCCATAACCTATCATTCTGGAATCTCTCATTTTATTTAACTGCTTTGAAGTTGTCCCGCTTGAAACAAGTCCATGAAACCCGCTGATAGCGCCGCATGCTATTGTTACAAAAATAAACGGAAACAACGGCACGCCACCCTGGGCGTTGTGATTAAAAGCAGGTGCCTGCATTTCTGGATGCGCGACCAATATTCCGACAAAGAGAAGCCCAAGTCCCAGAATAAGCTGATGACCGTTTATGTAATCCCTCGGTTGGAGCAGCGTCCAGACTGGAAGGACAGACGCGATAAAAGAATATAAGAGAAGGAGTAAAATCCAGGTTACAATCTGGCTTCCCATTATTGCAGGAATCTCCAGAGGCACGAATGTTCCAACCCATATTATTACATACAGCGTAATCAGAGCAAAAATTGACGGCCAGAGTATGGGCATTCCTTTCTTATAAAACAGGAAACCTATAATAACAGCTACAATTATCTGAAAGTTAACTGGTAAAACGCTTTCCGGAAAAGCTACGAATAGTGATGCTATTGCATATGCAAAAACTGCAATGACGAAGAAAATCAGGAAATAAACTATTAACAGGAACAAGGTCCTGACTCTATGATTTACTAAAATACCGGCCAAATCCCCAACTGAGCGGCCTTTTTCTCTAACCGACACCACAAGAGCGCTAAAATCGTGTACAGCTCCCATGAAGATGGTCCCAAGTACAACCCATATTATTGCCGGCGCCCAACCCCAGAACACAGCGATTGCGGGACCAATAATGGGAGCCGCCCCGGCAATTGAGGCAAAATGATGGCCGAATAGTACATGTTTGTTAGAGGGCACAAAATCTACCCCGTCATTTAATTCATGTGCAGGGGTTACTTCGTCATCAGATAGACGGAATATTTTATCTGCGAGAAATTTTGAATAAAAGCGATATGCTAAGAAGTATAAAACTAAGACTATAATCGCCAGAAGCGCGGCATTCAATTGAGACCTCCTATCAGCTCAGGAGACCCCATTTCTTCATGCGATAACGAAGCACTTCACGCGTAATCCCAAGCATTTCAGCAGTTCTGGTTTGATTCCAGTTATGTAAGTCCAGTGCTTTAGTTATAACTTTTCTTTCAATTTTGTAAAGTGACGCATCATCAAGTGGCACATCTATAACCATTTTGTCATCCCCGTCCTGAACCTTTAAGTTGTCACCTTCTTCAAGTTTTACATATTTGGGGTTTAGCAAACCATCCTCACTCAAAAGAACCGCCCTCTCTATAGTGCTTCTAAGCTCCCGGACATTGCCCGGCCAATCGTAGTGTAGAAAAGTTTTTCTGACTTCCGAGGGAATTATATTTATATTCTTGTTCAGATCCTTATTGAAGTATGAAATGAAATAATCCGTGATGTGAGGGATATCTTCTTTTCTGTCCCTGAGCGAAGGCATCTCAAAATTAATTACATTTAAACGGTGGTAAAGGTCCTCTCTAAATCCGCCGCTCTTGACCAATGATTTCAGATCGCGGTTTGTAGCAGCCATAACACATATGTCAACATTAATATCCCTTGTGCCCCCCAATCTTCTGAAACTCCGTTCTTCAACGGCTTTTACAAGCTTGGCCTGAAGAGACAGGCTCATGTCACCTATTTCGTCAAGAAACACAGTGCCTCCGTCGGCCTGTTCGAGAATACCTTTTTTTAATTTTTTTGCGTCCGTAAATGCCCCTGCCTCGTGGCCGAAAAGCTCGCTCTCTAAAAGAGTCTCTGGAATCGCCGCACAGTTTAACTCTATGAAAGGTTTCTCTTTCCTTATGCCGTTAAAGTGGAGAATTTTGGCGGCAAGACCTTTTCCCGTACCGCTCTCACCGCAGATCATAATGGTTTTTGGATCTGTATCCGTAAGCTTTTTAAAAAGATGAGTTATTTCCTTGATGGACTCACTCTCTCCAATTAGAGACTCGAATCCATATTTCTCTCGGGCCCTCATTGCTACAGCGCTCAAACTGTTATCAAGCTCTCTGATTCTAAGCGCATTTCTTACCATTACTTTTAATTTATCCAGCGGAAAAGGCTTTTCTATGAAGTCATAAGCGCCGTCTCTTATGGCGGATACGGCCACCTCTACGCTACCATGAGCCGTCATCATAATAGTAGGCGGCATTTGCTCAAATCTGGATAAATCTTTAAGAACCTGAAGTCCGTCCCTGTCAGGAAGCTTCAAATCCAGAATCACAAGGTCCGGGTTTTCTCTCTTGGCTATTTGGAGCCCCTCTTCTCCTTCATGGGATGTGATTACAAAATATCCTTCCTGCGACAAAGCTTTTTGCAGTTGTTTTGATAAAAGCTTTTCATCTTCGATAATTAATATTAATGAACTCATTTAACCTTCCTTAGAATTAGATTGTCCTATTGCCCTCTATTTATATCAACACTTATAACGATTATTACGACGATATTGAATCATCGGTAAGATTATTGGGTATCTCTATTACAAATTTAGAACCGACCCCTTCTTTACTAGAAATATGCATCTTTCCTTTGTGAGCCTCTACTATTCCATTTGATATTGCAAGCCCAAGACCCGTACCTTGCTCCTTTGTTGAGTAAAAAGGCTGGAGTATTTTATCAACATCTTTCTCAGAAAACCCGCACCCCGTATCAGAAACAGCGATTTCTACGGTTCCATTGCAGTTTCTGGTCTCCACACTGATTTTTCCAAAACTTTCCGTAGCGTCTATACTGTTAATTAACAGATTTAGCAGTACCTGCTCAATCTGCTCATGATCAACATAAAACTGATTACTGCATCCCAAATTTTTTTCGATTACGACCCCTTTGGTTCTTGCTCTCATATTAACCAGACTCAGAGCTCTTTCCACTATGTCGTTGGGTTCGCATTCTATTAGTTGTATACTTTTTGGGTGACCAAGCTGAAAAAGCCCTTTTACTATCCTTTCCAGTCTTACAATTTCGTTCAGGATGTCAGAGATTGTCTGCCTGTGTTCTTCGTTTTTCGTTTCGTCCTGCATCAGCTCAAGAGCAATAGCGATCCCTGAGAGAGGGTTACGTATCTCATGCGCGACTCCCGTAGCAAGCTCCCCGATAGTAGCCAGTTTCTCTGTTTTTATAAGCGCTTTGTGTTTTTCCTTTATCTCCCTAGTAGCCTGTTCAATCTCCGACTCAAGGATCTCATTAAATCTCTTGGTTGTCTCAAGGAGCTTCAGAATTTCATCATTCTTTTTCTGAAGCTCTCTGTTATTTATCTCTATGTTATCAATCATATGGTTAAATGCCTGAATAAGCGTATTAATTTCTCCGCTTGATCTAACCCCGTCTACTCTGTAGGTATAATCGCCTTCAGCTACAGACTCGGCTGCCTTAAACAAGTTGTATATTGGTTTTGTAATAACTCTCGGGATAAAAAAGGTGAGTATGATTCCGAACACTAGGATCACACCGATTACGGTAAACACAGTAATGTATGAGTATTTGATCTGATCGTCTGAGATTTTAACCGCTTCAAGAAGCATCTCGTTTGCAAAGATGCCCTCATTTACCTGGTCTTTATCTGAATTTAAATTTGATAGGGTTGTATATCTGCCTTTAATGTTTTCCGCTGCCTTGTCCAGATTATAAATGCTATATACTGAGAATCCGCTGATCATCAGCATCAATAGAAACATCAGGGCATATCCAAGAGTTATCTGTTTACTTAGATTCAATTATTGATCACCTAACCGATTAATTTACATGTTGAAAATTCTACCTGTTATTATTCTCATCTCATATCAGAATTTACTGCACAATAGATAAAACGAACAGTTTGAGGTAGATTTACTTATGTTATTTATTACGGCAAATCAACAACAAAGTTGGGGTTAAACATATATTCGAATTGAACTTTAAATATTCTATGAAATCACTTTGCATACCACTATCTTTATTTACAATGTTTCTTTTAGGCTGCTTTGTCACACCCGATTCGATAAAAGAATTAAATGAGCGGCAGGACAATCTTGAAGCGAAAATGGATGAGCTGTTCGAAGAGGTAAAAGCATCTAATTTGAATACTGAAAGAAATATGGAACGAATAGAGAATAACCAGATGCTTCTTGCTCAAGAAATACAAAGCATGCAAAAAAAGAACATAACCCTTGGCAAAAAAATTGAAGATGCAACCAATAAAAAAGGCGGCGGAATTAAAGACAACCAAAAAGCTCCTTCAGCCAACGAAATATACTCTAAAGCCGACAACAGTTATAAAAACCGTAAATATGAAAACGCCATATTACAATTCCAGAAATTAATAGACACCTACCCCAAAGACTGGCGGGTACCCAATGCCTATCTCAAACAGGGCAATTCTTTAATTAACCTGGGGAGAAAAAAAGAAGCCGGATTCTTTTTCAAAACTCTTATTGATAAATATCCAAACTCCCCGGAAGCAAATATCGCCAGGCAAAAATTAAAAGCAATCTAGCTTTATTTTCTGAATATACTATTAATACACTCACTAGTTACTAACAATAAACGAAAGACAGGTGGACCATTTTACTGGATTGGTATATCCACCGCTCTTTGGAATAATTGGCTCATCTTAGAGCGCAGAATCCGAAGTTCGTTTTGGACCCGGCTTGAACTAAATTGTTCCAGTTAACTCCTTCCGCAGTCACTGTGCTTCCATTCTGCTTATAAGTAGCGCTCCACATATTTCTCACTTTGCCCTCAATCGGGAATGAAACTACCCAGTCGCTCGAGGTCGAACCATTGTTTATAACAGTAACAACAGCGCAGTACCCTGTTCCCCAATCGTCATTGATAAACACGTCGGGTTTTACCTCTGCGACGCCTGTCTCATTAAACTCATCGTTATCACTTTCACTATCACATCCAGGGTCATCTGGAAAATCAACAAGCCCGTCGCCGTCGTTGTCCACTCCATCAGAACATCCGGATCAAGGTGGATTTGCTGGAGTTGGCGCTGGTGTTGGATTTGGGTTTGTGCCCCTTTGAGCGCAGAATCCGAAATCTACAGACTGTCCGGCACCGACAACATTATTCCACGACTCGCCCTGTGCTGTAACCTCATCACCGTTTTGAGTATATGTAGCATTCCAGATATCGGTTACAGAGCCGTCAATTGTAATTGATACGGTCCAGTCAGAAGCACTATCTAAGTTATTTGTAACCTTTACGTCAGCACAGTAACCGTTACCCCAATCATCATATATGGAAACATCTGTGTTAAGTCCGTCTTCGGGAGGAGTATTATCCATATCAATATCTGTCTGAAAAGAATATGTGCCGTCAGAGGCGATATATACATTATTATCCTGGGAGCTCTGGACAGGATTTATATTGCCCTCTGTATCCAGTACTCCGATTTTGACTATGGAAGAGCTCATATTTACAAGCTCAGCCAAATAAAACGGCCACTGCTCTGCAAACGTCTGTCCTTCTTCGAGCTTAAGAGTTATAGTTTCAGCATCACTTCCAACTGTGTCAAAAAGTCTAAAAGTAACAGTGTCTCCAACTGAAAGATCTTCCTGAGCACGGACCTGGCCAATGGATTTCCAGACAATCGGCACTCCGCCATTAAACTCAACGTCAGTACATGTATAAAATGCTTCGTTGTTATCGCCCCGCTGCCATATTGTATAGATAATATGCTTTCCCGATTTACCCTGAGGCAGAGGACAGTTCATCACATACCTTCCGTTTGCTAGAGTAACTTCATTTACAGTGCAAAACGGAGAGTCTTCAAGATCAGACCACTTAAGCGGCTCAAGCGGGTCGTAACCGTCTTCGGTAACATAGAACTTGAAGTAGTCGGTACTATGCGGCGCGGTTGCTATAAAAACAAAATCGAATCTTCCGTTTGAATCGGGACCTATCATGGTCGAAGGCCAGTCGTTTCTTGAGAGGTCCATACCCTTGAAGGTTTGATTACCTCCGCTGCACAGCTGACCGTCAGGAATAATATCCGCGTGCATGTCATTGGCATTTGCCTGATTCACTCCATTCCAGTCGTAAAGCGCCTGTTTTCCGCCAATCTCAACTGCCGCCTTGCACGCGTCTGATTTGGGATTCTCCGGATTCTCTAGAAAACAGTTATAAATTCTGCTTAACGGAGTTTCCATTGTACCGTGAGGATAAGTTTGCTGTGTTAATATTACTAAAGTAAAGACGAATAAGAAGAATGAAGTATAATTCAATGTTCTCATGTTTTAGCTCCTATTAGTTTTGTAGGAGCCTAACTCAAATTTTTGTAGAACCAAGAACTATTTCTTTATAGCAGGTAAAATGTGTAACCGTGCGCAAAGATTGTGTAATTTTGCACAAAAAAACAAGTGTTCGTATTCAAATTGATGGATCTTAGATAAATTTTATAGGTCTCTGCCAATACGTTTTAATGCTTCGTTTGTTTCCATAACCAAAGTATTTAGTAATTCTCCTGCAGTGAATTCCCTGGACATTGAAGACCCCTGCCCCGCCCAGAGCGACATAAATTCCGGGTCTCCTTTTTCTTTGGCTGCGTTTCTGATTGATCTTGTTAAGCTGTTTTGCAGAGGATAACTGGCAACACCAGCTTCCAGAGAAGACATCCCATCTATAAATCGGTTTCTAATAGCACGGGCATATTTGCCGGAGAATGACTTTGTCAACACTGTGCTTACATCTTGAGAATTTAATAGTTTATTCCTGTAGGGCTTTGGAACTCCTGCCTCCTTAGTGCACAGAAACGCAGTACCAATTTGAACAGCAGACGCTCCCAAGGCAAGTGCGGCTGCTATGCCCCTGCCGTCCATAATGCCGCCTGAAGCTATAACTGGAATTTTAACTTCATCAACCAGTTGTGGTATCAATGCCAGACCACCTATCAGAGGAACACGGTCGTCTTTCGCAAACGACCCCCTGTGTCCACCTGCCTCACTCCCCTGAGCAACTATCGCGTCGCATCCCGACTGCTCAAGGAAAATCCCCTCCTCCACACATGTAGCTGTGCCTATAATAAATATCCGCTCTTCTTTTAACTTTTTTATTACTTTTTCTTCAAGTATGCCGAAGGTAAAGCTAAATACCTGGACTTTATTATCTATGATCGCAGAGAGCTGATCATTAAAACTGGACTGTGGAAATTTTGAAAGCCTGGGTGCGTCAGAATCCAGCTCTTTTGAAAATTCTTCAAGCTTATCCATTACATTCTGTGAGGGATTGCGAGGTTTTTCAGATTCGGGAACAAATAGATTGATGTTAAATAGTTTATCTGTAATTTGTTTTATCTTTTTAATCTCAGAATCCAGCACCTCAGGTGTTAGATAACCCGCTCCGAGTGATCCTAGGCCTCCGGCATTTGATACCGCCGCAACTAGTTCGGGGGTTGTAGGTCCTCCAGCCATGGGAGCCTGTATGAGTGGGTGCTCAACCTCAAGTTTGTCCAGTATTTTTGTAACTTGGTCCGGCCAAATATTTTCCGACATTATCACTCCATATTTCATTTAAGTTATATATAAAATTAACATATCCGTAGTCTATCAAAAAATACAAAGTAACATGTTGGCAATTCATCCAGGACGGTCATTTGCCGTTCTTGTATAATTTCACTAAAACATGTAAACATATAGGTATATTTTCACTGAGGGGATGCGGTCTATACATAATATAAGAAATTTCATTGAAAGAGAAGAGCTATGAACTATAAACCAATAAGCACTTTACTTGTAATAATGTTATTACTTTTCGCATGCGGTGGTGACGAGCCACCACAACTACCAACTCCTAAAGTACAGGTGTATGTCACAACTGAAACTAATGTTCCGATTTTTAGGGAATTTGTCGGGGAAACTCTCGGGAATACAAATGTAGACATAGCGGCACGTGTGCAGGGTTTCTTAGAAACCAGAGATTTTGAAGAAGGGTCTTTTGTAAAAAAAGGCAAGCTTCTCTATATAATTGAGAGCCAACCTTTTGAGGAAAAAGTAGCCAAAGCACAAAGTTTGTTAGCTGCCCGTCAGGTAGATCTTGCAAATGCCGAGAGCGACCTAAGTAGAGTAAAACCCCTCGCCGCAGAAAATGCAATAAGTCAGATAGACCTAGACGCCGCACAGGCGCGCTACGAAGCATCAATTGAGGCAGTAAAAGCTGCTCAAGCAAATCTGAGAGCAGCAGAGCTTGAGCTGAGCTATACAAAAGTATATGCCCCCATAGACGGGGTGATAGGGAAAACAAGAGCTAACGAAGGCGATTATGTCGGAGCGAGTGCTTCAACGGTTGTGTTGACGACAATTTCATACATAGACACTATGGCTGT
>CBDUCG010000064.1:0-11058 GCA_965365595.1 uncultured bacterium
GAAATTCATCTCCGAGCTCCCAGTTCTCGGTCACTATGTTTATCTGACCGTTATCATTTAGTTCTCTCAGAGCATTTACGATTTCGATTTTTGTTCTGTTGTAATCCCGCTCAGGATTTAGTTCAATTATTTTTTCTGTAAGTTTAGAGGTATTCGAGTTTCCTTGCCCCACATCAGTCTTTAGAATTTTTATTAATTCTTCGGCTAAATTATCCATTTACTTCTCCATGAGAATTCTTAGAGTCTTAAACCAAATATAGTGTATTATAATTGAAATCGCAATAGCTTGCGCAAGTGTAAATTTCTTCACACGACTTAATTTTTATAACTGCATGGTAAAATGAAACTACTATTATATACACATGAATTTCCGCCTTTTATCGGAGGCTTGGCTACTACAAGCACCAAACTATCCAAGGGAATATCAGAATCAGATATAGATATAGTTGTTTTGGCTCCGGGATATTCTTCTAAAGACAGAGAGATAGATATAAAATTGCCCTACAAGGTGATTAGAATCCCGAGTTTAGGGAAGAAGTGGGTGAAAAAGATTCCTTTTGTCGAAATAATTCTAGGATGGATATATTTGCTTAAGGCCTTAGAGTCAGAGAAACCCGACTCTGTGCTGTTCATTACCGAAGAAGCTGAAGTTGTCGGTGGCTTGTTACCATCTTACAACTTTAAGCCTATTGTGCGTATAGCGGGTTCAGGAATCACCACCTGTTTTTATGGAAACAATTTTTTCAAGCGCCTCATGCGCTATCCGATGAAAAGGCTTTATGATAATACAGCAATGATAATTGCTGTGAGTAATAATACAAAAGAGCTTATTCAAAGTGTCGGAGTCCCGGAGCAGAAGATTGAAGTAGTGTATAACGGAGTTGAGAATTATATGCTTTCTGAAGAACACGATATAAATGCGATAAATGAGATACGGGAAACCTATGGAATAAGTCAGGATGACAAGGTTCTTGTTACAATTGCGCGGGTTCTGCCAAGAAAAGGGCAGGATACTGTAATAAAAGCATTGCCCACAGTACTCGGGGATTTCCCGGGTTTAAAGTACCTGATAGTTGGTGACGGTAGGTATAGAGAAAAATTTTCAGATTTGGCCAAAGAATCGGGTGTGAGTGACAATGTTATATTCACAGGCGGGGTTTCCCATGATGAGGCAATAAATTATTTTGACCTGTGTGATATTTTTATAATGCCGAACCGGTTTTGGAACAATAAAATAGAGGGCCTGCCTAATGCCCTTATAGAGGCTAGTGCCCGTGGCAAACCTGTAATAGCAGGTAATCACGGCGGCTCAAAAGAAGCTGTGATAAACAATGAGACGGGCATTTTGGTTGATCCCGAAAGCACAGATGATGTTGCAAGAGCTATAGGTTCAATTTTAAAGGATAAGAAATTAGGCCTGGAAATGGGTAAATTAGGAAGGGAAAACATTATCGAAAAGCATACGGAGCAGGCAATGATTACAAACTACATTTCAGCAATACAGAAGGCTTCTCAATAGACATCGATTATAATGCAGGCTCACTGCCATGAGCGAATCCAACAAATCACAAAAAAAACTTTTTAAAAATGCCTCCTGGCTTTTTGGCGGCAAATCCGCCTCTGGAATATTCACAGCTATTCAAACCGTAATAGTAGCAAGAATGCTTGGTGTTACGGACTATGGTTTACTGACACTGGTCATAGCATATATCTCTGTTCTCAATATGTTCTTCGATCTCAAAGTCTGGGAGACTGCGACAAAATATATCGGAACCTATCTGGAAAGAGGTGAGACTGATAAGACCCTCTCCATGATAAAGCTCTCATATTTTCTGGATATCGGAAGCGGTATAATTGCTTTCTTCATAGCAATCCTGAGCGCTAAGCTGATCAGCACTTATATTATTCATACCCCTGAGGCTTATGTTTTAATCTGGATTTTTTCCGTAAGTCTATTTATCGATACCGCCAATTCAACGTCCGATGCAATTCTTAGAGTGTTTGACCGTTTTAAAAGCATTGCGTTTATCAATTCCTTCCAGAAATTGTTCAGGCTTTTGGTCGTGGCGGGGTTATTGTTTGCGGGCTTTGGAATTAAGGGTGTCCTGTATGGATTCATCCTCGCAAGTTTTGTAGGGTTTGCGATTAGGATGTGGTTTGTTTTAAAAACTCTTTATGAGAATGATTTAAAGGGCTGGTTCAGCGCTGATCTTGGAATCATAAGGAGCGAGTGGAAAGGGATCGCATGGTTTTTAGGCAACACCAGCTTCATTGCTACTTTAAAAACCGGTAACGAAAGGTATCTAGGAGTAATGATTCTTGGTTATTTTGCCGGAAAAGACGCGGTGGCATATTACAAAATAGCAAGCACTGTAGCTTCAACAATGAACAAGGTTGTAGACCCTCTGTATGAGGCTATTTATCCGGAGCTTGTAAAATTCACAAGCTCAAACGCAATCAAAGATTTCAAGAAAATGATTTTAACAACAACAAAGAGCCTGCTCCTCATCATAGCTCCGATTACTGTAATAATAATATTATTTGCAGAACCCATAATAAGAATTATTTTTGGTAACGAATATCTGCCCGCAACAAACGCACTTAGAATTCTGGCAATTGCAGTATTGATAGTACGCTTTACATTCTGGATTAACCCCGCACTTCTGGCAATGGCAAGACCGGGGCTCAGGACTGTTCTTGAATTAATCGCAACCTCGGCTTATTTAATCCTCATGTTTGCACTAGTCCCACCATACTCATATATAGGAGCAGCTTATGCATTTCTCGGCTACGCCGTTTTGAGATCCGGATTAGCATTTAAATTCTTTAGAGATGCGCTGCTTTATGAAAGTAGAAAATTATGATTGTCGTAAATCTTTCCTATAGTCTTGGAGTTTGTATTTTTTGAATGTTAAGTAGCCATTAGATATATTATCCCATTGTATATATTGAATAATTTTATTGTTCTCGAGGTCCTTATTGTTAATATCAAAATCTAAAAAATTTCTTTTTGTTCATATTCAGAAAACTGCGGGTAGGAGTTTTGAGGCGGTGTTAAAAGACAACATCCCTGATCTAGAGAGTTTTCTGGGAACGCATGATCATGCACTATGGGCAAAAGATAAATTGAGTGATGAGTGGGATGATTACTACAAAGTGGGTTTTGTAAGAAACCCATGGGACAGGCTTGTTTCCTGGTACACGATGATCAGGGAAAAAGGAGCCATGACTTGGAAGAAGCGCATATTGGGCAAGAGGAGATACAACGATCTCACTCAATATGTCCTCGCAAATTCCAGGTCCTTTGAGGAATTTATATATAACTGTACTGATACAATAGACGATATTGACGGCAAGAAGAGTATTCTATATAACCAGTTTGATTATTTATCCGACGAAGATGGAAAATTGATTGTAGATTTTGTTGGTCGGTTTGAAAATCTGTCTGATGATTCTATTAAGGTATTTCGTCGCCTTGGATTTGAGAACGCGAGTCTGCCGCATAAAAACAGCTCAAAACACAGAAATTACCGGACATACTATACTGAGGAAACCAGGGAAGAGGTAAGAAAAAGATATTCGAAGGATATAGATTTTTTCGGATACGAGTTCTAAATCTAGACCAAAATACACAAAATGAATCCTTTATCAGCTTTCAGAGTCGCATACCGTGCGATAGCGTCAAACAAAATCCGCTCAATTCTAACAACATTGGGGATTATCATTGGAGTTGCGGCTGTGATAAGCCTTGTTGCTGTTACACAGGGCGCTGAGAAGATGATTGAGGATCAGCTGACAAGTTTAGGAGGGAACTCATTTCTTGTTAAAACAGGAAAAAGAGGAGTAGGTTCAGGATCACAGCAGAAGGTTTATGTTCTGACTCCCCAGGATGCTGAAGCTATAAAACAGCTGGAAATGGTGACAAGTGTGTCACCTCTTATAGATCTGGGTCAACAGGTTGTTTTCGGCAATAAGGACTGGTTTACTCTTGTGATAGGAGTAGGCCCTGATTTTGTAAACATCAACGACTGGTATACGGATAGAGGTAATTTCTTTAATAGTCAAGATGTGTCCGACCGGGCCCGGGTCTGTGTGTTGGGTAAAACCGTCGCCTTAAATCTATTTGGTTCACAAAACCCTGTGGGCCAGACATTGAGGATTAATAAGAATGTATTTACCGTTATTGGCGTTATGAGCTCTCTGGGCCAGACTTCAGGCGGAAGAGATCAGGACGATGTCGTATTAATACCATTTTCAACTTTTCAGAGATACATAAAAGCGATAGACCGCGTTGAGAGTATTTCTGTTTCCGTTAAAACTTCAGAGGATATTCCAGTTGCGGAAAAACAAATAATAAATTTGCTAAGAGAGCGCCATCATTATGAACCGGGGGAGGAAGACGACTTCTATATAAAAAGTCAGCTGAGTATAATTAACCGGATATTTGCCATATCAAAGATTATGACAATACTTCTTGCAAGCGTGGCATCAATCTCTCTCATAGTCGGCGGAATCGGGATTATGAACATCATGCTCGTTTCTGTAGGTGAAAGAACGAGGGAAATAGGCATACGAATGGCAGTTGGCGCCAAACAACGTGATATTCTTATACAGTTTTTAATAGAGTCTGTAATGCTCTCACTTGCAGGAGGAACAATCGGGGTCTTAATTGGAATTATAGGCTCACAAATAGCATCCTATTTCACCAGCTGGCCTGTTGTGATATCTTTTGGAGCCACTCTCTTGGCCTTTAGCGTAGCTGCTATTATCGGTATATTCTTTGGAATTTATCCAGCTAGGAAAGCATCTCAACTAGATCCTATTGAGGCGCTCAGGTATGAATAAGGTTCTTAAAAATTTACTGCTCCTTGTTTTATCTGTCATAATTGCATCATTTGTAGCCGAGGGTTTGGCGAGACTTTTTTTTGATCCGATAGATTTTTTGAAACCAAAAATGTTATATGACGAAGTTCTGAGATATAGAATAGAGCCAAATTCAGGCGCGCACGATTCATGGGGATACAGGAATAAGAAAGTTCCCGAGTCAGCCAAAATAGTTGCGATTGGGGATTCCCATACATATGGGATTAGCGCTACAGCTTCCGATTCATGGCCCTCTGCTCTGGAGAAAATAACAGGAGATCAGACTTACAACCTGGGTCTGGGCGGATATGGACCTGCAGAATATTTATATCTCATGAAGGAAAACGCTCTAAAACTGAGCCCTGAAATCATTATTGTCGGTTTTTATCTTGGCAACGATTTAAAGGATTCTTTTACTGCAGTTTATTCGGTTCCTGTATGGAAAGATTTAAGAAATCCGACATTCAGCTATTCCGAAAATGAGAACAAAAACATTGAGGAGGATAGCCTTACGGAGTGGCTCTCAGGCCACAGCGTACTGTACAGAATTGTCAGCTCCTCTTTTATCGGCGATAACTTGAGGCAGCAAAGGAGATTAAGCAAAGGAGAAGATATTCCTATGTTGGATCTGCCGGAATACGGGATAAGTACAGGTTTCACTCCCGACAGAAGACTCAAAGGGCTGGATTTGAGTAATCCTGAAGTCAGAGAAGGGCTCAAGTTAACTCTGGATTTCTTTAATAAGATGAACCGGATTGCTAATGAAAACAAGATAGATTTTCTGGTTGTAATTATTCCGACAAAAGAAACTGTATATTCGGACTTTATATCAGAAAGTGGAGAATTGGCCAATTCTTATGAATTAACAAGGCTCATACAAAGCGAAAAGGTTGTAAACAAAGTAGTACAGACTTACTTTACAGATCAAGGCATTCCATTTGTCGATGTACGTGAGCCTATGAAAGAGGTTGCCAAAACCGAGCAAATATATCCAAACAATTTTGGCGGACATTCTAACAATAACGGTTATAAATTAATCGCTGAATCAATAAGTCAGTTTTTCAAATCAAAAGCTTCTCAATAGTGCTAATATTTGCAAGATGTTTACATAGGTACTTTGAACTTTTATAATTTCCCTTCTCAATCGTTATGAAAAATATATCCGACATCAAAATAAAGATATGCGGTATTACAAATATTGAAGATGCCCGCGCAGCGGCTGATTTGGGGGCAGATGCGCTTGGTTTTATTTTCTATAGAGAGAGCAAGCGCTATGTGGATCCTGAAACGGTAAAAGATATTATTTCCGAATTGCCGCCGTTCATCACAAAAGTAGGGGTTTTTGTTAAATCCGATTTGAACGAGATTCAGTCTATCAAAGAAAAAACTGGTATTGACATAGCGCAGCTTCACGGTGATGAAACACCTGAATTCTGCTGTTCCATACCATTTAAAGTTATTAAAGTTATACGTGTAAAAGATAAATCGGATATTGGTCAGGTTGCGCAATATCCTGATCAGGATATCCTTTTTGATACATATTCAGATAAAGAATATGGTGGAACAGGGGAAAATTTTAACTGGGAGTTATTAAAGAACTTGTCTCTATCCGGAAATCTTATACTTTCCGGCGGTCTTAATCCTGACAATGTATTAGACGCTGTAAAAATTGTCAGGCCATACGCTGTGGATGTAAGCAGTGGGGTTGAATCTGAGCCCGGGAAAAAAGACCATGAGAAAATAGAAAAATTTATTGAGGCTATTAAAAATGGAAACTAAAGCTAATTTGCCAGACAATTTGGGTCACTTTGGGGTATTCGGTGGTAGGTATGTGTCTGAGACCCTGATGCCGGCAATTCTTCAGCTTGAAGAGGCATATAAGGAAATCAAGGACGACCCTAAATTTCACGAAGAACTGAACTACTATCTTAAAGAATACGTGGGCCGTCCGACACCTCTGTATTTTGCCCAGAGAATGACTGAAAAACTCGGCGGTGCCAAGATTTACTTAAAGCGCGAGGACCTGGCGCATACAGGGGCCCACAAGATTAACAATACAATCGGCCAGGCCATACTGGCTGCTCGTATGGGTAAGAAAAGAATTATTGCAGAAACTGGCGCAGGTCAGCATGGGGTTGCAACTGCTACGGTTGCCGCGCTTCTAAACATGGAATGTGAAATATTTATGGGAAGCGAAGATACAAAGCGGCAATCGCTTAATGTGCTTCGCATGAAGCTCCTTGGGGCAAAAGTCAGAGAGGTCACTCAGGGCACGCAGACGCTAAAAGATGCAATGAATGAGGCTATGAGAGACTGGATTACCAATGTCAGAGATACATTTTACATAATAGGAAGCGTTGCCGGTCCACATCCTTATCCAATGATGGTCAGAGATTTTCAATCTGTTATTGGAATAGAGGCAAGGGAGCAAATACTTGAAAAAGAGAATCGTTTGCCTGACCTTCTAGTTGCCTGTGTTGGCGGTGGGTCTAACGCAATGGGGTTATTTTATCCTTTTATTGAAGATGAAGATGTGAAAATTACAGGTGTAGAAGCTGCGGGCGCAGGGGTTGACAAGGGACTCCACGCGGCGACAATATCAGCTGGGAGCGTTGGAGTGCTTCATGGTAGTAAGACATATCTGCTTCAGGATGATGATGGTCAAATAAAAGGCACTCATTCAATAGCAGCCGGGCTTGACTATCCGGGTGTTGGTCCTGAGCATTCCTACTTAAACGATTCAGGGCGAGTTGAGTATACCAATGTTACTGACAAAGAAGCACTTGAAGGATTTAAATTTATTTCAGAAGTCGAAGGTATAATACCCGCACTTGAAACCTCACATGCTATCGCATATGCAATAAAAAAGGCGCCAACGATGCCTAAAGACTCGATTATGATAATATGTTTATCAGGAAGAGGGGACAAGGATATAAATACAATTGCCGAACTCATGGATAACGATTCCTCTCAGTAGATTTATATATCAGATAATATCTAAATTTGAGATACGTACATGGTGGTAGATCGTCTTGACTTTAGATATGGAAGTGTTAGAGTTTGACCGGAGTATCAGACGAAGGGGCTGGGATTCACAGCAATATCATATAGCAGTACCTATCCGGAAAAGGGTCGATAATGAATAGAGTCTATGATTTTATACATATTACAGATGCCTTATTCCACTAAGAATAAAAAAAACTAATATCTCATGAACAGAATAACGAATAAGTTCAATGAACTTAAGGAAAAAGGCAGAATTGCATTAGTAACTTATATAACGGCCGGAGATCCTTCGCTCGAAATTACGGAGGATATTGTTGTTCAGCTTGAAAAGAGCGGGGCTGATATAATAGAGCTCGGCGTGCCGTTTTCTGATCCAATGGCTGACGGACCGGCAATTCAATTAGCTTCAGAAAGGGCTTTGAAAGCTGGAACTACACTTCATGATGTACTAAACTCAGTGAGAAAACTAAGGCAAGTAACAGAGATTCCTATAATACTGTTTGGATACTATAATCCTTTTTTCCATTATGGAGTTGAAAAATTTGCTAATGATGCAGCAGATGCTGGAGCAGACGGTGTTCTGGTCGTAGATCTACCTCCGGAAGAAGCCCCCGAATTCAAAATTCATACTGATAAAGCCGGCCTGGATCTGGTTTTTCTTCTAGCTCCTACTAGTACTACGGAAAGAGTCGAACTTATTGCTGAGAACGCAAGCGGGTTTGTCTATTTAGTTTCAGTCACCGGTGTCACCGGGGTAAGGCCAGATCTGAATTATTCACTTGACGAGCTGGCTGACCAAATAAAATCAAACACGGGACTTCCCGTAGGAGTCGGGTTTGGAGTTTCATCTCCTGATCAGGTGAAAACCATAGCCGGATATGCAGACGCTGTAATTGTAGGAAGCGCGATTGTTAGAATAATTGAACAGCATGGAAGTCATAAAGATTCACTACTTTCAGAGCTTTCAGTTTTTATAAGTGGTTTAAGCGGTGCCTGTGTTAAACCAGAGGGTTTGGAACTCACAGAAAAGGTAAAGTAAAGTATGCAGAAAGAGCTTAAACGATATCTTTTTATTGGAGATTTTGATTCTCTTCTCCTCGGAATTTTTTCTCAACGTGGGGAAGTTATATGGGTAAGCTCCTTAGACCAAGCATTGAACCAAACCGGGGATTTCTCCCTAATCATAATTGAAAATAATTTCTTCACCCCAAAAATTTCTCAAAAACTTGCAGAACATTATCCACGAACTCCTTTGATTGTAAGCAATGGCGATGAGCATGATGAGCCGCCATCATCTGTAAGGTTCGTGGCTTTTCATAAACTACTGACCGAGCAAATTCAGCGTGAGGAAAGACTCGCTATGACAGAGCTCAGAGTGGAGGAACTAAGAAAAGCTCATACCGGAGCGAAGAAGCTTTTGATACTTCTACACGACCATCCGGATCCGGACTCCATTGCGAGTGCACTTGCTCTAAGAACACTTCTAAAACGAAACAAGCAAACAGCAATTATAGGTCATTTAGGCGAAAAAATATCCCGTCCTGAAAATGTTGCCATGATAGATCTGCTGGAGATTGATTTGCAAGCGCTTACGCCGTCTAAGTTAAAAGACTTCGACTCTATTGCCCTTGTTGATGTTCAGCCGACCTTTTTTGGCAGTATTGAAATTCCCAATATTGATGCGGTTATTGATCACCATCCACTTGTTGGCTCTTACGATGCAAACTTTAAAGAGATTAGAGCTGAAGAGGGAGCTACCTCAACTATCTTAACCAAATACCTGCGCGCAGCTCAGGTCGATATCTCAGAAAGGCTTGCTACTGCTCTGCTCTATGGGATTAAAACAGACACAATTACGCTCAACCGTGACGCTAATCCCGATGATGTTGAAGCGTTCACTTTTCTGTATCCGCTATCTAACCTTGCGCTATTAAGACGAATTGAGCGCGCTGAGGTGCCGCCGTCAGAAATAAAATCGTTAGGCCAGGCATTGGCGGACCACTGGATTAAAGACGGTATATTCTTCGTGAATGTGGGCCATGTGGACAGAGAGTATCTAATTCCGAAAATGTCTGATTTCGGTATCCAGGTTAAAGGCGTCGAATGGTCGGTGGCTTTTGGAATTCTTGGTAAGTCACATCTTATAATTTCAGTAAGAAATGTGGGATATGTGAAGAGTGCGGGCCGTCTGGTAAGAGAATTATTCAAAGACATAGGAAGTGCGGGTGGGCACAGATCGGCCGCAAAAGCAGTGATTTCACTAAGTAAAATAAGAAAGACTATAGGCAGCGGTTCTCAGGAAAAGATAAAAAAATGGCTCACTGATATATTCACAAAAGCAGTAACTGAAAAAGCTGAAGAAGACACTTAACCATAACTGATATCAATAATTAACATTTCCATAATATAGAAAAGTAAAATCCTTGATTTTCTACCGCCAAACGTGTTAATACCAGATTTGCAGAGGTCTCTTTTTAACAATATAATGCTTGAGCTATGAGAATAATTTTTATGGGCACCCCCGAATTTGCGGTTCCTTCTTTAAAAGAGCTTATAGAGTCCGAGCATGATGTAATAGCCGTCATCGCGCAACCTGATAGACCCAAAGGCAGAGGCCATAGATTAAGCCCGCCTCCAATTAAAGTTCTCGCGGAAAAATTTAATATTCCGGTCCTTCAGCCTGAAAAAATTAAAACCGATGAATTTTTGAAAGAACTCAAAGAACTAAATCCTGATGTGATTTGCGTTACCGCATACGGAAAGATAATTCCCAAATCCATACTAGAACTCCCTGAGCATGGCTGTATAAATGTACACCCCTCGCTACTGCCTAAATACAGGGGAGCGGCTCCAGTTAACTGGACAATAATTAATGGCGATAAAGTAACAGGCGTTACTATTATGCAAATGGATGAGGGCATGGACTCCGGCGACATACTATTGGTTCGAGAGGTTCAAATAGGTGATGATGACGACGCGGAGACAATGTTAGAGAGATTATCGCATATAGGAGCAGAAATGTTGGTAGAAACACTGTCACTACTTGGCAGAGAGAAATTAGAACCTGTTAAGCAAGACGAATCTAAAGTTACCTATGCGCCAATGCTTCAAAAAAGTGATGGTTATCTGCCATGATCCAGCTAACCCTTATTTGCTAATTGCCCGCATGCAGCATCTATATCCTTACCA
>CBDUCG010000065.1:0-10968 GCA_965365595.1 uncultured bacterium
GGATATTTCTGACCAATTTCTCCGGTCTCACAATTGCCAAGTGGATTGGAGGTAGAAGTGAAACACTCCGCGGCTGGTTGTTGTTTGTAAGCAAGACCAATGTGCCGGTGTCGACAATGGCATAATCTACCTCTGTGATGCCAATGTTTGAATTAGCAATTCTATTCTTATTCTTCGCTGTGATCAGTTTTAACCCTGCATCCTTCAGGCTCTTTTTTAACTTGAGCTTTTTTAGATATTGTGATTCCCAGATTGAAAAAGACTCTAGCTTTTTTTCTTTTGTTAGATTCAGTATCACTTTGTTGATTTCAGTTTCGTCACTTGCTTCTAATATTTTTGTATTAACATTGCTAAGTTCTGAAATAAATTTGGACTTTAAAGTACTCTGCTGCTCAATTGTTAAATGTTGAATCTCCTGAGCTTCGTTTGAAATATTTCTCTTGGTGAAGTCTTCGTCTGAGCTTGCGTCTTTTAATCCTTTTCTGATCGTGTGTAAAATCTCTTCTCTAGAATTGCTCATAACCATTTCCCGTTACTTGATATGCGCCCTACCCCATTACTATCTTATTTCTTTCCACCTTTCTCTAAATGTTTTCCTGGCTACTGAAGGAAAATCTCTTTCATCTGTCCAGCGTGAAAACGGATAGGGAAGAGATCTCAGCTTACCATTGCTTTGCTTCCATGGGATTTGCAAATAATAAGATATCTTGTTTAACAATTTGTATAAGTACTCATGCTCAACAGTAAAACGCCACAATTTTATTCCTAATTTTTCTAAAGGTGCTGCCCCTGCCCTGGAACTTTTCTCCTTTGATTTAACAACATTTTTTCTCAGCTCAAGAAGCACTTTAGGAAAATCAATTTTTACAGGGCAAACATCATGGCAAGCCCCGCAAAGTGATGAGGCGAACGGCAACTCGGGGGCTTTATCTATTCCCAATAACTGTGGTGTAATAATTGCACCTATCGGCCCTGAGTAGGCCCAACCATATGAGTGCCCTCCTACGTGTCTGTATACAGGACAGTTGTTGAGACACGCACCACATCTGATGCAGTAAAGTGATTCTCTTGTCTCTTCCGATGCCAGAATTTTTGAGCGCCCGTTGTCCAGCAAAACAAGGTGAAATTCTTCTGGACCATCCATATCTGTTTGCTTTTTAGGGCCTGTAATGAAGGAAACGTAAGTTGAGGATTTCTGCCCTGTTGCGCTTCTTGCAAGAACGGTCAAAAAAAGAGAAAGGTCTTCATAACGGGGAATCAGTTTTTCTATTCCCACCAGAGCTACATGAATCCTGGGAACTGTAGTTGTAAGCCTGGCGTTGCCTTCGTTCTCAACTACTACGATAGTGCCTGTTTCCGCAACCGCAAAGTTTGCTCCGGACACCCCCATATCAGCGTTTAGGAATTCACTCCTTAATCTTTCTCTAGCCACTTTTGTGAGCTCTTCGGGTTTTTCATAATATGGGATTTCGAGTTTCTCTGCAAAGAGTTTAGAGATGTCATCCTTGGTTTTATGAATTGCTGGGGCAATAATGTGTGATGGATGCTCGCCTGCCAGTTGTATAATATATTCACCAAGATCAGTTTCGACTACTTTTATTCCTGAGCTTTCAAAGCTGTCATTTAACTCTATTTCCTCTGTAGCCATCGACTTGCTTTTGACTACGGATTTAACTTGTCCCTCTTTGGCTATGTTCAGTATTATTTGACAAGCAACATTAGAGTCTTTGGCCCAATGAACTTTGCCGCCCGCATTCACAACACTTTCCTCAAGCTGGAGCAGGTATTTGTCCAGATTGGCGATAGTTTCTTTTTTTTTCTGTCTTGCCTTATTTCTTAATTCTTCCCAGTTTGGGACTTCACTGCTTGCTTTGTTTCTCTGGGAACGGAATCGGTCCGTAACATTAACCAGTGCTTTTTGCAGGGATTCATTGCGAATTGCTTTTTCGGAATCTTTCTCAAATCTTATTTTATGATATCCCATTATTTCCCTCTACTTGCCAGAAGCTCGGCTAAATGCATAACTTTTATCGGGATATTTCTTCTACTTAATGCACCACCTATATTCATAAGACACCCCATATCGGCCGATACCACCGTATCAGCACCGCTATTTACTATGCCTTCAATTTTTTCATCCAACATCGAAACCGAAACTTTGGGAAATTTAATAGAAAAAGTACCACCAAATCCGCAGCATGCATCGTGCATTTCCATCTCTTTGAATTTAGCTCCCTTTACCGCATTTATGAGTTGTCTTGGACCTTCGTTAATCCTTAATTCTCTCAGCAGATGACAAGAGTCGTGATAGGTAATTACACCGTCATATTCAGCGCCTACATCCACCATGTTGAGGACTTTTACCAGAAATTCTGAAAATTCATATGTTCTTTGTTTAATAAATGATATTTTTTTCAATAATTCGGGGGAGTTCTTAAATAAATCTTGATAAAATACTTTAACCATAGAAGAGCATGATCCGGAGGGGGATACAACGTATGTTTCTCTGCCGGAATCATTTTTTAAAACCTTATCGAATATAGACAAAAATCTTTCGGCTACAGCTCTGGCGTCTGCCTGATAGCCGCTGTTGTATGCGGGCTGCCCGCAGCATGTCTGCTCTTCAATGAAATCCACTTCTACCCCTAAATCATTAAGAACTTTAACCATACTCTCCCCTACCTTAGGGTAAAAAGTATCTACCAGGCATGTTATAAAAATATAAACTTTAACAGGATGGGTCTGTCTAGTCATAGTATCTATATCGTGCTTATTGACTTTATTTACATTTGATTATCACAAGTACCGTCTACAAAGTCAATTTCCGAAGTTTTGCACGGAACTCATATCATAGTAGAATCAATATGCAGGTAAACCGATGAATATTAAAGAACTTCCGATCCCCACACATTTCGATGCTGAAAAAATAGGAGAAGTCTGGCGTGTTGATTACCGGCGGATTGCTCTATCTGCTTCAGATTGGGCAAGGAAACATGAAATCGAGCCTGCAGCTGGAGACGAAAAAAAAGTGTGCCTGATTTTAGTCGACGTTCAGAATACATTTTGTATTCCGGGGTTTGAGCTTTTTGTAGGCGGAAGGTCGGGGTTGGGAGCTGTTGAAGATAATACAAGATTGGCCGAGTTTATTTATAGAAATTTGAGCAGCATTACTGAGATTGTGCCTACTATGGATACACATCAGGCGATGCAAATTTTTCACAGCATCTTTTTTGTAAATGACGAGGGTGAACATCCCGAGCCCTACTCTCTCATTTCTGTCGATGACATTGAGAATGGAAAATGGAGATTTAACTACAAACTGAATCATTGCCTGCCTTATAATTCGGAATATATTGAGAAGCATTTATTGCACTATACTCAAGAACTAAAAAAGTTAGGTAAATATGAACTTACAATCTGGCCTTATCATGCTATGCTTGGAGGGATTGGACACGCTCTAGTTTCTAGTATTGAAGAAGCGATATTTTTTCATACCTTTGCCAGATTTTCAGAACCACACATTCATGTCAAAGGAGATCACCCTTTAACCGAGCATTACTCAGTATTAAAACCGGAAGTGTCTACCGGATCTGATGGAAAGCCTCTACCCCAGAGGGAGGAATCTCTTTTTCAAAACCCTGCTAGCTCGCAGGCTATATATAAAAAATTGCAAGATAATGACATCATTATTATTGCGGGCCAGGCAAAAAGCCATTGTGTTGCCTGGACTGTTTCAGATTTGGTAGAGTCAACCAATATGGAAGAAAGTCATCTAATAAATAAAATTTATTTGCTTGAAGATTGCACTTCATCCGTTGTTGTGCCGGGTGTCATAGACTATACAGATCAGGCGGATGAAGCTTTTCAGGAATTTTCAGAAGCGGGGATGAATATCGTAAAATCAACGGATAATATATCAGATTGGTTGTAATATACTGTTTTGGATAGTGGTAAAAGTCTGTGTTATATTCAACTTGCAAATACTCAAGGGAGAAAAATAATGAGCACTATATTCAAAAAAATCATAGATAAAGAAATACCTGCTGATATTGTTCACGAAGATGAACAATGCATTGCTTTTAGGGACATAGACCCCAAAGCCCCTACTCATATAATTCTGATTCCAAAGAAAGAAATACCTTCAATGGCAGAAATTGATGGAAATGATAAAGGACTGATAGGACATCTGTATTTGGTTGCTTCTAAAATAGCTAAAGATGAAGGTGTTTCGGATTCGGGTTACAGGCTGGTAGTAAATACAAATAAAGAAGGCGGTCAGGAAGTATATCACTTGCACGTACATTTACTTGGCGGAAGGCAGATGAACTGGCCTCCCGGGTAGACTAAGTCTACTTTTTTTCAAGCTAATCCTAATGCCTCAGCATCCCTATCGGATAAGAACCCACCGTCTGAGCGCTCTTTGACAGTACCGTCGCGTTTCCAGGATCTTTCACACCTAGGCTTGTCTGTTAAATCGATTACTTCAATATTAACTGTCTCCGACTCTTCGATTTCAAACCTGCTTACACCACAAAGGTCCGCAAGCTCGGACACAAACGGTTTTAGCTTTGCTGCTGAAGAAGGATCTATATTTATTACAATACCTGTATCCAGAGGATTGCTGATGCCATCTGAGGCTTTAGCGTCTTCAAGCGCTTTCAGAGCTTTTCCTCTTAATTCCATTACAGCCTGCCAGTTGGAATCGGCATTAATTTTGATATCCTGAGGCATTTCTAAAAGATGGACACTATTTTGAGTTCCCTGCTCTTCATTTTTTAGACTTCTATATGCCTCATCTGCAGTGTGGACTAGTATTGGCGAAAGTAGTCTGATTAGAGCATCCACTATATGGTACATTGCCGTCTGGGAACGCCTTCTTTTTCTACCATCTACCCTTTCGCAGTACATTCTGTCTTTTACGGCTGCCAAATAAACAGCACTTAGAGTTTCGTAGCAAAAATGGAAAACAAGCTCATTTGCTCTTTTGTAATCTAATTTTTGATATGCCTGTTTGGTCTCATAAACAAATTTAGATAGTTCAGACATTGCCCAGCTATCGAGTGAGTATTTGTCTTCATCTGTAAATTCAACGGAATCTTTATCGGGATCAAAATCGTTTATGTTACCAAGTAAAAATCTAATTGTGTTTCTTACTTTGCGGTATTCATCACCTGCAACTTTAAAAAATTCCAAATCAACTTTTATATCATTTGTATACTTTAGCGAACTTACCCACCAGCGGCAAATATCTGCGCCATTGGATTTAAGAAGCTCCTCTACTTCAAGAGCGTTTCCTCCGGATTTGCTCATCTTTCTGCCTTGGGCGTCGACCATGAAACCATGAGTAAGAAGCGCTTTAAACGGCGGTATTCCCGTTGCACCCAATGCCGGAAGAAGTGAAAGCTGGAACCATCCCCTGTGCTGGTCGGAACCTTCAAGATAAAGGTCTGCCGGATATCCTATATCTCTTTGTTCCAATACTGAATGCCATGACGAGCCCGATTCAAACCAGACATCAAATATGTCCATTCCAAGTTTAAGGTTATCCAGTCCTCCCTCTTCTTTGGCCCAGGCAGGGGCCTGATCGTCATTCTTAGGATCATATCCTTCTATTATTTCCTGAGGTTCAGCTTTAAACCAGTAATTGGCACCATGTTTTCTGATTTTCTCAATTACCACATTTACTGATTTAGGAGTTAGTAATATTTCATCTTTTTCGTTTACGAATGCGGGTATTGGCAGTCCCCAGGCGCGCTGTCTGCTGATACACCAGTCGGGCCTTGATTCTAGCATTCCCCTTAAACGATTTCTTCCCCAATCCGGGTAGAAAGCTATCTTATTTGCAGTGGCATCAAGGGCCAATTCTCTTAAACTCTTGTCAAATTCGGGTGTTGTTTTATCAACCCCCACAAACCACTGTTCAGTTGCTCTGAATATGGTTGGTGTCTTGCTTCTCCAATCATGCGGATAGCTGTGCAGATACTCTTCGTCATGGAAAAGGTGCCCGGATTCTCTAAGATGTTCAGTAATAATTCCATTACCTTTCCATACATTTATGCCTTGAATCCATTCAGGCACGGTAGAGTCAAAGGTGCCGTCTCCAAGAACAGGGCAGTAAGTGTTGAGCCCTTCTTTCAAGCCTGTTTGGTAATCATCCACACCATGGCCCGGAGCTGTATGGACAAGCCCTGTTCCATCCTCAAATGTTACATATTCAGCTGTTACAACTTTGCTTGAGCGTTCAGCAAACGGATGTGTATATGTTACTCCAGCGTTAACTAAATTTTTACCTTTGCAATCTCCGATTTTTACAAAATTATCTACTTTGGCTTTACCGAAAACTTTCTCCGCCAAAGTTTCTACTAAAATTGAATAGCGTTCTTTTCCATCCTTACTGAATTTATATAATCCATAATCACCATCAGGAGATGCTGCAACTGCCAAGTTGCCGGGCAATGTCCAGGGGGTTGTTGTCCAGATCATAAGAGAAGGAGTGGCTCCCTCAGGCAGGTTCATTTCTTTGGGAAGCGATTCTGGGTTATTAACTTCGAACAATACATATATGCTTGTGTCTTTTCGGTCGTAATATTCAAGCTCTGCATCCGCAAGTGCTGTCTGGTTCTCAATTGACCAATGTACAGGTTTTAAATCTCGATAAATCAGACCCCTTTCAACCAGTTTGGAAAACACCTCAAGAACTCCCGCTTCGTAGTCAGGCGTCATAGTTAAATACGGATTCTCATAGTTTCCAATTGTACCCAGACTTAACATCTGTTTAGACTGTATCTTTACATATTTCTCTGCGTCTGCCTGGCATTTATATCTGATCTGAAGTTTTGTTAAATCTTTGGCTTTATCGCCTAGGTCTTTTAAGACTTTATGCTCAATTGGGAGCCCGTGGCAATCCCAGCCTGGAACAAAATCCACATCAAATCCAAGCATTGTTTTTGACCTTACGACAATGTCTTTTAGAACTTTATTCAAAAGATGGCCAAGGTGAATTGGACCATTGGCATAAGGAGGCCCATCGTGAAATACAAACTTTTCTTTTCCACCGGAGTTCTCCCGTATTCTTTCGTAGAGTTTTATCTTCTCCCATCTTTTCTGTATTTCGGGCTCTTTTTGATTCAGATTAGCCTTCATGGGAAAGGTAGTCTTCGGAAGGTTTAGAGTATCTTTGTAATTTATTTTTTTTGCTTCTGACATTTAGTTATTTTAATCTCCTAAAATAATAACAAAAATAAAACTATGCAGAACTTTGTTGAATTAGTTCAGTAAGATAGAAAGTGAATATTTAGCTCTGAGTTGAGGGAAAATATTAGCTTAGATGTAATGAAATGCAAGTATGGCAAGACTATTTCAGGTCAAGACTCTTCTTCCATCTCTTCGCCAATTACTTGTTTTAATTCAACAAGGATCTGTCTTGTAAAAACAACCCAGTCTTCCCAGTCTTCCATGTAATCCTTGTTTTGATCAACTGGTCTTAATAATTTGAAGCCATAATTTGTATGTTCAATTGTAAATCCGTGTTCTTCAGTTAACTTGCTTTCTACTATTTCTACGTATCTTTTTAGTAATTTTAACTTTACTTTGTCACCTTCTCTGAATTCACCAACAAATACTTCATGAGTTCTTGCAGTAGGCATCTGCATAACGGTGCTTTTTTCAAAGTATATGCCTTTGTTGAGTATTTCAGCCTGCATTGAAATATGTAGGTCCATTCGCATAATCCTCTATGATTCAAGACTATTTTAAGACTTATTAGACTCTGATGTCAAGCTAATTTTTGTAGAAATCATATTATCCCAAATTAGAGTATAATGATAATAAAAGTTTTGAATAGAAGGGAGGTCACAATGGCTTATCTTGAAGATAAGGTTGCATTAATAACCGGCGGTACTGGGGGATTGGGTATAGATGTATTATCTGTATTCTTGAAAGAAGGGGCATGCGTGTGCACAACGTATACAAACAAGAAATATCTTGCAAGCGTGGCGGACCTGAAAGTGGAATATGGTGAGAGATTAATATTTGCAAAGGCAGATGTTACAAAGTTAGGCATTATGAATAAAGTCGCCGGACGGGTAATTAAGACATTTGGGCGAATAGATTACCTAATTAACATTGTTGGCGGTTTTGCGATGGCTAAAATTACAGAAACCGACGAAGCTCTCTGGGATAACATGATGAATATTAATCTGAAATCCGCTTTTGTTTGTTCTAAATCAGTCCTGCCGCAGATGATAAAACAGAAATACGGCCGGGTAATAAATATAGGAGCTCGCCCTGCCCTTGAAGGGACTAAGAACATGGCGGCATACGGAGCTTCAAAAGCGGGGGTAATAAACCTGACCCAGTCTATGGCTGATGAACTTTCAGAATACAACATAAATGTGAACGCAATTATCCCTGGAACGATGGATACTCCCCGGAACAGGAAAGATATGCCTAAGGCTGATTTTAAGAAGTGGGTAAAGCCTAAAGAGATTGCGGAAGTAATTGCTTTTCTGTGCTCAAAAGACGGAGATAAAATTAGCGGAGCAATTTTGCCCGTCTATGGAAAGACTTAATTTCTATGCAGAAACTTCTTTCCAATCCTCAAATATCTTGTTTAGTAATTTTTCGCCGAATTTGGAGGCTGTCTTAATGTCTTCTTTTGAGATTTCAACATTGTTCAGATACTGCATTCTCAGCACATCAGAATCTGAGTACTCAGGAATGATATATCCAAAAAAGAAGCCTAATTCTCTTAATCTTGTTGCTTTAAATCCTGACCCTGGTTGATTTAATGGAAGATCCACATATATACAGTCAGTTTTTTGTAGACAAAGCTGTTTTAAATGGAAACGAATTTCATTTAGAGTGTTCTTTCCAAATTTTGATACCGTCAATATGCCTTGATTATGATCTGAGCGTATGGACACAGAGATATGCCCCGGATCTGGATTTTTGTATTCCGATTCTTGGTTTTCAATTATGAAATCTCTTTTATATCCTAAGTTCTGATAAATGTTCTCTATTATGTCTTTATAGATTTCAGGCACATAAATTCTTTCTTTCCTGCTTACCAGAATCGGCGTAAACATGAGCGCGATGGACTGGCGTCTGGGTTTTTCTTCTTCGGATATATTCTGGAATGATACTGTTCCCGGGCTATAGCCTAAAAGAAATCCTGTTTCCGTTGAACCTAACTCAAGGCTTCCCTTCTGACTGTAGGGATGAACAGTAACGGCTTCCCCGTAAACTCCAATAACTCCATTTGACGAAGCGTGGTCTGTCATAAAAGTTTTCATTTTGGGAAATATATGATGACCCCGGTAGCGAGGGTCTACAACAGCCTCTCCTGATTCACCCACTTTGGCTCCGGGCTGGCTGTAAATTAAAGCCAGATGGCCGACAAGTTCGTCGTCGCTGTTATATGCTCCACATGATTCCATTATATTTGAGTCTAGCCGGGCTTCAATCTCTTCCGGATAGTACATAAATTCATTTGCATATGTGTATCCATAGCATTTGTATACCAACCTCACAAGCTCATGGACTTTATCAGGTTTAAAGCTCTCTATTTTTATTTCCGCGTCGGGCTCTATCTGCTCCTGTTTTAAATGCTCATGGTGTACCGAGATATCCATTTCATCACGTATATCGGATGCCGGTAGATTTTTTACTATTTCTGTCTTGTTGCCCCCGGTTCCAAGGCAATAAAAATTTACTTCATCCGCATAGCCTTTGGACAAATAAGATTTAAACCTTTTGTCTTCTCCAATTTCGAGATTTTCATAGTCAAAAGGCAGTCCTTTGTCTTGAAGTGATATTACAAAGGTATTTAAACGCTTTGAAATCAATATTTCAATGGGCTTTGAAGTGTCATTCTGAAATCCATACTTTACGATATTTTGGAAGATCTCGATTAATACCTTGTCAAGATGGTTAGTGTCTTTTTTAGATATTCCGTTTGCAGTAGCAATGTCGCTTACAACATCTACAATAGCATTTAAATATTTTTCTTCAGGTATTATATCTAGCCTTGCAATCTGGATATCCTGTGCAGTATTTTCGTGTTCAGTAGAATTTTTACCCATTTATGAAATGCTATCTATCTCTTTTAGGTTTGTACATATGGGTGCTGAGGCCGTAGTAAACTTCAGCAGATTCCATTACTGTCTCAGACAATGTCGGATGAGCGTGTATTGTCAATTCCAGATCAGAAGCTAATGCTCCCATTTCGATCGCCAATACACCCTCTGCAATTAACTCGCCCGCTCCAGAGCCAACGATGCCCATGCCAAGAATTCTGTCTGTCTCCGGATCAATAATGAGTTTGGTGACTCCGTCATTTCGGTCCAGAGTTGTTGCACGACCTGATGCGCCCCAGGGGAATCTGGCGACTTTGAAATTAATATTTTTTGCTTTAGCTTCTGTTTCAGTCAGACCGCACCATGCAATCTCAGGGTCTGTGAAAACCACTGCCGGTATAGCGTTGGGTTCAAATGCGACGTCTCTTCCTGCAATGACTTCGGCTACCGTTCGACCCTCATGAGTAGCCTTATGGGCAAGCATGGGCTCTCCGGCGACATCTCCTATTGCGAATATGTGTCGTTCTGAAGTTCTTCTCTGGTCATCTATTTCTATGAATCCCTTTTCATTAATATCAACTTTTGTATTTTCCAAACCTATGTTTTCAGAGTTTGGTTTTCGTCCTACGGATACAAGAACCTTATCGAATATTTGTTGTTTTTCTTCAACATTCTCACCCTCAAATGTTACCTTTATTCCTTTATCTGATTCCTTCATTTCTACAACTTTTGTATCCAGCATGATTATATTAAAAATTTTCTCCGAGCTTTTCTGAAGAACCCGGACCAAGTCCCTGTCTGCACTTTGCATTAGGCCTGAAGTCATTTCTACAACAGATACTTTTGTTCCTAATGCGGCATAAACAGTACCCAGTTCAAGACCTATATATCC
>CBDUCG010000066.1:0-10941 GCA_965365595.1 uncultured bacterium
GCATATAATACAAAATGGGAAATTTTTTCGTCAATAGACCGATAGTTGCAATGGTAATAGCCATTGTTATGGTTATAGTCGGATTAGTTTTTATGGGAGGTCTTCCAGTTGAACAATACCCAGACATAACCCCCCCGATTGTCCAAGTTAGAGCAAACTATACAGGTGCTAATGCTATCAGCGTTGAAGAATCAGTTGCCACACCGCTTGAACAGCAAATCAATGGTGTTGACAACATGATATACATGAAGTCCACCAACGCTAATGACGGGACTATGTCAATCCAAGTTTCATTTGAAGTTGGCACAGACCCGGATTTAAACACTGTTTTCACCCAGAACAGAGTTGCCGCTGCTACAGCAAAACTCCCTACAGAGGTAACCAGGCTCGGAGTAACAACAGAGAAATCACTCCCTAATATCTTAATGCTGATCACTCTGACGTCTGAAGACGGAAGGTATGACCAGGACTTTCTCGGTAACTATGCAATTATAAATATTCAGGACACACTTGCCCGTATTAAGGGTATCGGTCGTGTTCAAGTGCTCGGCGCAAGCGACTATTCCATGAGGATATGGATCAAGCCAGACCGTATTGCTCAACTGGGAATAACTGTCCCCGAAATAGTCGATGCGATTAGACAGCAGAGTATAATTGTGCCCGGCGGCCAATTTGGAGCAGAGCCTGCGCCTCCTGGAACAGATTTCACATATACAGTGAGGTTGCCTGAGCGCTTAAACTCCCCTGAGGAGTTCGGCGAGGTTGTCGTCAGGACCGGCGAAGGCGGTTCACAGGTTAAAATCAAGGATATTGCTCGGGTTGAGCTTGGGGTTGAAACCTATAACGCATTTACCAGACTTGATGGAAAAGAATGCACTGTTATTGCTTTGTATCAGGCACCTGGATCAAATGCGACCGAACTTGCGAAAACTGTTAAAAACACAATCGAGGACTTGTCCAAATCCTTTCCGCAAAGCATGAAATATGATATTTCTCTTGATACGACACTTGCAATTACAGCTGGTATTAAAGAAATCGTTGTCACACTCTTCGTGGCACTTGCTCTAGTAATCCTGGTTGTATTTATTTTCATTCAGGACTGGAGAGCGGCACTCATACCAACCATAGCAATACCTGTGTCACTTGTTGCAGCTTTTATGATTTTTCCAATTATCGGATTCACAATTAACGTTCTTTCACTCTTAGGACTGGTGCTGGCAATAGGAATTGTTGTGGATGACGCTATTGTTGTTGTAGAAGCAGTACAGGTCAATATTGAAAACGGACTTTCCCCAAGAGAAGCTACAAAAAAGGCAATGAGTGAGGTGACCGCTCCTGTAATTGCAACCACCCTTGTACTGGTTGCTGTTTTCATTCCTGTAGCGGTAATGGCGGGAATCACAGGAAGGCTCTATCAGCAGTTTGCAATAACTGTTGCTGTATCAGTTGTGTTCTCTTCAATCAACGCTCTTACTCTTAGCCCGGCATTGTGTTCATTGCTACTCAGAAAGGCTGAGCCAAGTAGAGGTATTCTAGGAAAATTCTTTGATAAATTTAACGACGCATTTGATAAAGTTACGGAAAAATACGTAAGCCTGACCCGGCATACAACTTCTGCAATAAAACGTGGATTACTTTTTCTTGGTATTTTGGTTGTCGGACTGATAGCGCTCTCAAGAATACTTCCAGGCGGTTTCATGCCTGAGGAAGATATGGGATACCTCTTTGTAAATATTCAGCTGCCGGATGCTGCATCACTACAGAGATCAAACGACGTCACAAAAAAGGTCGAGAAAATCATAGCTCAGTTTGACCAGGTCGAATATGTAACATCCGCTGCAGGATTCAGTCTTCTTTCTGGAAGTTTCTCGTCAAATGCATCATTTATCTTTGTTTCGCTAAAAGACTGGGATCTCAGAAATGAGACGGCTAATGAGGTCGTCGACTTATTGAACATCGCTTTTAGGACTCAGATGAACGAGGCTCAGGTTTTTGCCTTTGGCCCTCCAGCTATCCCCGGCCTGGGTAGTGGCTCAGGTTTTACTATGATGCTTCAGGACAGAGGAGGCAACACCCCGGAATACCTTGCACAGCAGGCAGGCAGGTTTATACAAGCTGCAATGAAACGGCCTGAGATTGCTTCTATTTTTACAACTTTCCGCGCAAATGTTCCCCAGAGATTCATGGAGATAAATACCGATATGGTTCTAAAAGCCGGGATCCCGCTCGAGAATATATACAGCACTGTAGGAGCTTTTCTCGGTGGAACTTACGTAAATGATTTCACAAGGTTCGGAAGATTATATAAAGCATATATTCAGGCAGAACCGGAATACAGACAGAATCAAAACCAGATCAATTTCTTCTATGTAAAGAACTCAAACGGAGACAGCGTACCTCTTGCTGGATTTGTAAACATAGACAGTATAACTGGTCCGGACTATACAAACCGTTTCAATTTATACAGGTCAGTAGAATTGACAGGAGGACCGGCACCGGGCTATACATCGGCGCAAGCCCTTACTGCCCTTGAGGAAGTGGCAGCTGAGGTGCTTCCTTCAAACATGGGATATGAGTGGAGCAATATGTCCTATCAGGAAAAAGCGGCTTCAGGCTCAGCGGGCGTTGTATTCTTATTCGCACTTGTATTTGTATTTTTGATTTTATCGGCCCAATATGAAAGCTGGTCGCTACCCTGGAGTATTTTGTTAGGAACACCGTTTGCGATTTTCGGAGCCTTTCTCGGTCTTGTTATAGCAAGAATATTCAGTGAAAGCTATGAGCTAAATATATTTGCCCAGATTGCGCTTGTGATGCTTATTGCCATGGCTGCAAAAAATGCAATTCTAATCGTGGAATTTGCCAAACTTGAATTTGATAAGGGGTTGTCTTTATATGATTCTGCCATCAAAGCTGCAAGACTCAGGTTTAGGCCGATTTTAATGACAGCGTTCTCATTCATTCTTGGGGTGTTACCCCTCGTTATAGCTTCGGGAGCCGGAGCTGAAGCAAGAGTTGTGATGGGCGTTGCGCTTTTAGGGGGAATGTCGCTTGCGACATTGTTAGGCGTGTTCTTTTACCCGATGTTCTTTGTAATGATAGGTAAACTGGGTAAATACGAAGAGAAAAGGGATCTCGCGAAAAGTTGAGATTTACAATGACTATATTAAATAAATTTATATCAGTACTACTCATTTTATCTGTGCTAATGTCAGGCTGTCTTGTTGGTCCTGATTTCGAAAAGCCTCAGTTTGATGATTTATCTGACGAGTCGAGATATTCTGACGGGAGAGAAAGTGAGGAAGTAAACCTCATCTGGTGGGAGCTTTTTAATGACCCGTTACTCGTATCACTTGTTAACACTGCGCTTGAAAACAATAAAGACCTCCTGATCGCAATTAGCAGGATTGAAGAGGCCCGCTCATTTCTTGTTTTTACACAGGCGGACCAGTATCCGAGATTTGATCTCCAGGGGGGAGCTAATAGAGGTAATTTCAACGGAGGCGTGATATCAAGCGACCCAGATGAGCCTAATAACACCGCATTTATATCACCTGTTGTGAACTGGGAACTGGATTTCTGGGGAAAATTCAGACGTGCAACAGAATCCTCAAGAGCACAGCTACTGGCATCAGAATATGCTACAAGATCGGTCCAGATTAGTTTAATTTCCGAGGTTGTCGGGGCATATTTCATGCTTCTTGATTTTAAGGAAAGACTTAGAGTATCTGAGCAGACCCTCGAATCCCGTGACGAGAGTCTTGAAATAATACAGAAACGTTTTGACAAAGGAGTAATACCTGAAATTGATCTCAACCAGGCTCAAGTGCAAAGAGAAATTGCTGCCGCTGCAGTTCCTATAAACAAAAGACTTATTGCAAACACTGAAAATGCGATCAGTATACTGTTGGGGGCATTCCCTCAGGAAATAAAAACAGATCTAAACCTTTACCAACAAACGATACCTCCAGATGTGCCCGCAGGGCTGCCGTCTTCACTTCTGGAAAGAAGGCCTGATATTTTAGAAGCCTTGTATTTAATTCAGGCACAAAACGCTCTTATTGGCGTTGCAGTTGCGGAAAGATTTCCATCAATCAGCATTTCCGGAGCTGCAGGAGCTGCGACCAATGATGCGGGGCCAATGACAATCGACGGGTTTGCATGGAATATAGCCGCAGGGCTTGCAGGTCCGATATTTACTTTTGGACAAGATAAAGCTCGAGTGGAAATTGAAAAAGCCAGAACAGAGCAGGCGCTCTACAGTTATCAAAACGTTGTACTAAATGCTTTCAGAGAAGTCTCTGATGCGCTTGTAGACATTCAGACATACCGCGAACAGGTTGGCGCACTCAAAAAACAAGTTAAAGCCGCAGAAAACGCAAACAGATTATCTAAGATGAGATATGATCAGGGCTTTTCAAGCTATCTTGAAGTGCTGGACTCAGAGCGTGCCCAATTTTCAGCCCAGCTTGATCTTTCACAAGCTACCCAGGAATACTACAACGCTTACACCCGTCTCTACAAAGCCCTCGGTGGTGGATGGATTTCTCCAGCAGATATGGAAGAATTCGATACCGCAAGTTATCAGGATACCCATAGTCCTTACTAGTGGCTTTCGTTCAATTCAATTAATTTCTATCTATGATAAAATTCAAATATGTATAAGTTTAAAACTGACTTTAGGTAATACCTTCAGTGCGACAAGTGTCTTTGGCTAAAGAAAAATGAGACGGATTGGATATTTACTAGGTCAGGATATACAGCAGTATGGGAAGCCCACGAGCTCATTATGGAAGATTAACAATAATGTAAGCATTTATAAACCCCATTCAGAACCATAGTTCTGAGCGTGTGCAAAACTGGACTCTCTTGCCCAAAAGCAATAAGGCAACTAAACTGAACGACAGGAATTACGCTTTTCCCAAGTCCTCAATTATCCTCTTAAGAAAGACCTCTCTTTCTTTTAAGCCTTCGCGAAAAAAACCGCTATCTGTATTAGCTATTTCAAATCTCAGGTCGGAGAGATAGCCAGTGAGGACCTCATTCAGTATTTGTGCTTCTTCTATGGTCAAATTAAGCTGCATCGCAGTTAACCTCCTCTCGATTTGATATATATAAATAGATTAGGTCGAGTGAGCGAAGATTACAAGCGGCATGGTTAAGTTATGACGCTTAATGTTTCTCCTTTTTTCAATCTTGGTTTAAGTCGGTATCGCACAAAAAGCTAAACAAACTTCATAACCTCCCATCTAGAAGGGTTTTCTTCTAGTAATCTAAGTTAACATATGGACCTATGATAGGGGGAGCGGGTAAATACTTAAGTTGGTAAAATGTTATTAAAAAACATTAGGAGATAGCAACGAAACGAATGAGATGGATTCATTAGCAAATAAATAGCGAGTATTAAATTCCTTGCTTTAACCCTTCTGACAATATATTATTTATTGTACATATGGCACTTGAAACACAATTTTCTGTCTTTGTAAAGAATAAAGTTGGCATGCTAAGTGAGCTCTGTACAGCAATATCTGAAGCCAACATAAATATAAGAGGGCTTTCTACAGTAGTTGAAGCTGAGTCTGCAATTGTAGGTTTAATCGTGGATGATGCAAATAAGACCAAGGAAGTTCTTCGTCAAAATAATCTCAAGTTCGGAGAAAGTAACGTTTTGACTGTGCAGATGGATAACAAACCCGGACAAATTTCTAAGGTTACAAAAAAACTCTCAGAGCAACATATTGATATTGTCAACGCCGCTTTGACTGCAGAAGGCGAACACTGCTTATTAGTATTGATGACAACAGACAACAAAAAGGCAAATGAAATCCTAGGTTGATTTAGGTTTCTGCTGTTATTTTTACCCCTGATTATCAACCCGCCGAAAAATGTACATATTCTTTATGTTCCAACTTAAATCCTGCTTGACAAAATAGGAGCAGTACAAGTGCACTTATACTAGTGTCTAAGTTAAGATGTCTTTCTTCATATCTTCGAATTCATCTTTTGTGATTTCACCTTTGGCGTAACGTTTTTTCAATATTTCTAATGCAGTTTCTGACTCCCTACTTTCACCGTAATACCTACCAGGGCCTGACCACCAGTGCCAACAACCCCATCGTCGCCCAGCAAATAAAAATATTAAAATTAATATCACAGCGAACATAATCATTGGAAATATCCACATACCAGCCCAAGGCCACCAAATTGTATGTTCTGGACCCATTTTTTACCTCCATTATGGTTAATATATACTCAAATTTGCCATGTCTATAATCCAGGAACTCTACATAATTCGTTGGAACTGAAGTTCTTACTATCTTATAACTCTGCTTCCTTATCTTCATGTTTAGCAAACAGTATAGTAGCCATTTTCAATACAAAATCGTTTTTATCTTCTTTTGAGAGTTTTGGTAGTAACATTTCAAGACAATGAGGCATCATCTTCTTCATCATTTGCGGCATCATTCGCATCTCTCTTTCTTTGCCAAAACCATTCTTCATTTCTTCCATGGCTGACTTCTTTTTCCGCATAGCAATTAGACCTATTATTCCTAAGACTCCAGCCGTTGCGATTAATACTCCTTTCATTTCTCCTTTCTTCATTTTTTCCATCATTTTTTCCATATTCATTTTCTTTTCTTCCTCAAAACCGTTCTTATAAATATTATTGCATAAATCATGCCAAAATTATTAGTACAGTATTTAGAGAGTGCTAGGTATATGTATAGTCGATTTAAGAATAGAAATGTTGTGTTATGTCAGAGAATAAGACAGGGACAGGTTCTAAAAGCACCTTTTTTGTTCAGTTGACGTAAGCGAGTTGGGTATTTTTTTGCAATATTCATAATTCCAACTTAAACGCTGCTTGACAAAAGGGAGCAGTACATTACCAAGACCCATAAATAAGTACAGCACATGGTCACATATTTGGTCACATTAGTAATTATTTCGGGAAGGAATCAGGTGTAAGCAGTTGAAATCATTGGTAGCGGAGGGAGGATTTTAACACAAGACATTTCAAAAATTATTTCATAGAAACATAAGTATCATGCACAGCAAGTAACTGATGATCATGATGCTATCCACCTTTATGCTCATGTTAATCACGACATCTATTATTATGAAGATGATAATTTTAGATAAGAATAGGTGATGGGGTTGAAATCGAATTCGATTAATGTTTCATATCGATCACAGGTAGGATCAACGAAAACAGGGGGCTCATTTGTTGAGCCCCTTTTGAAACTTGGTTGTTAATATTTAATTTGAATCAATTCCCTGTCCAGAGCTTTTTAAGTGTAAAGAACTGGTCTCTTTGTACTCTGTCGTCAGGAATAAACGGAAATGGAAAGGGATCAGAAGGATTTCTTTTAAACACGACTGAATTTATCCCGAAGGCCTCTTCGTCCCCGCAGCCGCCAGGGAAGTTGGCGTTACCCCCAGGAGACTTGTTAATGGCATCCTTATCGCCCTCTTTCCACCACTCGTCCACCCAGCTGAAAACAATTCCACCAGCGGCTACGTCTGAATTTGCTATGATGTCGTTCCAGTGGCCTTCCAGGTAGTCCGAGACAGACATCTGAGCGGTAGTGTCAAATTCTACGAACGTACCGCTTGCACAAAATCCCAATTGGCTATTATCTCCCGGAGTGATAGGCACACCGACAGAATCTACAATTTCTGTCCTCGTGGACGACGGAGGTCCGAACTCTGTAATTATGAGCGGCTTGTCGCTAACAGCGTGATATGAGGAGAACAGATTGTCAAAATTGTTGGAAACGCTATTAGTGTTTCCCCTGTATGAGTTTATTCCCCAAATATCTATATTATCCACGTCGAAATTGTTTTCCGCTACTTTTTCCAGCGTTATCATTGCGTCGTCGATGAGAGTGATCATAGTCTCTTTTTTCGGAGCGACAGTTTTAAGTTCCCCAGCTAGCTCGTTCAAATATTTCCAGAAATTGGGATTAACGCGGCTCTGCGGGCTGTTTTTCTCATTCGTCAGCACCCATCCGAAAACAGCGGGGTGATTCTTATATTTTTCCGCAAGAGCAAGGTAGGCCTCTTTATCAGACTGCCTTCTCTGCGCGGCCGTTTGCTGTCCGAGCCATTCAAACCCTGGTTTCACACTTTGCTCATCTTCAACCCATATCTGTTCGGCGCCGTTTGGTCCGGTGGGAAGTTTTACAAAGAAAGAACCATCTGTCGGTTCCTGATTCACAATCTTATACTGAAATGCCTCGTCACCTATAGGATAAGTAATGAATACGCAAATACCGTTGTCATAGAGCATATCTAGAAATTTCGTGTGGTCCCTATCGGCCACCGGATTGTTCGGATCCGCCGGGCCATTTTGAGGGTGCCATGGGAACATACCGTATATACGAATAACATTAACGCCCATTTCTTTCATGAGCCTAATATCTTCCTCATGCACAGGGTTGAAATAGTCGAAGAATACATCTCCGATCTTGTCACCGTCATTAAATGACATTCCTATCGGGATAGGTGAGTAGTTGACTCCCTTTACCGTAAAAGGCTGCCCATTGATTGTGAAACCCCTTCCGGTTACCTCTATGTCTATTTCACCTCCGGTTAAATCATGTATGTCGTCCGGCTGGCCTGAATCCGCACCACCACTGTCACCATTATTGTCACAAGCTAAAAACACAATAGAAATAAATAAAACTGAACAAAAAAACAGAATGTTTTTTTTATACATGATTCCTCCTCGTATTCATCAATACAAATAGAATCTATAATAGGCTTGAACCCAGATACTGTCAAACCCCAAAAAATAGGTCCAGCACATGGTCACAAATTATATGTTTAATTCTTACGAATAAAAAGATTGCATAAGAATTTAGTACTCCCTATGTATCCAGTAATGTTTAAGTTGGAATTAAGAAGAAAGTAATTCTGTACTGCTACCCTTATATCAAGCCCGGTCTAAGTTGTAATCATGAAGAATGCAGCTTAAACCAGGCTTTGTTTATGGCCATTCGAGTTAGAACACAAAATCGAATACTGAAATTTCAGCTAAATATTCATGTGCTCATGGTGTTACACACAAAAAGTCCTATTAATAAGTATGTACTGCACCTCTTGTCTCAAGCATGATTTAATAGGAACCACATATTTATAAATTATAATTTATATGAGCTTCGACATAACCCTTGCTTCCCAACCTGTAGCTTTTATTCTAAGCGCTTTTGCGAGTTTCTGTCCCTGTTTGTCTTTACCAAAGATAGCATTCCATTCATCAAGAGCCGAATAGTCTGGAAATTCCCACATAGCAGTATAATGCGGACTAGACCCCAGTAGAACATTTCGAACAAAAAGTCCTAAAAACTTAAACTGAGGAATTTTTTTCTCGAAGTGCTTTACAAACCTATTATAAGCTTCTGTTATCTGTTTTCTCGTAACACCTTCTATAGGGTCGAAAGTTACAATATAGTACATGAATCAAACCTCCCTGATTTTTTTGTGCCTCTATTAAAATTCTATTTCTCTTCTTTTTCATTTCTAGAACCGATGCTTTATTTAGGTCCCTCTTTTCTTAACAAACCTCCTAATCAGTATCAGAGTCGGTATTAACAATAATATAACAATTGAATTGTTATTACTACCACCGGCAAGTGTACATCCTCCTCCACCACTTCCTTTTTTTATGTTGTTGAATATACAAATAACATCTGGCGAAGGGTCAATTTCAGGAACTGAGAAAACAATTTCATCATTTTCATTATCCATAATTAAATTCGGATTTTTTCCAAAGCATTCTATTGAAAGCCTGTAATCATCTGGTACTTCTTCTCTAATTTTGACCTGCCCCCTTATAATAGGTCCATAAGTTAAGTTATTTTTTTGATAGAAGGGAATTAGGTATAACATCTAACACTTACTACCGCTGGAGGAAGGAATACGGAGGTATGCAGGTCAATCAGGCAAAACGGTTAAAAGAGCTTGAGAAAGAGAACTCAAGACTAAAGAGAGCAGTAGCTGATTTAACACTAGATAAGCTAATACTGAAGGAAGCCTCAAAGGGAAACTTCTAAGCACCGAACGAAGACGAAGGTGTGTGGTGCATGTACAGCAAAAACTGGGAGTATCAGAGCGTAGAGCATGCAAGGTTCTTGGACAAGCCCGTTCGGTGCAAAGACTCAAGTCTAATAAACCACAATCAGAGAAAGTTCTTAGAGCTGATATAATACGTCTTGCAAGTAAGTATGGCAGATACGGATACAGACGCATTACAGCTCTTGTAAGGGCTGAGGGATGGATAGTGAATCACAAGCGTGTTGAGAGGATATGGAGAGAAGAAGGTCTTAAAGTACCCAAGGAACAACCAAAAAGAGCGAGACTATACTTAAATGATGGCTCCTGTATAAGGCTTAGGCCTTTATATAAGAACCACGTATGGAGCTACAACTTTATACACGACAGACTACACAGTGGTAAGAAGATAAGAATGTTGACTGTGATAGATGCATATACAAGAAAGTGCCTTCTTATACGTGTAGGGTCTTCACTTAAATCCGATGATGTACTAGACACATTAAGCACTCTGTTTATCACAGAAGGGATTCCCGAGTATATACGTTCAGATAATGGGAGTGAGTTTACTGGCAAAACAACAAGGGAGTGGATTGAGAGTGTGGGAGTAAAGACTGCATATATAGAGCCTGGGTCACCCTGGGAGAATGGATACAACGAGAGCTTTAATGGAAAGCTTAGAGATGAACTGTTAAACACAGAGATATTTTACACTCTGAAAGAAGCTCAAGTGCTGATAGAGCAGTGGAGAAAACACTTCAATGAAGTTAGGCCACACAGCTCTCTTGGATACAGACCTCCTGCTCCAAAGGCTATCGTTTCTAGTATAGAAAAACAGGATAATGTTGATGTACTTCGAACATCTCATTAGAGGAAATATATGAA